>NZ_SRYY01000004.1:0-383003 GCF_004793735.1 Muribaculum sp. NM65_B17
TTCATCCTGAGCCAGGATCAAACTCTTCGTTGTTTGTATCTTTTTTCTTATTTTTTTTCTGTGTCTTGACGGAAACGCTTCCATCTCGACCCCCTGGCCGGAGTGTTGTGCTATCGCAGAATTGACAGAGTGGCAATCATGTTTAACATGACCCTTCTCTTGTACTACTTCTTGTCTATTGTAATAATTTCAATGTCCTCGCTCTCTCGGGCTTTCCGGGAAAAGCGTTGCAAAGTTACAACGTTTTTTTCATTCCCGCAAACTTTTTGTTCAAAATTTTGTTGCCGCCCTTCCGGAGCGTCCCGGCCTCCGCCGGATGACCGCTTTCTCAAAAGCGAGTGCAAAGTTACACCCTTTGTCCGTAACCGCCAAATTTTTTCGCCACTTTTTTCAATCAAAATCCCAAACAAATCCGCAATCGCCTGGGAATCAACACCTGCAGAACACGAAAAAAAGATGACCGTGCATTGAAAGCAGAGTCATCTTTTCTAAATATTTGTGTCGCAAAAAAAATCGACAGACTAATTATATTTTCATTCAGTCACCTCACGAAGGAGAAAAATCTCGGTAGGGAAATGGTCGGAATAGCCGTTCAGAAATTCGCCTCGCGAATAAGTGCGCAACGGAGTGTCCTTATATTGACCCGAAGGCGTGCGCAGGAATCGCTTGTTAAACACGGTGCATTTCCAATACTGCAGCCCCACATCCTCGCCGTCGACAAGATTTCCCGAGAGTATAATCTGATCAAACAGATTCCACTTACCACGATAGGCCAATGTGCCGACACCGTGATCGAGCACACGCCAGAACGGGTTATAGAATCCGTGAGGCTTGGCTTTTTTCATGTCACGCACAGCACCGAGCGACTTGGCACACGACTTGTCGAACGGATCATCGTTCAAGTCGCCCATCACGATTACACCCTGATCGGGGTTTACGGTCCAAAGCGAATCGGCAATGTGCTTCGACAGCTCGCCGGCAGCCTCACGCAGGTAGCTCGACTCATCCTGTCCGCCAAGGCGCGAAGGCCAGTGGTTGACAATAAAGCTCATGGGCTTGTCAAGCAATGAGCCGGTAACGCACAGCTGATCGCGAGTGCGGAAATCGGGGTTGTCGGGAATCACGAGAGTGTGAGCCGTGACATTCTCAACGGCAAAATAGAGCGGATTGTATAGCAACGCCACATCAATACCGCGAAGGTCGGGCGACTCATGGTGTACAATCTGCAATCCCCACGGGTCGCGCCCCTCCTCGGCAAGACGATTGTCGACAGCCTTCACAAGATCCTCAACAACGCTGCGGTTCTCAACCTCGCTGATGCCTATTATGGCAGGACCGAGCGGAGTTTCGGGGGTAGCCATGGCCGATATGGCTCGCGCAAGGTTGTTGACTTTTTTCCAATATTTGTCGCTATCCCACTTGCGGGCACCTTGAGGCGAAAACTCAAGGTCATACTTGCCGTTGGCATTTATCGTGTCAAACAGGTTTTCCAAATTATAGAAGGCGACACCCACGATAAGATATTGCTTATCGGAATCAGACGAAGCGTCACGCTTACCGGCCACGGCATTTAATGCCACAATCAGTGCAAAAAAGGATATGAATATTAGTCGACGCATGATAATGATTATGTATTTTCAATTAAAATCAGACATGAAAACATATCACAAATATATAACATTTCACGCAATCGCGCCAACTTTACCATGCAAAAAGCAACCTCCATGCAGATAATATCGCTACATAATAATATATTAATGTATAGCTAACGGTGATTTTGATGAAAATTCACCGATAATTAGTAACTTTGCATGAGTAAACGCTTAATGAGCAAAAACAATTTCGACATGAACATCACCATAATCAACGGCCCCAATCTGAATCTGCTCGGAATCAGAGAACCCGGAATATACGGTTCAAAAGGATTTGACTCCTATCTGGAGGAGTTGCGCAACAGATATCCGCAGGTCGACATAGCATACTTCCAAAGCAACCACGAGGGCGACATCATAGACAAGCTCCACGAAGTGGGATTCGGAGCAACCGACGGCGTGGTGCTCAATGCCGGAGCCTACACCCACACCTCGCTCGCCATAGCCGATGCCATATCAGCCATTAATGCGCCGGTGATAGAAGTACATATAAGTAATGTACACGCGCGAGAAGAGGTGCGTCACCACTCAATGATATCGAGAGTGTGCCGCGGAGTCATCGCAGGCTTCGGGCTCGACAGCTACCGACTTGCGTTGGAACACCTCTTGAACAGCCGGCAATAATGCCGAAGCTGTGTCACGCATATTTTTTTCAAAATCCTATAATTCACTCTACAATGAACAAATTTACAAAAATAGTAGCCACCATATCGGACCGTCGATGCGACATACCGTTCATTCAGTCGCTCTACGACAACGGCCTCAATGTCGTGAGAATGAATTCGGCACACCTCCAGCTTGAAGGTTTCCGCCGAATAGTCGACAATGTTCGCGCAGTGTCACCTTCGATAGCGATACTAATGGACACGAAAGGGCCTGAGATACGCACTACGACCAACAAGGACGACCTTACGCTGTCGTTCTCGGCCGGCAACAAAGTGACATTCATCGGCGACCCCAACGGCACCACCGACAATGACACCATATACCTCTCCTACTCCAACATCGCCAACGACATCCGCCCCGGAATGCACCTGCTAATCGACGACGGCGAGCTCGACTTCCTCATCGACAGCATCGACGGATACCAAATATACGCAACAGCGCAGAACGGAGGCGAACTCGGTTCGCGCAAGAGCGTCAACATACCGGGAGCGAGCATAAACCTGCCGTCGCTCACCGAGCGCGACCGCACCAACATAGGATATGCCGTAGACCTCGGGCTCGACTTCATCGCACATTCATTTGTGCGCAGCGCACAGGACATACGCGACATCCAGGAAATACTCGACTCACGCAACAGCAGCATAAAGATAATCGCCAAGATAGAGAACCAGGAAGGCATCGACAACTTCGACGAGATCCTCGACGCCTCCTATGGAATCATGATAGCCCGCGGCGACCTTGGCATCGAAGTACCCGCCGAGCGAATCCCCGGCATACAAAGTTCGCTCATCAACAAGTGCATTCTCAAACACAAGCCGGTGATAGTGGCCACGCAAATGCTTCACTCGATGATAAACAGCCCGCGCCCGACACGCGCCGAAGTGAGCGACATTGCCAATGCAGTAAACCAGCACACCGACGCCCTCATGCTCAGCGGCGAAACGGCCTATGGCAAATATCCCGTAGAGGCGATAGCCACAATGTCGAGAGTAGCCTACGAAGTCGAAAAATCGCTTGCCAACACACGCATCACCCCGACAGTCGAAGCCGATGTCACATCGTTTCTTTCGCGACAGGCGGTAGCCTCATCGGCAACACTCGGCACCAAAGCCATAATAACCGACAGCTACACCGGGCGCACGGCACGCTACATATCATCCTACCGCGGCAGCTACCCCACCCTCGCAATATGCCATCACGAGCATGTGGTAAGATTACTCGCCCTATCCTATGGAGTAATAGCCATGCACCAGCATCGCGCCGAATCATCGCGCCGATACCTAATAACCGGGCTTGAGCACCTGATTGAAGCCGGCTTGCTCACCCGCGAGGACGACATAGCCTATCTCGGAGGATCATTCGGCGAAGGTCACGGCACATCGTTCCTTGAAATCAACCGCGTAGGGAAAATAATCGAGAACTACTCGTCATTTGAACTACCTAATCTTGAAGAAGCCAACACATGCAATTGACAGTCGACGAATACATATTGTCGCACATCGACCAGGAACCAGCGCACCTGCAGAAGCTCAACCGCGACACACACGTGATGTGCCTCTACGCCAATATGTGTTCGGGGCATCTTCAGGGAAGACTCCTAAAGATGCTCACACGCATGATAAAGCCGAAGCGCGTGCTTGAGCTGGGCACATTCACCGGCTACTCGGCGCTATGCTTCGCCGAAGGGATGCCGGGAGGCGCCGAACTGCACACGGTGGAAATAAACGACGAGCTCGAGGATTTCATACGCCAACAATTTGACGAATCGCCTCAAGCCGGTCAGATACACCTGCACATAGGCGATGCCGAAAAGATAGTGCCGTCGCTCGGAGGCAAGTGGGACCTTGTGTTCATCGACGCCAACAAGCGCAACTATCTCGACTACTACAACCTCGTGCTGCCACATGTCAACGACGGCGGATTCATAATCGCCGACAACACGTTATGGTATGGCAAAGTGGCCGACAAAAGCGCACATGACGCACAGACCGTCGGCATCCTCTCGTTCAATGACTTCGTTGCCGCCGACGACCGTGTGGAAAAAGTAATGTTACCTCTGCGCGACGGCTTGACCATAATATATAAGAAGCCGTCAGCGCAACGCCAATCCCACATCGACAGCTAACATTGCAGCAGTCACGAGCGTTATTCATTATAAGAAGTTCAACCAAAAACAGTATATAATCATGGAATCAACCCGTCAAGCAAAAATAGCACGACTCCTTCAGAAGGAGCTGAGTGAAATATTCCGTCAGCAGACAGCCAAAACCCACGGCGTCATCGTGTCGGTGAGCGCAGTGCGCGTGTCGCCCGACTTAAGCATAGCTCGAGCCTACCTGTCGGTATTCCCGTCGGACAAAGCCGCCGAAATGCTCGAAAGCATCAACCGCAGCGCGAAGACGATACGCTACGAGCTGGCCCAGAAGGTGCGCTACCAGTTGCGCAAGACACCCGAGCTCGCTTTCCATCTCGATGACTCGCTCGACTATCTTGAAAACATCGACAACCTCCTGGCAAAGGACCACAAGGAAGACCAGAAGCCCACACAACAGCCCGAGCAGTAAATGTTTACACTCCGAGTCGCCTTACGATACCTTTTCTCCAAGAAAACCCACAGTGCAGTCAATGTCATCTCCCTCATTTCGGTGACCGGGGTGGCTCTGGCATCTATGGCCATTGTGTGCGTGCTCTCGGTGTTCAACGGATTCACCGACCTCGCATCAGAGAAGATATCACAGCTGTCGCCCGACCTGCGCATAGAGCCAGTGCGGGGAAAGGCCATAGCCGATGCCGACTCGCTGTGTGCCGTCGTAGCCAATGTCGAGGGTGTCATGACGGCAGCTCCCACAATCGAGGAGCGGGCGCTCGCCATCTACGGGCCTCACCAGATGCCCGTGACCCTTAAAGGCGTAACACCAGACTATGACATACTGACCGGCATACGTGACATAGTGAAGGACGACGGCGACTTCCTGCTGACCGAGGACGACCTCGGCGATTTCGCTACACTGAGCGTAGGTGCCGCCATAAGCCTTGAGGCACATCCCGGATTTGAACAGCAGCTGATGCTTTACGCGCCCAAACGCACGGGAAGGATAAATCCCGCCAATCCGGCAAGCTCGTTCCGCGCCGACTCGCTGCTTGTGGGCGGAGTGTTTCAGGTCGAGCAGCCCGAATATGACACCGACCTTATAATCGTGCCTATAGATGTCACGCGAAAACTTCTCGACTACACCACTGAAGCCACAGCACTTGAAATCAAAGCCGACGACAACATCGAATCGACCGCATCGCGGTTACGCGATGCGTTAGGCCCCGACTTTAAGGTGAAAAACCGCATGGCCCAGCAAGAGGAATCGTTCAGGATGATAGCCATCGAAAAGTGGATAACCTTCCTGTTGCTCGCATTCATCCTCATCATAGCATCGTTCAATGTCATATCCACACTGTCGATGCTCGTCATCGAGAAGGACGACAACATACGCACCCTCTATTCCCTCGGAGCGTCACGTAACACCATAGCCCGAATATTCCTGCTCGAAGGATGGCTCATATCGCTCCTTGGAGGAGTCATAGGCATCATCGCCGGAGTCATCCTCAGCCTCGCTCAGCAGTGGGGAGGATTCATCAAGCTCGGAGGCAATCACGACGCAATGTCGATCGACACCTACCCTGTGCGCGTCGAGTGGATCGACCTGCTTGCAGTGCTCGCCCTCGTGGCATTAATAGGGTGGCTCACATCGACCGTCACCTCGATATTCACGCGCCGCCGGCTCAACCGCAAGAAGGCATAAGCAGATATCAAACGCGCCTGACTAAAGTTAATATTTATTAAAAATTCAATATAAGTCGGTAATGCGCCACTCCTCAAAAACCGTATAGTTGCATATCGCATAAATAAATCGTATCTTTGCAAATAGATTCGACAACCAGAGGGGGCGACAGTCCCCTCTGATTGTTTATGTAATTCTCACTCAACAATCTCACGATGATAGACAAGCAATTACTTATCGACACCATCCAAGAGGCGATAGCCGATACCGATGTATTTCTCGTAGAGGTACAGGTGAAGCCCGACAAATCAATAATCGTGGAGCTTGACAGCGACACGGCAGTCGACATCGACACCTGCGCCGATCTTACCCGCCGCATCGAGGAAACATTTGACCGCGATGTCGAGGACTACGAGCTTGAGGTGGGTTCGGCAGGACTGACCTCACCGTTCAAGATACGCCGCCAATATGTAAAAAACATCGGCAACGAGGTGGAAGTGCTCACCGGCGACGGCCGCAAGCTCAAAGGCGTGCTTACCGAGGTGGGCGACGACGACTTCACCATCGAGGTGCCCCGCAAGGTCAAGGAGCCCGGACAAAAACGCCCCGTCATCGTGAACGAGCCTTTGAAAATGAAATTTACCGATAACAAATACGTGAAATATTTAATACAATTCAAATAAGATTACCCCTATGGCTAAGAAAGAGGAAACCACCAACATGGTGGAACGATTTGCCGAATTTAAGGAGCTTAAGCATATCGACAAGACAACGATGATCTCCGTGCTTGAGGAGTCATTTCGCAATGTGTTGGCCAAGATGTTTGGCACCGATGAAAACCTCGATGTAATCATGAACCCCGACAAGGGCGACGTACAGATATTCCAGAACCTCGAAGTTGTCCCCGACGGAGAGGTGACGAATCCCTATACCCAAATCTCGCTCAGCGATGCACGCGCCGACCAGAACCCCGAAGTGGAGATCGGCGAAGAGCACACCCGCGAGATCATATTCGAGAAATTCGGCCGCCGCGCAATCCTGAACCTTCGCCAGACTCTTCAGTCCAAGATTCTCGACTTGCAGAAAGAGGCCATCTATTCACAGTTCAAGGGCCGTGAAGGCGACCTCGTGTCAGGCGAAGTTTATCAGACCTGGAGCAAAGAAACCCTCCTCATCGACTCAGAGGAAAACGAGCTCCTTCTCCCCAAGAGCGAAGCCATCCCCGGCGACTTTTTCCGCAAAGGCGAAACAGTGCGCGCCGTCATCCTTCGCGTCGACAACAAGAACAACAACATCCGCATCACCGTATCGCGCACATCCGACGAATTCCTGCGCCGCCTCTTTGAGCTTGAGGTTCCTGAAATACACGACGGCCTCATCAACATACGCGCCGTGGCACGCATCCCCGGAGAACGCGCCAAGATAGCCGTAGAGAGCTACGACGACCGCATCGACCCCGTAGGAGCATGCGTAGGTGTCAAGGGCTCACGCATCCACGGCATCGTGCGTGAATTGCGCAACGAAAACATCGATGTAATCAACTATACATCCAATCCCGAACTATTCATACAGCGAGCTCTCAGCCCCGCCAAGATATCGTCGATCAGGCTCAACACCGAGGAGAAACGCGCCGAAGTGTTCCTCCGTCCCGAGGAAGTGCCTCTTGCAATCGGTAAGGGCGCACTTAACATCAAGCTCGCTTCAAAACTCACCGGCTACGTAATCGATGTATATCGCGACACCGGCGAGGAGTTCAACGATGACATCTATCTCGACGAGTTCAAGGACGAAATCGACGGATGGGTCATCGACGCACTCAAGAACATCGGCTGCATCACCGCCAAAAACGTGCTTGCAATGCCGCGTGACCTTCTCATCGAGAAGGCCGACCTTGAAGAGGACACCGTTGATCAGGTGATTTCCATCCTCAAGGCTGAATTTGAAGACTAAATTTCGACAACCCCCTTTTCACATATATGGCGAGAATAAAGATAAGCAAAGTAGCAAAAGATTTAAACATTGCCCTTCCCACAGTAATTGAATTTCTTCAATCCAAGGGCATCAACATCGACATGAATCCCAATTCACGTATCGATGAGGATGCCTACAACCTGTTGGTAGCGGCTTACAGCAGCGATAAAGCTCAAAAGAGCAAGTCGGAGAAGCTCTCGTCCGACCGCCAGAAAGAGAGAGCGGTAAAACCCGAACCCAAAGCCGAGCCCGAGGCTAAGGAGATAAAAATCCCCACAACCACAATCAAGCCCAAAGTGGTGGGACACATCGACCTTGACGCTCACGGCAAGCCCGTAAAGAAATCGGAGCCCGAGCCCAAGGCCGTAGAAACTCCCAAGCCCGAACCCAAGGTTGAACCCAAACCCGAGCCCAAGCCTCAGCCCAAGCCCGAGGTAATCAAGCCCGAGCCTAAGGTTGTAGAAACGCCCAAGCCCGAGCCCAAGGCAGAACCGAAGCCTGAACCCAAGCCCCAGCCTAAAGCCGAGCCCAAGCCCGAAAAACCCGAACCCGCTGCAAAGCCCGTTCAGGAGCCTCGTGCCGAAGTAAAGCCCGAGGTGAAAAAGGCCGAAGCTCCCGCGCCAAAGGAAGAGCCCAAACCTCAGCCCCAGAAGGAGCCGGTTCAGGATGAGCCCGCAGCCTCCGACGATGTGTTTACAATGGAACGCACCGTTTCAGGCCCTCAGCTCAACGTAATCGGGAAAATCGACCTGTCGGCAATCAATCAGCAGACTCGCCCCAAGAAAAAGAGCAAGGAAGAGCGCCGCAACGAGCGTATAGCCAAGGATCGTGCAGCCCAGAACGCTCAGGGTGGTGCCGGTGCACAGCAGTCGGGCGACCGCAAAAAGCGCCGTCGCATCGGTAAGGAGAAGGTCGACATCGAAAAGACATCCAACCAGCAGCCCTCACAGCGTGGCGGTGATTCGGAAAAAGGACAAGGGGGAGGTTCTCGCCACGAACGCAACCGTGAGCGTGACAGAGATCGCGACCGCGACCGTGAACGCGAAAGAGCGCCCAAATCCAAGGAGCGCAACAAGCGACCCATCCACGCCGAAGCCAATGAGGAGGATGTTCAGAAGCAGGTAAAAGAAGTGCTTGCACGCCTCACCAACAAGGACAAAGGCCAGAAGAAAGGCGCGAAGTGGCGTAAGGAAAAACGCGAGGCCTTCCAGTCACGCGAGCGCGAAGCTGCCGAAATGGAAGCAGCCGAGAGCAAGGTGCTGAAGCTCACTGAATTTGTTACAGCCAACGACCTCGCTGTAATGATGGATGTACCCATCAACAACGTAATAGCAACGTGCATGAATCTCGGCGTAATGGTGTCGATAAACCAGCGCCTTGATGCCGAAACCATAAACATTGTGGCCGAGGAGTTTGGCTACAAGACCGAATACGTTTCAGCCGAAGTGGTTGAAGCCATACATCAGGAAGAGGATGATGAGGACAACCTTACCACCCGTCCGCCGATTGTCACCGTAATGGGACACGTTGACCACGGTAAAACCTCGTTGCTCGACTACATCCGCAACGCCAACGTGATTGCAGGCGAGGCCGGAGGTATAACCCAGCACATCGGAGCCTACAATGTCAAGCTCGGCGACGGCCGACGCGTTACATTCCTTGACACACCCGGTCACGAAGCGTTTACCGCCATGCGTGCCCGCGGAGCCAAGGTCACCGACTTGTGTATTATCATCGTCGCAGCCGACGACAACGTGATGCCCCAGACCGTTGAGGCCATCAACCACGCATCGGCAGCAGGCGTACCTATAGTATTTGCCATCAACAAGATTGATAAGCCCACCGCCAATCCCGACAAAATCAAGGAGGAGCTCGCAGCCATGAACTACCTCGTTGAGGATTGGGGCGGAAAATACCAGTCGCAGGACATCTCGGCCAAGAAGGGCCTCGGAGTCGACGAACTCATGGAGAAAGTGCTCCTTGAAGCTGAAATGCTCGACCTTAAAGCCAATCCCGACCGTCCCGCAACAGGCTCAATCATCGAGTCGTCGCTCGACAAGGGTCGCGGTTACGTGGCCACAGTGCTTGTACAGAACGGAACTCTCCACGTTGGCGACATAATCCTTGCCGGAACTCACTTCGGAAAGGTGAAAGCTATGTTCAACGAGCGTAACCAGCGCATAAAGGAGGCCGGTCCGGCAGTTCCCGCACTTGTACTCGGTCTTAACGGAGCACCCACCGCAGGCGACACATTCAATGTAATGGCCACCGAGCAGGAAGCCCGCGAAATCGCCAACAAGCGCGAACAGCTTCAGCGCGAACTCGGACTACGCACCAATAAGCGTACAACCCTCGAGGAGATTGGCCGTCGTCGCGCCATAGGCAACTTCCACGAGCTCAACATCATCGTCAAGGGCGATGTCGACGGTTCGATTGAGGCCCTGTCCGATTCACTCATCAAGCTTTCGACCGAAGAGGTACAGATCAACGTGCTTCACAAGGCTGTGGGCGAGATTTCGGAAAGCGATGTCACTCTTGCTGCGGCATCCGATGCGATCATCATCGGCTTCCAGGTGCGTCCCTCACAGGCCGCCCGTCGTGCCGCCGAGCGTGAAGGCGTTGAAATACGACTCTATTCGGTTATCTATCAAGCCATCGAGGAGGTCAAGGACGCAATGGCCGGAATGCTTGCACCCGAGCTTAAGGAAGAGGTGCTCGGTACCGCCGAAGTATTGCAGACCTACCACATCTCCAAGGTGGGCACAATCGCCGGAGCAATCGTGCGTGAAGGAAAAATCAAGCGTTCTTGCAAGGTGCGCCTGATTCGCGAAGGTATCGTGCGCTACACCGGCGAGCTCGGCTCACTGAAACGCTTCAAGGACGATGTAAAGGAAGTGCTTACCGGTTATGACTGCGGTCTAAGCATCGCAGGCTACAACGACCTTCAGGAAGGCGACTTCATTGAAGCGTTTGAGGAAGTTGAAGTAAAGAAGCAACTCTGATCTCTTGCATAAAGTCTACATAAACATAGGTTCCAATCAGGGCGATCGCGAAACTGCAATCGGCAGGGCGGTCGCCCTGATTGAGCATTTATGCGGCTCTCCCGCAAGGCGCTCGCCCATCATCGAAAGCGACCCGTGGGGCTACGAGTCGTCCAACCGATTCATGAACATGGGCATCGTGACCATGACCTCCATGCCACCTGAAAAAATGCTCAAGTCGCTGCTCGACATAGAGAAGTCGATATCCTCGGCATCGCATCGCGACGGGAGCGGCAACTATGTCGACCGCATAATCGACATCGACCTCATAGCCTACGACGACCTCATAATCGACTCCGAATCACTGACGCTTCCACATCCCCGCATGCACCTAAGGGAGTTTGTACTGCGTCCTCTCGCGCTGCTCTGGCCCGATTGGCGGCATCCGATTCTCGACCTCACCGCACAGGAATTGCTCGATTCAATGACCTCATTGTAGCTTCGCGACATTATGGGGTGAAATCGAGGCATCCCCCACACTATCTTTGCAGGCACAACCACCAACTACTGTCCTGCAATGAAAACACACATTCCCATCGCCGTAATAGCCACAATGGAGATAGCCACTCCGTTAAAAGCCAAAGAAGCCGTAAGCCACTTCACCATCGCCGAGCTCTCACGAAGCTCCACCGCACTGCGCCATGACATTGACAACACTCCCCCTCCCGAAGCGGTGCTGAACATGCAGCGCCTCATCGACAATGTTCTCGACCCTGCGCGAAACCTGCTGCAGAAACCTATAATCGTCAACAGCGGCTATCGGCGCCCGAGGCTTAACTCCATGGTAGGCGGCGCGAAACGCTCCTATCACCTGAGCGGTCGGGCGGCCGACATAACTACAGGCAACATCGACGACAATCGGCGGCTCATGGAGATACTGTCGCAACTCCCGCATGTCGAATTGATTTCGGAGCACGGGGGACTATGGATTCATGTTGCCTTTTAACAAAAGTTAAGAATCTATTGTAATTTTGAACACACTTAAAATTGCCGTTAGTGATAAATTTACTAACTTAGCAAAATCGAATACCAAATTTTTATATCATGACCGACAATCACAGATATTGCGTGATAATGTGTGGCGGTATCGGCAGCCGCTTTTGGCCATATAGCCGTACTGACCGTCCTAAACAATTTATCGACTTTTTCGGCACCGGTCGCTCTCTTCTCCAAATGAGTTACGACCGAATATCGCCGTTAGTACCTAAGGAAAACATCATAATCGTCACCAACAGCCACTACGCACCGCTGGTGAAAGAACAACTTCCCGAACTTAACGACGACCAGATTCTTCTTGAACCGGCCCGTCGAAACACAGCACCCTGCATTGCCTGGGCCGCCTACCACATCGCAGCCCGCGACCCTCAGGCATCAATGATCGTTACACCGAGCGACCATCTCATTACCCGCGACGCTGAATTTGAAAAGTCAATCAGGCTCGGATTCAACTTTGTGGAGAAACATGACGCTCTCCTCACCCTCGGCATAAAGCCTACGCGTCCTGAAACCGGCTACGGATACATTCAAATCGGACGCCCTGTCGAGGATGATGTACTGAAGGTAAAAACATTTACCGAGAAACCCGACATCGATTTGGCAAAGGTGTTTGTCGAGAGCGGCGAATTTTTCTGGAACTCGGGAATATTCCTGTGGAGTGTAAAGTCAATACTGGAGGCACTGCACAATTACGCTCCCGACCTCACATCGACCTTTGACAACGGACTGGCTACATTCGGTACTCCCGAAGAGAATGCCTTCATTCAACGTGAATTTCCAGGATGTGTCAACATATCCATCGACTACGCCGTAATGGAACGCGCCTCCAACGTTTACGTGGAATGTGTCAACTTCGGCTGGTCGGATCTTGGCACATGGAGCGCCCTATATGATAATTCGCCCAAGAACCGCGACTCAAATGTGGTTCAGAACTGCCAAGTTCTCGCCTACAACTCTTCAGGCAACATATTCGCCGTGCCGGGCGACAAACTCGTTGTCGTGAACGGATTGCATGACTATATTGTGGCCGATGCAGGCGATGTGCTGCTCGTGTGCCCCAAGTCGGAGGAGCAGCACATAAAGCAATATGTCAACGATGTGAAGCTATCCTATAAGGACAAGTATCTCTAATCATCCCGCTCACTATCCATCCCAACCAATAAAGAGGCTCGGAGTCCTTTAAATTGTATATACAGGATTCCGGGCCTCAACAATTTAAATCCCTATCTGTCGGGAATAAAAATCCGCAAAATGTAACGCTAAAGTGTGATTGCACCGTCACAACATAGCCCGGTTGACTACTATAAAAAGTTAACCGGGCTATTTTTTTCATTCATTATCCTCTGTAGTATAAAAAGCTTTTGTATTTTTGCCAATTAAAGTTTAACTTTTGAATGAGCAAGAACATAGACCCCCCGGCACCGAATACCGAAAAATGGACTGAAATAACTCTGCTTCCCGAATGGGAAGAGGAGTATTATCTCGTGTACACTGCTAAAAAGCACGGCAAATGGGTAATGCTTAAGACGCTAAAACCGGAATTTGCCGACAAGCCGGAATTTCAGGCCATGATTGAAAAGGAGTTTGATGTGCGCTACAATCTTTCCCATCCGAGTATCGTAATGATTAACGATTTCGAGGATGTACCCGGACTCGGACGATGCATAATCACCGATGATGTCTACGGCGATTCACTGCGCAAGCTCATCAATGAAGGCAAGGTTACCCCGGCGATAATAGACAAGCTGCGGCATGAGCTCGTCGATGCGATGGAGTACATACAGACCAACCATATCGTACACCATCCGATACGCCCCGAAACAATCATTTTCACCGAAAACATCGGCAATCTGAAACTTATTGATGTTGGATTTGACCAGCTCCGTCATCTCGAACCCGCCGATGCGTCGGAGGACATATACAATTACGGTCTTGTGCTTAACGAGTCGCTCGACAACATCGACACAAAATATCCTGCCCTGCGCAAGATAGCACAACGTTGCACCGACCCCGATCCAAAGAAGCGCTATAACGACGTTCAAGATCTGCATCTCGCACTTGAACATCGTTCTAGCAATCAGCTATACATCCTGCTCATTGCATTTATGGCGACAATGATCGTGATTCTTGCATGGCTTAACATACGCCGTCCCAAGTCAGAGGCCTACACCACCCCTCAACAAAACATTGAGCAGGTTATGACCGACCAAGCTTCACAGGATAAATAACATTACTGAAAACGACTATAAAACATATATATGGCTGTAGAAATACGCGAAATAACCCCGACTAAAAGCAATCTGAAAAAATATACAAAATTCGGAATCGACCTCTACAAGGGCAACGACTACTATGTGCCGCCGTTGATAATGGACGATGTCGAAACTTTGTCGCCCGACAAGAATCCGGCATTCGACTATTGCAAAGCAAAGTCATGGATGGCCTATCGTGACGGAAAGCCAGTGGGACGAATAACCGGCATAATCAACACCGTTGTCAACGAACGCACCGGAAAGCGTGATTTGCGATTCGGATTTCTCGATTTCATCGATGACAAAGAGGTGGTCGATGCATTGTTTGACGCGCTTGCCGAATGGGGTCGCAGCCAGGGACTCACATCCATGGTGGGACCGATGGGATTCAGCGACATGGATCATGAAGGAATGTTGACCGAGGGATTTGAAGAGCTCGGCACCATGGCCACCATCTACAACTATCCCTACTATCCCCAACACATGGAGCGCATGGGCTTTCACAAGGATGCCGAGTGGGTGGAGTACCGCATGACTGTTCCCGATAAAATACCGGAGAAGATGCTGCGTGTAGCCGAAATCGTGAAAAAGAAATATGGCGTGCGCACCATCAAGTACACATCGGCCAAGAAAATCAAGGAGGAGTACGGGATGGCGCTGTTTGAGCTTATAAATGAAGCCTACGACCAGCTCTACGGTTACTCACCGCTGTCACAGAGGCAAATTGAATACTACATCGACATATATCTCCCCATACTTCGCCTTGAGAATGTGTGCCTCATCGTCGACAGCAACGACAAGCTCATAGGGGTAGGCATCTCTATTCCCTCGATGTCACGCGCTTTGCAGAAAGGGCGTGGAAGGCTATTGCCTACAGGATGGATTCATCTGCTTAAAGCCATGTACATGCACAACGATGTTGTCGACCTGCTGCTCGTGGCCATCAAGCCCGAATATCAGAGCAAAGGAGTTAACGCACTACTTTTCGCCGACTTGCTTCCCGTCTACATCAAAAACGGATACCGCTGGGCCGAAAGCAACCCGGAGTTGGCCGACAACGAGAACGTACAGCTGCAATGGCAATACTTCGAGCGCCGACAGCATCGCCGTCGCGCGGCATTCCGCAAGGATATCCCTGCGGCTAAATAGGATAGAAGTAAATCGTTTGGGATGTATATGTATCGTATAGCTCAAGCTCCATATCAGGAGTAAAGTCCCATTGATAGTTCCATTCGTCCTCAATGAAGTAGATATTCAGATACCAGTCATCATAGTCCCATGTGAATTCGACGACATCGCCGTCATAATAGTTGGTGTAGTAGCCCGAACCGTTGGAGAAGAAAGTGAATCCGGTGGCTCCGCTATCTTGAATCCATGAACCCAGGAACGGGGCATCGGCGGGGTCGTATTCCACATCATCGCATGAAGAGAGTCCTGCAGCTAAGAATGCCATAACGAGGCTAAGAAGGAATGTCTTGGTCTTGGTCATTATTGTTGTGTAAAAAGTTTAAATTAGTGCAAATTTATAGAATTTAAACAAATTTACCGTACCTTTGTTGAAATAGTCTGAAAATTTAGTATGAGTGTCACCTCATTGATCAAGCCGATTTTCATGCAACGCGTAAAGGCAGCCCGCTACAACGCCACGCACACCGAAGCTGTACAGCGCAAACAGCTGTCATGGCTTCTGAGTCGCGCGTCACGCACCGAAACAGGCCGCCGTTACGGATTTGACGCCATGTCGGCCTACGAGGATTTTGCCGCCAAAGTGCCCGTAATCGAATACCCCGACATGCGTCACAGCGTAGAGCGCATGATACAAGGAGAGCGTGACATCCTGTGGCCCGGAGCTACGACACATTTCGCACAGTCGTCGGGCACCTCCGACGGCAAGAGCAAATACATCCCCATAACGGCCGACTCCTTCAAGCTTACCCACTATCGCGGTGGATTTGATGTCGTGGCACACTACCTCAGCCTTTACCCCGACAGCCGCATATTCGACGGAAAAAGCTTCATTCTCGGAGGAAGTTACGCCAACGAGCTGACGCTTCCCCGCGGAGTTGTGGTAGGCGACCTATCGGCCAACCTCATCGACCGCATAAACCCGTTGGTCAATCTCGTGAGAGTGCCATCCAAGCGTGTCGCACTCATGAAGGAGTGGAACGAAAAGCTTCCGGCGCTTGTCAAGGCCTCGATGCACGAAAACATCACCAACATATCGGGTGTGCCTTCTTGGTTCATGACCGTCATAAAGAACATCATCGAGCAAGCCGGAGCCGACACCATTCACGATGTGTGGCCCAATCTCGAAGTATTTTTCCACGGAGGAATATCTTTTGAACCCTATCGCGAACAGTATGCCCGAATAACCGATCCGTCGCGCATGCGTTATCTCGAAACCTACAATGCCTCCGAAGGGTTCTTCGCCCTCCAGAACGACATAGACGACCACGCCATGATGCTGCTTCTCGACCTCGCCACATTCTACGAGTTCATCCCCATCGACCAGACCGGCATTCCGTTCCCCGAGGCACTTCCGGCATGGAAAGTCGAGCCGGGTCACACCTACGCACTGGCAATCACATCGTGCAACGGATTGTGGCGCTATGCAATCGGCGACACGGTGACCGTAGAGAGTGTCGAGCCGCTCAAAATAACCATCGCGGGACGCGTCAAGCACTTCATCAACGCATTCGGCGAGGAGCTTATGGTGCATAACGCCGACGCAGCCATTGCCCGCACATGCCATGATCTCGACTGCTCGATAGCCAACTACACGGCCGCTCCCGTCTATGCCGGCGACCACACCCGAGGCCGTCACGAGTGGCTCATCGAGTTCAACCGCCGACCGGCCGACATGAATCAGTTTGCCGCACTCCTCGACAAAAACCTGCAGGCCGAGAACTCCGACTATCAGGCCAAACGCACCGACGGACTCTTCCTCGACCCGCTCACTGTAATCGAAGCCCGAAAAGGACTCTTTGACTCATGGCTTGCCTCGACCGGAAAGCTCGGCGGACAGCGCAAGGTGCCGCGACTGAGCAACGACCGTCACTTCATCGAACCCATGCTGAAATTCAACAACGGCAACAACGGCAACAAATAATTACCAATAAATAATATCAATTATCAACTCATGAAAATACGTTACATAATCCTAAGCGTAATCACATTGATTGCATCGCTCTCGGTAAGCGCAAAAGTACGTTATGTGTTCTACTTCATCGGCGACGGTATGGGCATGGGCCATGTAAACACCACCCAGTACTACAACCGCATGGTGCTCGGCAACGACACTCCGCTGCTCATGATGCAGTTTCCCGTAGCTTCACAGGCTCAAACCTACTCCGCATCGGCACCCATCACCGACTCGGCCGCAGCCGGTACAGCACTGTCAACCGGAAGCAAGACACGCAACTACACCATAGGTCTTGCTCCCGACACCATAACCCCCCTCATCTCAATAGCACGCAAACTCAAGGACGACGGATGGGGCGTGGCCGTACTATCGTCATGTGCCGCCGACGATGCGACCCCCGCGGCATTTTATGCCCATCAGGTCGACCGAAACATGTTCTATGAAATCAATCTTGACGCTGCAGCATCGGGCTACGACTTCCTCGGTGGAGCAAGCCTGCGTGGGGTGCGCAAACCCGAACAGGCCAAGGAGGTTTACTCCGCTCTTAAGAAAGCCGGATATGCAATAACCCACAACCCCGACAGCGTTACGCTCTTGGGTTCCGACCGCGTTATGCTCCTCGCCGACCCCGACAAGCGAGGCAACGACAACTCCATAGGCTATACGGTCGATTCACTTCAGGGGGCAATGACAGTGGCTCAAATGACTCAGGCCGCTCTCAACCACCTCATGAAGCAGTCGCCCGACCAATTCTTCATGATGGTCGAGGACGGTGAAATAGACCATGCTTCCCACGCCAACGACGCCGGAGCTGCAATAAAGGATATACTAAGCTTTCAGGATGCCATAAAGGTGGCCTATGACTTCTATAAGCAACACCCCGACGAAACACTGATAATCGTGACTGCCGACCACGACACCGGCGGCATGGCAATCGGAAGCCGCACCAACAGAGTAAACCTGAACCTCATCGACTCACAGCGCATAAGCAAGGACAAATTCTCGGACTACTGTCGCTCACTCATTCGCAACAACGAGTCAATGTCATGGGACGAAATGAAAAAATTCCTTTCCGACAAACTCGGATTCTGGACCACGGTACCCATCACCGAAAATGAAACCAAGGACCTGCAGGTGCTCTTTGACAAGGCAATCGTGGCTCGCGAAAGTCAGGACCAAAGAACCCTTTACAACAACTTCAACCAGTTTGCCGTAAAGGTGTTTGACCTGTTCAACTCACATGTAGGCACAAGCTTCATAAGCGGCAACCACACTGCCAATCCCGTTCCCGTATTTGCCATAGGAGCAGGAGCCAACAACTTCAAGAAGGCACTCAACAACATCGAAATCCCATTGTTGATCTACGATTTGACACGCTGATCAGTGCTTGTCGACACCGATACCAAGGAGCTCTGACACATAAGGCGTAGCCTTTATTGTCAGGGCTCTTTCCAGATATTCACGCGACTGTGCCATGTCGCCCTTCTGCCGGTAATAGTTGCCGAGCACAAGCAGCGCGTCATAATTATCGGGATGCAGCTTCAATATTTCCTTATAGGTGGCTATGCCCTGCTCCTCATCGCCTGAAAGCATGTATCCGTAGGCCAGATTGTTCATGAAGGCTACATTGTCGGGAGCCCCCGACAGCATTATCCGGCTATAACGTATTATCTCGGGAGCGTTACATCGAAACACGTAATAGCCCAGGAGTTGCTTCTCGATGCTTCGGGTGAGCCAAGGCTGACGCTCCTTCACAAGCAAAAGGAAATTCTCATATAACGACGACTGACCGATAGAGAAACTCACTCTCCTGACACCCTGAAACACCGAGTCAAGCGGAATCAACTGCGATTGGGCGCGCTCCAGAAGCGACATCTCATAGTCGGGCAAATTACGCATCCCCGCCGTCACTATGGCATGGGCGTAGGTGTCACATACTTTCGCACTATCCTCTATCATAAGCTCGTACATTGCCGCAGCATTGGTCCATTCGCGATAATGAAAAAATCGCGCCGCTTTTGTGGCTATTGCATCATAATCGCGCGTAACGGCAGCATTGGCCGATGCACAACCCACCAGCAGCACAACGGCCATACACAACTTCATCGTGTCGTTAAATGAAAATTTCAACATCTTATAATTTTGTTTTTCAATTCTCTTGATTATCTTTGTAAAGTAAACAATTAAAATTCATAAACTATCGAATTATGAGAACAAAATATAAGCGCATTTTGCTGAAACTTAGCGGTGAGTCACTTGCCGGAACTCAAGGTCACGGCATCGACACGGTGCGCCTTAACCAATATGCCGAGCAGATAAAGGAAATTGCATCACAAGGTGTGCAGATAGCTATCGTGATAGGAGGAGGCAACATTTTCCGCGGACTTTCGGGCGCGTCAAAGGGTTTTGACCGCGTAAAGGGCGACCAGATGGGAATGCTCGCAACCGTAATCAACTCCCTTGCGCTGAGCAGCGCCCTCGTGGCAATAGGACAACCCGCACAGGTGTTCACTGCCATAAACATGTTTCCCATCGGTGAGCACTACAGCAAGTGGCGTGCGATAGAGGCGATGAACAACGGAGCCGTAGCCATCATATCGGGTGGCACCGGCAACCCCTTCTTCACTACCGACACCGGTTCGGCACTGCGCGGAATCGAAGTCGAGGCCGAGGTTATGCTCAAAGGAACCCGCGTCGACGGCATATACACCGCCGACCCCGAGAAGGATCCCACTGCCGAAAAGTTCTCGGAAATAACCTACGATGAAGTCTACACCCGCGGACTAAAGGTGATGGACCTCACCGCTACCGCACTTTGCAAGGAGAATCACCTTCCCATAATCGTGTTCAACATGGACTGCCCGGGCAATCTTGCCAAGGTGCTTGCCGGCGAGCCCATAGGCACACTCGTGTATTAAAAATAAAATCAATAACTACATAAATCATTAAAACTATGACCGACGTAAAGACCTACCTCGACCCCGCCGAGGAAAAAATGGAAATGGCCGTGGCATATCTTGACGAAGCACTTGCCCACATTCGCGCAGGAAAAGCCAATCCCAAAATTCTTGACGGAATCCGCGTGGAATACTACGGAAGCGCAGCTCCTATTTCCAATGTGGCCAACGTAAGCGTGCCCGATGCCCGCACAATCACCATCACTCCATGGGAAAAATCGATGTTCAAGGAGATTGAGAAAGCCATCATCAATTCCGAACTCGGAATCACACCCGAAAACAACGGCGAGGTAATACGCATCTCAATCCCGCCGCTTACCGAGGAGCGTCGTAAAGCACTCGTGAAGCAGTCGAAAAGCGAGGCTGAAAACGCCAAGGTATCGGTACGTAACGCTCGCCGCGATGCAATCGACGGTCTTAAAAAGGCAGTGAAGCTCGGAATGCCCGAGGATGTCGAGAAGGATGCCGAAGGTTTGGTTCAGAAGCTCCACGACAAGTATCTCAAGAAAATCGATGAGCTTTTCGCCGCCAAGGAAAAAGAAATTCTCACCGTATAACGATTTTTCAATCCTGAACGAGGGCACTGACTTCCACGGGAGTTATTGCCCTCTATCTTTTTTTGTGTACTGCCCAACGATGCTGCTTATTAGCAACTTTTAACTGTCATGGGCGGCATCTCGGCACAAGGCAGTCACTATCTTTGTATCGTAAATCAACAAAAACACTTGACAACAATGAAAACAGGCGACACCATCCCCACTCTCCTCGGAGTCAATGCCCAAGGGCAGGAAGTAAAGTCAACCGACTTTGCCGGAAAGCCCCTGATAATCTATTTCTATCCTAAGGACAACACCCCCGGCTGCACGGCCGAGGCTTGTTCGCTACGCGACGGCTACGACTCATTGCGCAATCTCGGTTACGAGGTGATCGGAGTCAGCAAGGATTCGTCGGCAAGCCATGCAAAGTTTGCCGAAAAATATTCACTCCCCTTTACCCTCATCAGCGACCCGTCGACCGAGCTGAACCAGGCATTCGGAGTGTGGCAGAAAAAGAAAATGGCCGGACGCGAATACATGGGTACCGTGCGCACGACATTCATCACCGATGCCGACCACCGCGTGACCCATATAATCAACAAAGTCGACACCAAAAACGCCGCCGCGCAGATAATGAAGCTGCTCGCCGAAAGCCAACAGTCATAAACCCTTAAAAACACTCAGCACTACATGGAAAAGCCCAAGAAAGCAACAATAAAGAAAAACGACCCCGCACAGGAAGCCGCAGCCGCCAAGCTCAACGCCCTGTCGCAGGCAATGGAGAAGATAGCCAAAAACTTCGGTCGCGGAGCCATCATGAAGCTCGGCGACGACAATGTGGAGGATGTCGAAGTGATTCCCACCGGCTCGATAGGATTGAACTTCGCCCTCGGTGTGGGAGGATTCCCCCGCGGACGAATCACCGAGATCTACGGCCCCGAATCGTCAGGTAAAACCACGCTCGCAATACACGCAATCGCCGAGGCTCAGAAACGTGGCGGAATAGCCGCAATCATCGATGCCGAACATGCATTTGACCGCTTCTATGCCGAGAAGCTCGGTGTCGATGTCGATAATCTGCTCATTTCACAGCCCGACAACGGAGAGCAGGCTCTCGAAATCACCGAGCAGCTCATTCGTTCCTCGGCGATCGACATAATAGTCATCGACTCGGTTGCAGCACTCACTCCCAAAAGCGAAATCGAAGGCGACATGGGCGACCGCAACATGGGACTCCAGGCCCGATTGATGTCACAGGCCATGCGTAAGCTCACCGGAACCATATCGCGCACCAACACCACCTGTATATTCATCAACCAGCTCCGCGACAAGATAGGCCAGATGTTCGGTCCCTCCGAAACGACTACCGGCGGTAACGCGCTGAAGTTCTACGCATCGGTACGCGTCGACATACGCCCCACTACCACCATCAAGGACGGTGAGGATGTACTCGGACGCCACACACGCGTCAAGATTGTAAAGAACAAGGTGGCTCCCCCATTCAAGCGTGCCGAGTTTGACATCATGTTTGGCGAAGGCATCTCAAAGTCGGGCGAGATAATCGACCTCGGCGTGGAGTATGGCATCATCAACAAGAGCGGTTCATGGTTCAGCTACGGCGACACAAAGATAGCCCAGGGTCGCGATGCCGCAAAGCGTGTGATTGCCGACAATCCCGAACTTGCCGACGAACTTGAAGCAAAGATTATGGAAGCGATGAAGGAAGCCGCCGAGAAAGGAAACAAGTCGGGGAAAGCCAAAATAACCATAAAGACCAAGAAAGAAGAGGCCGCCCCCAAAGCAAAGGAGGCCGATGAACTTGAACTCGACTTCAACGATGAAGAGTTTCCCGACGACTTCTCTATAGAAGAGGACGCACAGGACGATTAAACGACACTACTTTACTACTACATCATAAGGTCGAAGCATCTATTGATGATGCTTCGACCTTTCTGTATATGTACCGGTCAGTCACCCAATGTGAATCGCAATCCTACGTTTAGATTGAAGTTAAGAGGCCGTTCGCTGTAGATTGTTTCAACAGGCGAACCGTTGTCGATATAACAGCTTACGCCCGGCTCGGCATAGATGCCTAACGCGCGTGTGATGTTGAACTGCAATCCTGCCGAGGCATTTACAGACCATTGCAGAGGCTTAACCTTTACATCCTCTTTCTCGGATTGTGTAGCGTGATTGTCAAGAATAAAATCCCTTTCTATTTTTCCTGAAACACACTTTTCAGCAAGCACTCCGGCCGAGGCATAGAGGTCAAATGAACGCCAGGACAGCACCCGGTAACGTGCATTTACAGGCACTCCTATATAGTGCAGCTTCTGCTGCCCCGCGATGTAGTGGCTTTCGCTTCCGTACTTCAGGTCGGAGGTTAGAAGCGTGTACAACAGGCCGCTCTCGATTGACAGGCGATCGTTGATGCGATAGGCAAATGAAAGTCCCGTCCTTACCGGCAAACGATGTTTCACTTCATTGGCCACATCTTGTCCCTGATTGAACAGAAGTATACCGAGCATGGGATTATCCTCCCATGACGCCTTGTCGGCACCAAGTACACCGGTGACTTTTCCGGCATATTCAAGGCGGTTATTCGATAAGTTAGGACTACCCGATGTAAACACTCCAAGCGACAAGCGTCCAGAATTTGCATCACAGCGTTTTGTCGCGCTCATACGCCTGTTGTTGTATATCCGGTCGGATTTCTCATCGTTTACCTTCGGAACCGGCCGACCTTCCGGCTTGGATTCGTTAGTCGTTGACTCGCCCTTATCGTTACCGGCAACTTCACCGGAGCTTTCAGGCTTGACCGAATCACAATCATTTCCATATTCCGGTATTATTTCGGTTGACATTTCAACCGGAATATATGATGATTTATGTACTGCCGGTTGTACAGTCGGCGATAAACACAAATCAGGTTCTATATATGTTGATGATAAAAGTTTGTTTTCAGCATTGCCGGAAGAGGTGCCGGCGGCTTGTGTGATTTGGTCGGTAGAGAGGTCGTCGTCATTGCGCGTAATCAGCACAACGGTCGTAACGGCAATAGCGAGCATGGCAGCAATGCGGATGGCTCTTTTTATCCATATAGGCATCACGTGGCGTGATGCTTCAGGCATCGGAGCGGCGACATTGCGTCGCAGGTCGTCCCAAAGGCCGTCAGGCTCGTCGACCTCAAAGCTTGACATTTTGTCATGTATGTGTTTCAGCCATTCCTCTTTCATAGTGGTGCAAATTGTAATTATTTCTGATATTGCTTTATTTTCATGGCAAGCATGGCCTTTGCTCTGAAAAGCTGTGACGCCGAAGTGTTAGCTTTTATATTAAGCATCTCCGATATTTCCTTATGGCTCTTCCCTTCGATTACGAATAGATTGAATATCGTGCGGTACCCGTCGGGAAGTTCCCTGATGAGCCGGTATATCACTTCGGCATCCATGTCGTCGAGGCGCGGATCCTCGTAGGGAATTGATGCCTCGGCTTCGGTTATTTCCTGAAAATCTAATCGGCTGTTGCGACGTATGAATCGCAGCGTTTCGTTTATCACGATTTTCGTGAGCCATCCTTTTAAAGAACCTTCGCCCCGATACTCGAATGTATCGATGGCCGAGAATACTTTCATGAAACTTTCCTGCAGAATATCCTTTACATCCTCGGGATTGATGATATAGCGTGAGCACACAGCCGTAAGATAACGAATGTGAAGTTTATAGACAGCTTTCATGGCAGCAGTATCACCTCGGCGGACACCACTTACCAACAATCGTTCGTTGTCGTTAGCATTCACTGTCATTATCTTGAATATCGGCTTAAAGGAGAATAGGCGGGATTCCGATGAGATGGGAATCCCGCCTGCCCACGCTCCAATTATCGGGTTTTCACTTTATTGTTAACGGAGAATTCCCGAATTTTCTTGTACAGGCTTTTACTTGATGTTAATGTCGCTGAGCTGTTCGACAAGCAATTGCGGCTGCTTGCCGTCGCGCATCCTCAGGCTGAACTCCGATGTCTTTTCGCCCGAGAACGACTTCCAACGCAGTTTTATGCTTATAGTGCCGTTAAGCTCGGGAAGGCCGTTGAGATTGAATGCGATGAGTCCGTCGCCCCACTCTCCGTTAGTGTCGCCGTGAGCATTGTGACGCAGTTCAAATTCATGGGGATTTTCGGGATTAACTCCTGTGAGCAGGTTGAGCTCGTGTACTGCCGACGGATTGTTCCAACGTGTGCGCACACGCAGGGTTAAGTATCCGTCCTCGGCAACTGTAACCCAGTCACGCATAATCTCCACGGGGTCGTTACCGAATTTGGAATCATTGATGTCGGTCGTCGGCACAGGGCGCTTCGTGCGTATACTGTCAAGCCAGTTTACGTAGACCTTGCGGAAGCTGCCGCCATTTTCAGGAGCCACGGTTTCCGAGAAATTCACAAGCGCTCTCACTTCTTTCTTGCCATAAGGCGACTTAGCCATATTTACGGGCTGAAGAATAGTGTTGTCATCGAGATGCATGATGAATGATTCGTCGTCAGCCGGTTCTACTGTAACCAAGGCGGTGGGATGATACATAGCCTTATCGTCGTCATCGTCCAAACATGACTGGAATGTTACGGCCAATCCCACAAAAAGAAGCGGAGTGATGAAATGTTTAAATTTATTCATGTCTATTGTATTTGATTGGTTGTTCTATTCATTAAATCACAATGTCCCGGAATTCTTGCATCAAACAGCTATTTTTTTTCAACCGAATAATTGCAACCGAATCCCCCAAAGCAGGTTTAATTATTTTTGACAATTATATTCCATTACCATTATGTCCAAATTCGTAACTTTACATTAGTTCAAAAACATTTTATTTGGCATGAAGAAAAAAGGTACATTTGTATTAGCGGCTGCGATATTAATCAGCAGCATGATAAGTTGTGGAGTAAAGAAAAACGACCGGCCGGATGAAGAAATTTCTTCCAACGGCATGGTCCTGGACTCTGTTGAAATCTACGATTCCATAACGGCCAATGGGAGCTGCAAGGCTTTGTGCAAGATAAGCGTTATGTACCCCACAGGCGATAACACAGTCGATGACTCGGTGAGAGCCTGGATAGCCGACAGGCTGGCATATTCTTACAAAGACAATTCGACACCTTCATTCACTATAACTAAGGAGATGCAGAACAATGTGCCGGAAATGGCAAAGCTTGCTTGCGACTCGTTACTTAACTCGTCACGCCGCGATTTCAACAGCATGAAGGGATTCAGCATCAACTACACTTTCGACTATTCAATCGACACCGTGTATACTGCACCATCATATATTACCTACTGCTTCAACAGCTACTGCTATCTCGGCGGAGCGCATGGAGGCTCTATGTTCCAGCCCGCGACATTCTCCAAGGCCGACGGAACAATGTTGACATGGGACAACACGATAAAGCGTGACGATGAGCCGGCCGTTATCGCCATGATAAAGCGGGAACTCGCCAAGCAGTTTTTCACGCCTGAAAGCGGATGGACAATGGATGACGGACTGCTCGTAAGCCCCGACTCGATCAAGCTTCCCGTGACACCGCCGCTATTTGATGCCGAAGGGCTGGTGGTGACCTACCAGCAGTATGAAATATCGCCCTACGCTGCGGGAATGCCGTCATGTGTGCTGCCGCTTGACTCAATCGCTTCCAGCCTCACCCCTACCGCCAAGGCCACAGTTATGCCCGACGACGCATCGACCCGATAGCCAGCGACATTAGAGCCGGTTCGACAATAAATGTTAACGGCGGTATTTGCGCATCAGCCACGGCAACATTCGCCACAAATGAATCACGGCGGCTACCGACATAATGATGCCGAGCCAATAGTGCCACAGTCCGAGATTGGGTATCTTCACGGGCGACAACAGCTTGACAAGCCCCGTCAAAAAGACGATTGCAAGCATCACCATCAACACCTGTGAATTGATCACGGTGTAGGGATACTTCACGCTCAAAGCCTTGAATGACTTGATGTAGTTTCCCACATGGACAGCGGCAAGCGCCACCATCACAAAGCCTGTACAGTAATGCAGCATCTTCAACAAGGGACGCGGCTCTATTATTATGCCATGCTTTTTAAGGTGCAGCATTACACCCGTCGTCAGCACCACAACAAAACATAGCACCAACGCGCTGTCAATGATAGTCTTTAAGTTCTTATTCATGACTGAACGTTTACGGTTATTGTTATAACGCCCGATTGCCCTGAAGTGATTTATGCAGAACGTCGGTCGGCCACTTTGTATCTATCGGACGGCCCGAAATTTCTGAAATATAAATAAATGCACTATCTTTGCAAATCGAAATCACATCATTTATTACGACATGTCAATAGATAACATCATAGCACAAGCCGTAGCGCATGCCGTGAAGGCTCTGTACGGAGTCGATGCCTACCCGTCGTCGATAGTACCGCAAACGACCAAGAAAGAGTTTGAAGGCAATCTCACAATCGTTGTTTTCCCCTGGGTAAAGGCCGCACGCAAGTCGCCTGAAGCAGTAGGAACCGAAATAGGCGACTGGCTCGTTGCAAACGAACCCGCCGTCAATCGATTCAATGTCATCAAGGGATTCCTGAACATAGTAATCGAGCCTACCTACTTCACTTCGATGCTGCGACACATCGAGGAAACCCCCGACTACGGATTCAAGAAAGCCGATGCCGACAGTCCGCTGGTAATGGTCGAGTATTCATCGCCCAACACCAACAAGCCTCTCCATCTCGGCCACATTCGCAACAATCTCCTCGGCTACAGCCTTGCACAGATACTCAAGGCCTGCGGCAACCGTGTCGTAAAGACCAACATCGTCAACGACCGCGGAATCCATATATGCAAGTCCATGCTCGCATGGCGCAAGTGGGGCGAGGGCGCAACCCCCGAATCGACCGGAAAGAAGGGCGACCACCTCATCGGCGACTTCTATGTGCTCTTTGACAAGCACTACAAGGCCGAGCTGAAAGAGCTTATGGATAAGGGCATGACCCAGGAAGAGGCCGAAAAGGCATCGCCCCTGATGCTTGAAGCGCGTGAGATGCTGCGCCGCTGGGAGCAGAAGGACCCCGAAATACGTTCATTGTGGGAAATGATGAACAACTGGGTGTATGCCGGATTTGACGAAACCTACAAGCGACTCGGAGTCGACTTCGACAAGATATACTACGAGAGCAACACCTACCTCGAAGGAAAGGACAAAGTGCTCGAAGGTCTTGAAAAAGGCATCATGTATCGCAAGGACGACGGCTCGGTGTGGGCCGACCTTACCGATGCCGGACTCGACCACAAGCTGCTTCTGCGCAGCGACGGCACTTCGGTCTACATGACCCAGGACATAGGCACGGCAAAGCTCCGCTATCAGGACTACCCCATCGACAAGATGATATATGTCGTAGGCAATGAGCAGAACTATCACTTCCAGGTGCTCTCGCTGCTTCTCGACCGACTCGGCTTCAAGTGGGGAAAGGATCTCGTGCACTTCTCCTACGGAATGGTCGAGCTCCCCGAAGGCAAGATGAAGAGCCGCGAGGGAACAGTGGTCGACGCCGACGACCTGATGGACGAAATGATACAGGGCGCACGCGAAGTATCGGCCGAACGCGGAAAGGGCGACTTCACCCCCGAGGAGGCCGACGAGATAGCCCGCATCGTGGGAATGGGCGCGCTCAAATACTTCCTCCTCAAGGTTGACCCGCGCAAAAACATGACCTTCAACCCCAAGGAGTCGATCGACTTCAACGGCAACACAGGTCCCTTCATCCAGTACACCTACGCACGCATCCGCTCGGTGCTCCGCAAGGCCGCCGAAGCCGGATACACCGCCACAGGCTACGACATGGTAGAGCCCAACGAGAAGGAGATATCGCTCATACAGCACCTCGCCGACTTCCCCGCAACGGTAGCCGAGGCCGGACGCATATACTCGCCCGCTCTCATAGCCAACTATGTCTACGACCTCGTGAAGGAGTACAACCAGTTCTATCACGACTACACTATTCTTAACGAGCCCGATGCTGCAGTGCGCGCACTGCGACTCGCCTTGAGCCAATGCGTGGCCGGAGTCGTTCGCAGCGGAATGTCGCTGCTCGGCATCGAAGTCCCCGAAAGAATGTAATTTAACTTATTTAACACCTCTGCGATGCTACTTAATCGCAGTTAAACGTTATCTCTCTATACAACAATTATTATCAATCATGAACAATTACAACCTCAATTCCTACAACAATCAGGCCCTCGACAGTCACGTGTCAAGCGTAATGAAGCGTGTCTACGTTAAAATGTTCCTGGCCATGATTGTAACAGCGTTAGCTGCTTGGGCATGCACCATTATTCCCGGCATAGGCATGTTCCTGGTAACCCACTCATGGGTCTACTGGGGAATCGCCATCCTTGAGCTGGTGCTCGTGTTCAGCCTCTCGGGCGCCATCAACAAAATGAGTTCAAGCACTGCGTCACTGATATTCTACCTCTATTCACTGCTCAACGGTGTAACGTTTGCCTTCATCTTCATGGCCTATACCCCGGTGTCGATCTTCAAGACATTCGCCATCACGGCAGGTGTATTCGGCGCCATGAGCATCTACGGCTACTTCACCGAGCGTGACTTGACCAAGATAGGCTCATTCCTTACAATGGCCATCATAGGCTTGTTCATAGCTATGATTGTCAACATCTTCTGGGCCAACTCAACACTTGAATGGATAGTGTCGATAGCCGGTGTGATCATATTCGTAGGCCTCACAGCCTGGGACACCCAGAAAATCAAGCAGTGGGCCGAGAGCGGAATCGGAGCCACCGACGGTCGACTCGCAACCATAGGAGCGCTCACACTCTATCTCGACTTCATCAACCTCTTCTTGTTCCTGTTGAGATTCTTCGGAGCCTCATCACGCGACTAAGAGCTCGGGATTGCATCCACCACATCACAGCACCGTTGAGCCCACATGCGGCTCAACGGTGCTGTTGCATTATCGGGCTCGATTGTCATATTTCCATAATACCGCACCATCCCTTACCCGCAAAATGGATGAAATGAAAAATTTTTGCGATTTTTCAGGCGAAACTCTTGCATATATCAAATTACGTGATTAACTTTGCACTCGCAAAACGGCAGAGGCCGCAAGCATAATCTCTAAAAAATATTGGTGCGTTAGTTCAGTTGGTTAGAATACATGCCTGTCACGCATGGGGTCACGGGTTCGAGTCCCGTACGCACCGCTGAGGAGAGAGGAGAATGAGTATGCGTCAAACCTTCGGGTTTACGTTTACTCATTCTTTTTTATGCCCCTGCCTGAAGCTGCCAAGGCCCATAACTAAGGGCCAATTGGCCTAATTGCAAAAGAGTTGTTCCGTTTGGCACATCTGTCAGAGAATCTCGGCTACGGACTCCGTAAACTCAAACGTTGGCAAGAAGTAACGGGTCGACCTATACACATCGAAACAACTATCAATTCCGTCAAAGTAACATTCGACCTCCAAACGCGCGAAGCGGAAAAGTCTGGTGTCGCCACCAAAACAATCGAACGCGAACTCGCCGCACTCTCTGACATAGTACATTATGTCGGCTCTAAGAAAGGCGGCCACTGGGAAATGATTAGCAATGAATAAGCCAACAGTATGGATAATAAGTGCTTTATAAATTTGATTATATCAGCATATCCCAATGTCACGCTTACATATTTAAGCCATATCCACAAATAGCTGAACATTTCATCGACTTCTCAACTTTATTTGAGAATTTTATGTAAATTTGCTGCCTAATAAAGTTCAAAATTTATGCCAAACCGAATCATTACATCGATGTTTTGTGCCGCCGTTGCGATAGCAGCGATAGCGCAGACCGAAACGCCCGACAGCACAATTACGCAAGAGCCCAATGCCATTATCGGCCGTCCTTATAAATTATTTGACACAACAGCATTCTGCTCTTACTCAAGTTTTCACCCTTCACAGTATCTTACTGATAATAATTGGGATATTCTTTGCGCGTTTGTTCAGCCAGGAACTGTCGCCAAATTAGATTCGCTCGGCATACCGTATAGCAAAAGTCAGTTAAGGCTGCTTGAAGTCGGAGATTTGCTTTCTTCAAACAAAGGAGTTTATACGACCTCAATGAATATCTTTGGGAAATCCGAAACTACCGATATACGTAAACAATCTAAAGAGTTTGCCGACAGTATATTCCCGGAGATAGAGCCGGAGATAAAGCAGCTTATTTCTGATTTTGCCAAAGCCGGATATTCCAAACACACTTATAGTCTTATATTCTCGTATCTTCTTGACTCATACATCTGGGATGACGAGCGATTGGGCTCTCCCGTGAATTGCGAAGATCATGGCACTTGGTCGGGCGCATATTGGGCGATGTTTGAAAGCCGTTTACACGATAAAATTGGCACAAATGGCTATGGTCCGGTACTACAGAATTGGACAGACAATCTTGGATATTGGCTAAATTCCAACAAGCTTATTTCATTTGCGCGAGAAGTAATCAAGACCAAAGGCGGCCGCATTGAGAATCAAGAAGTGATAGATGCTATAGCCGGATGGGGGCTGACTGACGAAAAAGGCAATATTCTAATCCCTGTATTGCATAAAAACAACAATGATAATATAGATAATTTATGTAGGAGCATTACAAACAAATTAAGCGATGCCATTAAGAAATACTGCTCCGCATGGCATACAGCACATAATATTTCGTCGGAACGAGTTGGTCAAATTATGTTCTATCACGAAGTGATGTGGGACTTGCTTGATATACTTGAGTCAAAAGGAATGATTGCAATGCCTGCAATTCTCAAAGGCGAAGAGGTGGGCAAACAACATTTTGGCGACATCTGCTTTATCGTAATTGATGATTCCGAGCAAGAATGAACGGACAAATAATCCGGCACAAAATCAACATATTACACACAATCCATCACCTTAAATGGCCTAATTGCAAAAAAGTATGCTGAAAAGTGCTATATCGCCCATTGCTGCAAAGCGTTACACACTCTCAAAGCTTTTTGGCAAAGCTTATTGCTGCCGAAACCGGATGTGCGAATATCGACCGCTCTGTCCGGCAAAGGAAGAAGCGTTCTAAGAGCTTCATATTTCCGGGTTAAAACTCCACTTGCTTGGTGTAGTTTTTGCTGTAACATCGCATAAATCCAATTTTATTGTAGTATGGCAATTTGGTTTTGTCGCAAAAATATTATAAATTTGCGACAAAACCATTGCAAATATCAAATGCAATCTATTGAGGACAGAATAATTACAAGCATATCAAAGCGCGGAAGAGGCACAATAGTATCACCTCTCGATTACGCAGGATATGGCGATTCAAAGGCCGTTCAAAAAGCCTTTGAACGGCTGGCTGTTTCCCAAAAACTTATAAGGGTGGCACGTGGTATATATTGTTATCCCAAAATTGACAAGGCTTTGGGATTGGGTGTGCTTTATCCTACCTTTGAAGAGATTGCCGCTGCTATTGCCCGGCGCGACAAGGCGAAGATTGTACCGACCGGGATATATGCGCTAAATAAACTTGGGTTGTCAACACAGCTGCCTATGAATGTCGTTTACCTTACCGACGGCTCATCTCGTAAGGTAAAGCTTGACGGAGAAAGGGGTATTCAATTCAAGCATACGGCGAAAAAGAATCTGGCATTTCAAAACGATTTTGCCATGCTCCTTACATTCGCACTCCGTGAAATCGGAGAGAACAATCTTACAGCTGAACAGTTGGCGCATGTGCAGGAGTTGATTAAGAGCGTACCAATTGAAACTATAAAAAAGGATTTTGCTCTAATCCCGGCATGGATTCGTAAAATAATACTTGCATCCTATGAATAAGTTTCTGACACTTACCGAGGCTCAACGCCGCACTGTATTTGAACAGACGGCGATAAGAATCAAACTCCCCGTCGCCTCTATCGAGAAAGACTTTTGGGTGACAGAGATACTCAACATTCTTTTCTCGCTGCCATACGCTGACAAGATGGTATTCAAGGGTGGCACATCACTTAGTAAGATATGGGGTGTTATCCGACGGTTTTCTGAGGATATAGATATTGCGATTGACCGCAGTATGTTCGGAATAGAGGGAGATGTCACAAAGAAACAGTTAAAGAAACTTCGTAAAGCCTCCTCTATATTTGTGAGAGATACATTTGCCAACGACCTCATAGCGACAACAGAACAGACGGGATTGAGCGATTTCGTTACCATAAAAGCAGACCCGGATGGAGAAGGCGATGCCACATACCCGGAACCCCGTCAGATTCATATAATCTATAAATCGGTATTGCCTTCCGGCACAAATCCATATCTACGCGATGAGGTGTTGTTGGAAGTGGGAGCGCGCTCATTATTTGAACCGACCGCTAAAGCCAAGATTGAATCATTTGTAACCGCAGCCTACCCGCATCTGACATCAAACGACAAGGAAATTCAGGTCGTCACAGCCGTCGCTGAGAAAACATTTCTTGAAAAGGCGTTTCTATTGCATGAGCTGTTCACGACCGAGGGTTGTCGTAATGCCAACCGCAAGTCAAGGCACCTTTATGACCTGTAAAAGATGCTTGAAGCCGGTATTGCAGACATGGCCATCCCAAATAATGAACTATGGGAAACCATACGCCACCATCGGGAAGTGTTCACTTCAATTCGAGATGTTGACTATACACCGGATGTTCGCAAACGGATTGCCCTCACTCCCCCTGAAAGCGTCATAGAGGACTGGAGAAACGACTACGACACAATGGTCGCGAACATGATTTATGAAGATAAAGTTCCAACATTCTCCGACATCCTTGCAGGTGCAACAAAAATAGAAAGCAAATTCAAAACACTCTAACTGTATGTGTTTTCATCTACAGGACATCAGCATATTACATACAATCCATCACCTTAAATGTCCACGCTGCCGAAAACATGAAAGTAGGGCAATAAAAAAGCGGGTTCAGATTGGAATCTGAACCCGCTCGTGGGTGGAGTATAGCGGACTCGAACCGCTCACCTCGACACTGCCAGTGTCGCGCTCTAGCCAGATGAGCTAATACCCCTTATTGCTCGGCAAAGGTAATGCAAAAATATCAGTTACGCAAGTGTTGGCGCGAAAAAAATAACAGTCATTATGACGAGAAACTGAAAAAGCGGCGCGGTCATCCCAAGAATAATGAATCAGGCCGTCGCGCGACAAATTTTGAGAGGGCAAAAATTTGGGTGACGAAGTTAAAAGTCGTAAATTTGCAGCCAAGACCAAGTAATCTCGGAAAATAATATATGAAAAAGGTTTTGCTACTCGGTTCCGGAGCCCTTAAGATAGGGCAAGCGGGCGAATTTGACTACTCGGGTTCGCAGGCCCTGAAGGCATTGCGCGAAGAAGGTATCTCAACAGTTCTCATCAACCCCAACATCGCTACTATCCAGACTTCGGAAGGCGTAGCCGACCGGGTTTATTTCCTTCCCATTACTCCATATTTTGTCGAGGAGGTTATAAAGAAGGAGCGTCCCGACGGCATTCTCCTTGCATTCGGCGGACAGACCGCGCTCAACTGCGGCACGGAGCTCTACCTCAACGGCACGCTCGACCGCTACGGAGTGAAAGTGCTCGGTACCTCGGTAGAGGCAATCATGATAACCGAGGACCGCGACCTCTTTGTAAAGAAGCTCAATGAAATCGAAGTCAAGACTCCCGTATCACAGGCTGTAGAAACCATCGGCGACGCCATCGAGGTAGCCCACCGCATAGGCTTCCCGGTTATGGTGCGCTCGGGATACGCTCTCGGAGGCCTCGGTTCAGGCATCTGCTACAACGACGAGGAGTTCCGCACTCACTGCGAAAGTGCCCTCGCCTACTCCAAGCAGATTCTCGTCGAGGAGTCGCTCAAGGGATGGAAGGAGATTGAATTTGAGGTGATACGCGACGCCAACGACCACTGCTTCACCGTGGTGCCGATGGAAAACTTCGACCCGCTGGGCATCCACACCGGCGAATCAATCGTTGTCGCTCCCATTGTGTCGCTCACTCCCGACCAGATCAAGATGCTTGAGGACATCGCCACCCGCGTTGTGCGTCACATAGGCATCGTGGGCGAGTGCAACATCCAGTATGCATTCAACGCCGAAACCAACGATTACCGCATCATCGAGATAAACGCCCGCCTGAGCCGCTCGTCGGCGCTTGCATCGAAAGCATCGGGCTATCCCCTTGCATTCGTAGCCGCAAAGCTTGCTCTCGGATATACTCTCGACCAGATTGGCGAGATGGGCACCCCCAACTCAGCCTACGTGGCTCCCAAGGTCGACTACATGATCGTGAAGATACCCCGCTGGGACTTGACAAAATTTGTAGGCGTCGACCGCGAAATCGGTTCGTCGATGAAGTCGGTAGGCGAAATCATGTCGATAGGCAAGTCATTTGAGGAGATCATGCAGAAGGGTCTTCGCATGATCGGCCAGGGCATGCACGGATTTGTAGGCAACAACGACATCCACTTCGACGACCTTGACAATGCGCTGACACACCCCACCGACCTTCGTGTATTCGCCATAGCACAGGCTCTCGAAGAGGGCTATACAATCGACCGCATCGAAGAGCTGACCAAGATCGACAAGTGGTTTATCGAGCGGTTAAACAACATCGTCACCTATGCAGCCAAGCTGAAAGAGTATGACAAAATCGAGGATCTGCCGCGCGAAGTGCTCCACGAAGCCAAGCGTCTTGGATTCTCCGACTTCCAGATAGCCCGCCTTGTGGAGAACCCCGAAGGCACCATGGAGAGCGAAGTGCTGCGTGTGCGCGCTCACCGCAAGTCGCTTGAAGTGCTTCCCAAGGTGCGTCGCATCAACACCGTCGCATCAGAATACCCCGACCTCACCAACTACCTATATGTCACCTATGGTGCCGATGAGAACTCAATACGTTACGACCTTAACGCCGGCAACAACATCGTGGTGCTCGGCTCGGGTGCCTACCGCATCGGTAGCTCGGTAGAGTTTGACTGGTGCTCGGTAAATGCAGCCAGCACCTGCCGCAAGCTCGGCTACAAGTCGATAATGATCAACTACAACCCCGAAACCGTGTCGACCGACTACGACATGTGCGACCGCCTCTACTTCGATGAGCTCAGCTTTGAGCGCGTCATGGACATCATCGACCTCGAGGCACCCCGCGGAGTCATCGTGAGCGTGGGCGGACAGATACCCAACAACCTTGCGATGAAGCTCTATCGCCGTCACGTGCCCGTGCTCGGCACATCGCCCATATCGATTGACCGCGCCGAAAACCGCCATAAGTTCTCGGCCATGCTCGATCAGCTCGGCATCGACCAGCCGCGTTGGAAGGAGCTCACCACCACCGAGGACATCGACAGCTTTGTCGAGGAGGTAGGATTCCCGGTTCTCATCCGTCCAAGCTACGTGCTGTCAGGCGCAGCCATGAACGTGTGCTACGACTACGAGCAGATGCACCGCTTCCTCGGACAGGCCGCCAAGGTTTCTAAAGAGTACCCTGTAGTCGTTTCCGAATTCCTCCAGAACGCCAAGGAGATCGAGTTTGACGCCGTTGCACGTAACGGCGAGATCGTTGAATACGCCATCTCGGAGCACATCGAGTTTGCCGGAGTTCACTCGGGCGACGCCACACTCGTGTTCCCCGCTCAGAAGATATACCTCGCCACCGCACGACGCATCAAGCGCATCAGCGCACAGATAGCCCGCGAGCTCAACATTTCGGGTCCGTTCAACATCCAGTACCTGGCCAAGGACAACGATGTAAAGGTAATCGAGTGCAATCTCCGCGCTTCGCGTTCGTTCCCCTTCGTCAGCAAGGTGCTCAAGCAGAATTTCATCGAAACCGCAACACGCATCATGCTCGGCGAGAAGATTGAGCCCATAAATTCATCGACATTCGACATTGACTACATCGGCATCAAGGCTTCGCAATTCTCATTTGCCCGTCTTCACAAGGCCGACCCGGTTCTGGGCGTCGACATGTCGTCGACCGGCGAAGTAGGCTGCCTCGGCAAGGACTTTGACGAAGCGTTGCTCAACGCCATGATTTCAGTTGGCCACCACGTACCCAACGGTGCCGTCCTCGTAAGCTCGGGCGATGTACGCGGCAAGGTTGACATGCTCGACGCATGCCGCCTGCTCGACGAAAACGGCTACAAGATATATGCCACCGAAGGCACCGCACGCTTCCTCAACAACAACGGCATCGAGGCACAGGCTGTGTGCTGGCCCGACGAGGAGGGCGAAAACGTGCTCGACCTCATAGCCGGACACGGTGTCGACCTTATCATCAACATTCCCAAGAACCACACCAAGCGTGAGCTCACCAACGGCTACCGCATACGCCGCTGGGCCATCGACCACAACATCCCGCTGCTCACCAACGCCCGACTTGCAAGCGCCTACGTAAAGGCCTTCATCAACAAGCCGGTCGACAAGCTCGGCATCACATCATGGCAGGAGTATTGATGACACTCTCTCCAAGTTAGAGTTATTCATGTTTAATTTTTGCGAAACGCTCCGTGATGCAGCCATCGACAATGCATCACGGAGCGTTTTGTAATGTAAGAGCCGGTTCGACAATAAATGTTAACGGCAGGGCGGTCAATTGTTGAGTGATTTTTCTTTAGCTCTTGAGGAAGCGATGGGGCTCCATCGTGACCGAAAGAGCTAAAGAAAAGCGCCAACGAGTGGCCGAGGCGAAGGTAACTTTCGTCCCATCAAATATCTGGGCAGCATCTTCCACTGACATCCGGTGTAAACCAGATATGCAATAGCCGTGAACATCTTATAGAGGTCTGTCCGTTCCTTTCCATGGAAGCCTGACAAAAACTTACGGATGCGCTTCCGCCGGCAATGCTTAAACTTTATTTTCATGGAGCCAATGATTTATGTTACTGAGATATAACACAAATCAAACCTTTTCCCCTTTTGTTTGAACCGAAATTACCATCGCCTCGCATATTGCGGGCGCTTTTCGGACTGTTTGTCAGTCGTGTACATCCGGTACACTCCTTCCTCGCAGACCAAAAATCGCTCCGCACTATGCGACCCTTCCGTTAACATTTATTGTCGAACCGGCTCTAAAGCCGGCATTATCCGGTCATATTGCCTCTTTTGCGAGAACCAAAATGCACCGGTGAGCATTTTTTTAGTCATAGCAGCATAAAAATGTCAAAAATTCTGGCTAAGTTTGTATGTTAATATAACGTAGTAATATCGTGGCGCCAATGAATAAAGTAAAACCAAAGAAGGCCTTGGGTCAGCACTTCCTGACCGATGAAACGATTGCCGCTCGCATAGCCGCGACACTTGACGACTACAAGGGAATGCCCGTGCTTGAAGTGGGCCCCGGAATGGGTGTCCTCACCAAGTATCTTCTGGACTACGGACACGATGTGACCGTGGTTGAAATCGACGAAGAGAGCGTCGACTACCTGAATCAGAATTTTCCATCGCTTCACGGTCGCATACTTGGCGACGATTTCCTGAAGATGGACCTTGCCAAGGTGATGGGCGACCGGCAATTCTGCGTCATAGGCAACTACCCCTACAACATATCATCGCAGATATTTTTCAAGGTCCTCGACTACAAGGATCTCATACCCTGCTGCTCGGGGATGTTGCAGAAGGAGGTCGCCGAGCGACTCGCCGCCGCTCCCGGCTCCAAAGTCTACGGCATATTGAGCGTACTGCTTCAGGCATGGTACGATATCGAGTATCTGTTTACTGTCAATGAAAATGTGTTCAATCCTCCGCCCAAGGTGAAGTCGGGCGTCATCAGGATGAAGCGCAACGATGTCACGCAGCTCGGCTGTGACGAGAAGCTGTTCCGCACTATCGTCAAGACAACCTTCGGACAGCGTCGCAAGACACTGCGCAACTCCATACGCGGACTTTTGCCGCCCGGATGCGTGCTGCCCGACCTGCCGGTGTGGGGACAGCGACCCGAGCAACTGAGCGTGCAGGAATTTATCAATCTCACCAATGTCGTCACGGCTATTCGCGGTGGCGTTGAAAAATAAACGATGAAAGAGTTTAACCCCGAATATCTTGACCGCCTGAAGTACATCATTAGCGAGCACGACGAGGCGGAGGCTCGAAAGGAGTTGGCCGATCTGCATCCGGCCGACATTGCCGAGCTATATCAGGACCTCGATCTCGAGGAGGCTGAATTCCTTTACAGACTCCTTGATGATGAAACCAAGGCCGATGTGCTCATGGAGCTTGACGAGGACGACCGTCACAAGCTGTTGAGCGCAATGCCAGCCGAGGACATTGCCCGACAGGTTATCGACCACCTCGACACCGACGACGCCGTCGACATTATCCAGGAGCTCGACGAGGAGGACCGTGACGAAATTTTGTCACACATCGACGATGTGGAACAGGCCGGCGACATCATCGACCTCTTGAAATATGACGAGGACACGGCCGGTGGTCTTATGGGCACCGAGATGATTGTCGTGAACGAGAACTGGAGTATGCCGCAATGCGTGCAGGAGATGCGCAAGCAGGCCGAAGATCTCGATGAAATCTACTACGTGTATGTGGTCGACAACGACTACAAGCTGCGCGGTGTGTTCCCGCTGAAAAAGATGATAACCCACCCGTCGGTGTCCAAGATAAAACACGTTATGGAAACCGACCCCGTATCGGTGAAGACCGACACGCCCATCGACGACCTTACGCTCGACTTCGAGAAGTACAACCTTGTGGCAATGCCCGTGGTCGACTCCATAGGGCGACTCGTGGGGCAGATTACAGTCGACGACGTCATGGACGAAGCGCGTGAACAGAGCGAACGTGACTACCAGTTGGCATCAGGTCTTTCGGGCGATGTGGAGAGCGACGACACGCTTTTCCATCAGACACGCGCCCGACTCCCCTGGCTGCTGATAGGAATGCTCGGCGGAATCGGGAACTCTCTTATCCTCGGACATTTCGAAAGCGGATTTGCCGTCAACCCCGCCATGGCGCTGTTCATCCCCCTCATCGGCGGCACCGGAGGAAACGTGGGTATACAGTCGTCGGCAATCATTGTCCAGGGACTTGCCAACGGCTCGCTCGACATCAAGAGCTCGACCAAGCAGCTCTTTAAGGAACTCGGAGTGGGATTGCTCAACGGATGCATCATCTCGCTGCTGGTGTTTATCTACAATGTGTTTACGCTCGGCCCTTCGCAGGTCACCACGGTTGCAGTATCGTTGTCGCTATTTGCGGTGGTGGTGTTTGCATCGATTTTCGGCACATTCGTCCCGTTGACTCTTGAGCGGTTCAAGATCGACCCGGCGCTTGCCACAGGGCCCTTCATATCGATTACCAACGACATTATCGGCATGGTCATCTACATGTCGATAAGCTCGGCACTGCTTGCGGCATTCGGAACCGCCGTTTAATCCTTTTTGGCTCGATTTTTGTTATTAACTTATATTACAATTAAGTATATCACACTATAAAAACTGAATAAATTATGGAAAAGATTGAACCCGGCAAATATGTCGAGATGGTATATGACCTCTACGTAGTGGAGCCCGACGGCGAGAAGCTTGTTCATCAGGTTGATGCCGAAGCTCCCGAGAAGATAATATTCGGCGTTACTCGCGGTGTCATTGTTCCGCTTGAAAAGGCCATCGAAGGCTTGACAACAGGCGACGCATTTGATGTCAAGGTATCGGCAGCCGAAGGATTCGGAGCTCACGACCCCGAGCAGGTGGCTCACCTTGAGAAGGAGCTGTTTGAGGTCGACGGAAAGTTTGACTCCGAGCTTGTAAAGGTAGGTGCCACAGTGCCTATGATGACAGCCGACGGATATCGCATCGACGGCAAGGTGATTGAAATCACCGACAAGGAGGTGGTAATGGACTTCAATCATCCTCTTGCTGGCAAGGACACCCGCTTTGTAGGCAAGATCGGTGTAGTACGCGAAGCAACTCCCGAAGAGCTGCAGCCGGCTCACGGTTGTGGTGGATGCGGTTGCGGCGACCACGGTTGTGGCGACGGATGCGGTGATGGTTGCGGCGACCACGGTTGTGGCGACGGATGCTGCAAGTAAGCTCCCTGTAATTGGTTTTCAATCCATCGAAACATGGTTCTGATCAATTGCCACAGCTTCTATGGATTATCTTGAGATAGTAGGCACGGCAATAGGCGTTGCCTATCTATACCTGGAATATAAAGCAAGTATATGGCTATGGACAGCCGGCATAATCATGCCGGCTGTCTATCTTGTTGTCTACTACCGGGCCGGACTTTATGCCGACTTCGGTATAAACGTGTACTATCTTTTAGCTTCGTTCTACGGACTGGCGTGCTGGCTTAAAAGCTCCCCCGCCACCGATAAGGGCAAGGAGCCTGAGCTTCCCGTAAGGCGCACTCCGGTTCATCTCTACCCGAGGCTGGCGGTTGTATTCTTGGTTCTCTTTGTGGCTATAGCCCTGATTCTGATAGAATTTACCGACAGTAATGTGCCCTGGGCCGACAGCTTCACTACAGCACTGAGCATCGTCGCTATGTGGATGCTTGCCAAGAAGTATGCCGAGCAGTGGCTCGTGTGGATATTGATCGACATAGTAAGCAGCGGCCTGTACGTATATAAAAGCCTCTATTTCACAGCCGCACTGTATGCGGTATATGCTGTCATCGCAATATTCGGTTATAGAAAATGGTTACAACTTGCAAAAACGAATCAATGCTGTCAGTCAATGACTTCAAGCCCGAAGCCGTAATTGTAGGAGCCGGCGAGTTCCCGAGCCATCCCATACCTCTTAAATGGCTTGAGGGATGCCAACGGGTCGTGTGCTGCGACGGAGCGGCCGACCGATATCTGGAAACCGGCATGCCTATATGGCGCATCGTAGGCGACTGCGACTCTTTGTCGCCCGAAAATAGCCTGCGCCATGCCCCGATTATAAGACGATTTGCCGACCAGGAAACCAACGACCAGACCAAGGCAGCCCTATATCTGCACGGAAAAGGCTACAACCACATTGCCATCATAGCCGCCACCGGCATGAGGGAGGATCACACCCTCGGCAACATCAGCCTGCTCATCGACTACATGAGGCAGGGCATCGACGCGCGCATCTATACCGACTATGGCGTATTCATCCCCGTTTCCGGGAACGCTTCATTCCGGTGTCCCGCAGGCACGCGAGTGTCAATATTCAGCTTTGGAGCAACGAAATTCCGCGCCGAAGGATTGCGCTATCCACTCCACGACTTTACAAGCTGGTGGCAGGGCACACTCAACGACACCGTCAACGACGACTTCTCAATAGAAGCCGACGGCGACTACCTCGTATTCATAAACTACGAAAAATAATCACTCTACACTAATCAACATTGATGACAAGCTCGATGCTTGATTCATCGTAGGTCTTGGGTATCACATAAGCCTCGGCTATGTCGGTAACAACTGCAGTAATATCTCTTCTTACAAGTATATTAAGAATGTACTTCCCGTTGCTGTAACTCAATCCGTAGTTTAGTTTCTTGATACCATAGTATATTGTCGATTTCACTATCAGCAGTGTGTGCTTGTTGAAGTCCACCTTGGTTGGATTTGCCGATTCCCCCACTATCCGGGTCAACTCCGCCTGGTCGTTGACCAAGACAGGCTCGTCAATCGGGCAGTTCAGCTCCGAAGCACTTACCGGTAACTTATATTCATGCCATGTAAACTCATCCTCATCGTCGGAGCACGACATCGTGACAAATGCCGTCATCACACACAAAAGCACAATCAGATACTTTAGTTTCATATATATTCTATCCTATTTAATCTTTTAAATAAAGCTTGAAATTATTATCTATAGCTTCTATACGCTCTTTTGCTATCGCGCTGTCAACCTGTTGGTACAATTGCTTTGCCATTGCATAGCTGCGCACTAAATCATCGGTACCTGAATAGAACGCATCGCCCCACGATTGAAGTGACTCGTTATTGGATATCTCCGACACAAGTTTTAGATTCGTATTAAAAGCCGATTCAACCGATAACGATACCGAAACTATCGATATTAACACTGTCTGCAAATTCAAATCATCCTCACGCTCTGCAATGTCCAATAGTCGCTCTTGGTCAAGAATTGTCGCATCCGAAAATTTATCAGGATATTTAGCTTTTATTCTGAGCCACAATAATGAAGCTTCTTCCGCAAATTTCTGTCCGATACCCATGCTGCAATAAGGGAATATATCCTCCTTCTCATTAATCACCCTGTCGCATTGAATGCCCAATGCCTCAGCCGATTCAACACCATTCATCCAGTCGACAAACAAATCATTAAGATTTTTAGGCAAATACTTGCATTCGATGTATTCGGCCGCAATATTATTCAGCATAGGCAAATAGCAAGTTCGGCGACGACACACACTATAGAAGTCCTGCAAATAAGAGTCAACCTCTTCTTCGTCGTAAATCTCCAAAGGTATCATCAGCTTTACATACTCGTCAAGGCGTGAAACATCGATATTATCTTCAATCTCCTTGATTCGTTCCTTACGTTCATTATCAGCTATTTCCAATTTTTCGTGAGCTGACTCGTTTTTACGCTTCTGGGCAATTCCGTACCAATATACAGCTGCCGACAGATTTCCTATGCCTTTATCTTTTTCTTCAAAGTATATTTCGCCGAGATTATAAGGAGAAACTTTGTCATTGCGTAGCGAAGCCTTTTTATACCATTTTATAGCCTCGGGAATGTCTTTCTTTGTTCCTACTCCCATTTGATGGAAAACTCCCATATCGATTAAGTTCTGTACTGAGTTTACCGATTCAACAGCTTTATTCAAATATCTAAATGCCTCTATATGGTTGGGCGATGTACTTAAATCGTCCCCCATATTTATAAGCATTAACGAACTGTAGTAAGGCTCGTATGCCTCTTTTAATTCGGCCTCGGCGGCACGTTTCAAGTAAACGTTGGCCTCCTCAAGAATCTTTTCATCCGCTTTATCGTCATCATATTGGCTCTTTATAAGCTTACCGTATTCCAAATCGGCAACCGGCCCTGCTCCTCCGTCAATCGCCTGTTTATAGTACTCTTTAGCTTTTTCAATTTTTATGGGAACTCCGATACCGTTGGCATAGAGATACCCGAGTCTTATAGCCGCCTCTATTTTACCGGCATCCAATGCCTTTTCAAGATATTTAAGGCCGGCAATTTCATTGGAAAACGGCAGTTCGATATCCGTAAGAATGACTCCATACTTTAACATTGCTACGGCATCTTCATTCTCGGCAGCACGTTTAAGGTATTTCATCGCTCTTTTGTCATCTTTTTGAGCCCAACTGTATTCCTGAAAATTGCTGCTGTCTTTCAGTATAATGTAATCCTCCAGCTCTTTGGTACGGAATATTTCATATAACCCCAACAACGAATCATTTCTGCCACCGCCTGCCAAATCGGCGGATTCTTCAAAATATTTTATACAATCTTCATTTTTGCCCTCAGGTGAGTTTGAGTCACGACACATTACACCGAGCATATAAAAACAATTGGATTGAAACATTGCCGCTCCACGCTTAAACCAATCCCATGCAAGTTTATCATCCTCATCTACACCTTCGCCATAATAGTACATGACCCCAATGATATAGCAAGAAAATCCATCTCCCGCACCGGCAGCTTTGAGGAACCATTTCAACGCATTTGAATAATTCTGGGCTACACCGGTACCAAAATAATAACATAATGCAATGGCCGACAAGCATGATGGCTCTCCATATTCGGCTCCTTTCATCAGCCACTCGATACCTTTTTGAGGATCTTTTGTTTTAAATGTATTTGGCTCATACATATACAGTTTGGACATATCATCGTATGCTTCCATATATCCCAATGATATTGCTTTGTTATAGCATTCAACAGCCTTATCCATATCTTGAAGTATATGATTCCCTTCCCAATACATTTGACCCATAACCGAATATGCCTCAGGGATATTGGTTTCAACGGCCTTTTTCAGCAATTCTATTCCCTTTAACGGATTCGGTCTTGTCGACCATCCAAATAATGTTTCCTTTGCAAAATAAAGAATTGCTCTATTATTTCCCGCCTTTATCGATCTTTTCAACAGCGATAGATAAGTGGGGAGATCCTTCTCCACTCCAATGCCTATAGCATAGCATTTGCACAGGGAGTATATGCCGAATGAATCATTCTTTTCCGATGACTCTTTAGCGTATTTATATGACTTTTCGTTGTCAACGTGCTTATTCTTATAATAGCACGACATGATGAATGCCGCGTATGAATTACCATTATCGGCCTGCTCCTTAACGTAGTCAAACTCCGCATCGGGAATGCTCCATATTCGAGATCGGTAATCTACTATTCCGGCAATCAATTCCCGCGAATCCTTGTAGTCGTTCAATGCGGGTTCCAGAAGATCGGAAAATGCCGATGGCAAATCGAATTCCAAAAGAGCGCTCTTGCCGAATTTATAGGACGATTCATATTTCGACTCATCAGCATTTTTATGCACACTCTTATCAATGGACGGTTTTACATTGTCGCGCTCCTGAACATTATCGGCCTTCTTGTCCTCCGACTTATCCTTTAGCTTTTTACCAAGTTGTTGCGACAGTTTCTTGCCAAGCTCAACTATTTTATCTTCATTGAATGGCACAGCGTCAATGCGGTTGAACCTCACTAACCGATAAGCCAGTTTATAATCCGACTTGAACGTGCCTATCTTAAACGACACTATGGTCTTTTCAAAGTCAATGGCCAATGCTATCTCATTGGCGGTATTCTCCGATTGATTTGAATTTTCCGACCATACAAACAGTACTATCTGACATTCAAACAAAGCTTTTGCAATGACTTCAGCAAAGTCATCGCCTAAATCGATTGCCGAGCGGTCGATAAAACTCGTTATGCCGTATTTATCCAACTCCTGCTCTATGCGGTCTACTATTTCGGAATCCTTGCGCGAATAGCTTATGAATACATCGCTCATAATGATTGGCCTATGTGAGAAAAGTTTATAAAGGCTGCAAATGCAGCTGAAATATTTCGAGAAAAAGCGGCAAAGCCCTGCCGACAAACGGTTTGTTACGACAAAGATGCTTTTCTGATTCAAATATAACTAATCCGTTTATAAATTCAAACTATTTCATGTCATATTTAGATATTAATTAACCATTGCAAATGCCTCAATGAGAAATTTTTAGTTTCCGGTAATTTTTTATCTGCCGTAATCGTGACGCGGAACAATACTCGCAATTGAAAACAACATCACGATATTAACAATAATTAGCATTGCTGTTGTTGCATTTTACCCATGTAGTATTGTATATTTGCAACCACAATACCACATTATAGTTCTTATATGAAACCAAACATTACATCCCGTGACAAAGACTTCATCGAAGCTTGTCAATCTGTTCTGTCACACTGTTCATGCGATTCGAGGCCATGCATGAGGGCTATAGTGGCATCGGCCATCACATCTCCGGCACCGAGTTACTATGTTTCACCCGATTATGCATTCCGAATCATGTCAAGCTACCTCAACCATGGTAAATTGCCAAGCAGGAGGCTTGCGCGTGAAATGTGGCTTGAGATAGCCTCTAAAGTGACACGGCTGAGGCGCGAAAATCCATCTATGCCATTGATAAAAGCGGTTACCGAGGTAACCGCGAACGAGCATGCATCGCGGTTCTTTATCTCCGACGGCTATGCGCTGCGATTGCTTCAGCGACGCAACCGCAGCAGCCGGCTCGCACTGAAGCCCAACCTGCTCTCATGGCACGACGGAGGAAATCCGTTCCGCCGCAGTCCGCGCCACATCCGCCACACACGACAATCCGATTAACACTCTAAAATTTAATATTTTATAAATCAATCAAACACACACCCATGAAAACGACTATTTCAACAGTTTCACTACGACTTAGTTACGATGAAATTGCTAAGGAAATTCACGCCGCTTCGGCCTTGCGAAGCTACTTCTCGCGAATCGACGAGCAGTTGCCGCCCATGCTGCTGAGCAACCATGACAAGGCCCTCGCTCCCGTAATAGCCGATGCCTGCGCTCTTATGGCACTGCGTCTTGCCGACAATTTGGCCGATGTCACTCTCGACAACGAAGAGTATGCTGAATTTGTGGTGATGCCACGCAACATCTCGGCGGCTTCGGCATTGCGCCGCGCATTGGAGCATGCAGTGGCCGCTTACGCGCTTCACCTCTGCTTCGCCGGGGTCGATAACACCCTTGCAGCCGACGGCTATAGAGTGGAGTCTGACACCCATATCGACGGCGTGAAGTCGTCGCTCCTGCGCATCAGCGGCACGCCCCGTGTGACGGGTTGGTGATGACGCCTGCATAAGAGCCGGTTCGACAATAAATTATTGCTACAAAGGGTGGTGAGTTGAAAAATTTTACGTAAATTTGCAGAGCTTTATAATAGCATCGGCGCAGGAGCGTCGTTTTTGTTTAACTAATTTATAACGACTTGGACACTGACCCCTTGCCAGCCACATCGCCTTTGGTAGCGATGATAATGGCTGCTGAACAACTTGTTACCGTAGTTCCCCCATCTGCAGGCTGCATAGTCGCACTCGTGTGCGCCGCCATAGCCCTTGTGGTTTCCGGATTTGTTTCAGGTAGCGAAATTGCGTATTTTTCACTCACCCCCTCACAGTGTGAGGAACTTGATGAGTCACCCAAAGGAGCATCTATAAGAAAACTGCTCTCGGCTCCGGAAAGACTTCTTGCTACTATTCTCATAGCCAACAATCTCGTCAATGTGACGATTGTTATTCTGTGTAACTTCGCCATGAACCGCATTTTCATATTTCATAGCGGAGTCCTAAGTTTTGTATTCCAGACCGTAGTACTTACATTCCTGATTTTGCTCTTCGGCGAGATTCTGCCGAAACTTTATGCCAACAACTACACCCTTCAGTGGGCGAAAATGGCCGTAGGCGGAATCGGAGCTATGGTCAAAACGTTCTCGCCGCTCTCGTCGATGCTCGTCAAGAGCTCTACTATCGTAAACCGCGTGGTCACAAAAAAGGCCGAGAACATATCTACCGACGACCTCACCCAAGCTCTTGAAATAACCGATGTAAAAGCGCCCGACGAAAAGGAGATGCTTGAAGGCATTCTCAAGTTCGGCGACACTACAGCTTCCGAAATCATGACACCGCGCGTCGATATGACCGACATCGACATCACTTCCACATTTGAAGAGGTTATGGATGTGGTGCTCTCAAGCGGATTCTCCCGACTTCCCGTCTACGCCGACACCGAGGACAACATTAAAGGCGTGCTCTACAGCCGCGACCTGCTTCCCTATATCGGACGCAAGACCGAGAACTTCGAATGGCAGAAACTTGTGCGTGAAACCTACTTCGTGCCCGAATCGCGCATGATCGACGACCTCCTTGAGGACTTCCGCCGTCGACGCATCCACATGGCTATCGTGGTCGATGAGTACGGAGGCACCCAGGGCCTTGTGACCCTTGAGGATGTACTTGAAGAGATTGTGGGCGACATCAACGACGAGTACGACGAAGAAGAGATTACCTACCGTAAGCTTCCCGACGACACCTACGTGTTTGAGGGCAAGACACTGCTCACCGACTTTTTCCGTATCACCGACCTTGACGAGGAGGATTATGCCGCCGTAACCGAGGATTGCGACACCCTTGCCGGAATGTTGCTTGCCATAAAGGGTGACTTCCCCAAAAGCAAGGAGTCGATTGTCTACGGCCGCTGCCGATTCCTCGTGTTGACAATAGAGCGTCATCGCATAGCAAGCGTAAGAGTCAAGGTAATGCCTGTCGAGGACTATGCTGAAAAGTGATCTACGCCGCAGTCGCGTCATAAGCTATGCGGCAGTACTGCTTGTCACGGCCGTTTCCGTGCTTGGAATGGAGTGTGGCCGCTCCGACAACAGCTCCCCCGCCCCGCGGCGCACGGCCTACCCCCGCATCGAGTGTTACGACACGGTCTACGCCCGCGTCAACTCTTTCCCTTTGAACTTATGGATAAACTTCAACGCTTCGGTCGACGGACAACGCGATGACGACGGCTCGCAATGGCTCGATGTCACCTATCCGCGTTACAACGCCGTCCTGCACCTCACCTATACGCCTGTCAACCGTGGCACAGCAGCCCGGGTGCTCGACAACCGCCGGGAGCGCATGGACATGAACGTTGGCGAACATCATGCCGATGTTACCGCAACAACCTCGCAGTCGGGCGTGACATCCCTTATCGTCAAGGCTCCTGCCGCTGTCGTGACTCCGCTGCAGTGGATGGCTACCGACAGCGTTGCATTTGTGCTCAGCGGTGCCCTGGAGATTAAAGGCAACGACAGGTCGGCGGAAGAAACGGCTCCTATTGTCGAAGCCGTCTACAACGACATCCTGATGGCGGCGCGGAGGCTGTCACGTGATGATTGATACCCTTGAACTTGCCGGATGCAGGGTCTACCTGCTGGAATTTGCCGTGGGCGACAGGTGCAGCGGTCAGCGCGAAGGCGAAAAGCGGGCCGTAAGGGAGATTGTTGAGTCGGTTTTCGGCGACAATGCCGTTTTGTCGCATCGCCCCGACGGTTCACCCGTGGTCGAGGGATGCAATGTGGAAATATCGGTTTCCCACTGTCGCGGAGTCGCGGCGGTTGCTGTCAATACCGATTCGCAGCGCATCGGCATCGACATCGAGGAGTTTCGCGACGCCTTGAAGAAGGTCGCTAAAAAATATCTTTCACCGGCTGAAATGGAGCGATGCACCGCTCCCTGCCAACTGCTTACCGCATGGACCGTCAAGGAGGCCCTTTACAAGGCCGCCGGAGTAAGCGGTGTGAATTTTGCCAACGGTGTGAGGCTTCCGTTGCCTGAAAGCGACACGGGCGAAGTCGACACTCCGTCGGGTGTCAAGCGGTTCAAGGTCATGTCGGTTGACTGGCGAGGTCGACGGCTCAGCATTGCCATTCCCTGCGCTCACTCCTTTATTCCGTAGGCAAGATCGCCGGCATCACCGAGTCCCGGCACAATGTAGCTGTGGGAATTTATTTCGGGGTCTATTGCGCCCACCCACACCGTGGTCTTGTCATCGGGAAATCGTTCGCGTATATAGTCTATCGCAACCTGTGAGGCGATCACCGATGCTATGTGAATCTTTTCGGGCTCACCCTTTGTAAGCAACGCCCGGTAGCTCAGCTCCATCGATGCGCCGGTGGCGAGCATGGGATCGGCAAGTATGAGCGTCTTCCCGTCAAGGCGCGGCGATGCTATGTATTCAATGAACACATCGAAGTTCTCTTTCTCCTTATATTTGCGATAAGCCGACACAAAAGCGTTTTCGGCCTGATCGAGTGTGTTCAGGAAGCCGAGATGAAAAGGCACTCCTGCGCGGAATATCGTGCCGAGCACAACTTTGTCGGCAATTACATTGCAGGTTGCGGTGTCGAGCGGTGTCGTTATTTCGACCTGACGGTAATTGAATGTCTTGCTTATTTCGTAGGCCATAATCTCGCCTATTCTTTCAAGATTGCGGCGGAATCGGAGCATGTCGTGCTGAATGTCGACATTACGCAGCTCCATCATGTATTGACTGATGACCGAATGATTGTCGTCGAAGTTTACTATCTTCATGGTTGTTATTGTTTAGTGACGGTGTTATGTTGTTATGAGAGGCCCTTCTCGGCGATAAGGTCGTAGAACTCCTTGCCGGGAGCCACGTGCATTATATTGAATCCCAATGCGGCCGCAGCATCGACATTGGCCTGCGAATCGTCGAAAAACAGGGTTTCCTCAGGCTGTATGCCCAATTTGCTCACGACACGCTCAAATATTTCGGCATCGGGCTTTATGCACTTCTCCTCAAATGAGGTGACGGTGCCGTCGAAGTAGTCGTGCAGTTGCAGTCCCTCCTGGCGGAACTCCTCGGCGATGCGCGAATTCCACATGATTGAGTTGGTGTTGGAGAGCAGGTATATTCCGAAGCGCTCACGGAGTTTGCGCAGCTCTTGCAGTCGGCGCAAGGGTATTCCCACCAGAAATTGGTTGAATGCGTTGTCGATTGCGGCATCGTCGACATCCTCGGGAATGTGACGGCGCACCTCCTCGCGAAACTCCTCTTCAGTTATTTTACCCTCCTCAAGTTTCAGGAATGGGCCCTTCTGGCCGTAGTCGCCCAGAAAGCGGTCTATGTCGTTCATTCCGAGCCGACGGAAAGCTGCCTCGCAGTTTTGTCGGCGTATGTCCATGATGACACCGCCGAGGTCGAAAAGCAAATTCTTTATCATGTCACAAACTTACTAAATTTTATCATTACGGCATCGCATTAAATGCCCGAAAATGCAGAATCCGGCAACTCAGTTCAGTGAGAGGCCGGATTCCGTAAAAATTTTAATTGGCTTATTATATCGACAAGCGGCGAAGTGTGTTGAGCAGGTCGCGGTTGATGGGCTTGTCATTCTTGATGGCCTTTGAGAACGGAACGTAGACAATCTGGTCGTTGGATATACCGATCATCACGTTGCGCTGATCCTCAAGGAGAGCGTCGATGGCGGCTGAACCGAGGCGCGACGCAAGGATGCGGTCGCTTGCCGTGGGTGAACCACCGCGCTGCAGATGTCCGAGTATCGACACTCTTACATCATAGCCGGGATACTCGTTCTTCACGCGTTCGGCGAGAGCCATTGCACCGCCGGTGACGGGGCTTTCGGCTACGAGCACGATCGATGAGTTTTTGCTCTTGCGGAATCCGTTCTGGATAAGTTCGGCCAACTGGTCGACCTCGGTCGATATTTCGGGGATTATAGCTGCTTCGGCTCCGGCGGCTATGGCACCGTTAAGGGCAAGGAAGCCTGCGTCGCGGCCCATAACTTCGATAAAGAAGAGTCGCTCATGGCTCGTTGCGGTGTCACGTATCTTGTCGACACACTCCATGATGGTGTTGAGGGCTGTGTCGTAGCCTATGGTCTTGTCGGTACCAAACAGGTCGTTGTCAATTGTACCGGGAAGACCGATGATGGGGAAATTGAATTCGGAAGCGAATATGCGCGCTCCTGTAAGCGAGCCGTCGCCGCCTATCACAACAAGAGCGTCGATGCCGTGCTGGCGTATTGTGTCGTAAGCAAGCTGTCGTCCTTCTGCTGTTTCAAACTCTTTACAACGGGCGGTTTTCAGGATTGTGCCGCCCATCTGAATGATATTCGATACGTTTTGGGTCTTGAATTCAACTATCTCGTTGGTTATAAGGCCGCGATAGCCGCGGTAGATGCCTTTTACCTTGAAACCGCTGAATATTGCCGAGCGGGTTACCGCACGAATTGCGGCGTTCATTCCGGGAGCGTCGCCTCCCGAGGTGAGAATACCAATAGTCTTAATTGCTGGCATATATATTATTATTAATAAAATGAACAAGCGTCACGGCGCAAAGATACTTAATAGGAGTGTGATATGCAATAAATGAAATCCTAAATTTTATTTACGGGGCTCTCTGCGTCGGCGTCACCGTTGTTCATGTTGTCGGCCGGCGTTGAGGCCTCGGCGGCCTTGGTTGTTGCTACAGGTTCCACAGCGGTGATGATGCAGCATGTGGCACCGCGCCAGGGGAGCGATCCCCAATAGCGTTTATAGGTGACATTGACCTGACGGCCGGTACCCTTGACATCTACGAGCATTTTTGCCAGTTCGGGATTGTCGACCGAGAAGATGAAGTCACGTGAATAGAGTCGCGTCGAGTCGGTAAGCGCACTCTGCACAATCATCTGTCCCTCCCAGGTCTTGAACACGATTCCCCTGCGCTCCATCGACACTATATAGCCTCGCTCGGTGGCATCGGTAACGTATGGATTGAAGTAGCGTATCCATGTAGCGGCGGCGAGCACAAGCGCGATAATGACCACCGACCACCAGAATATGCGTTTCCACGCGCGGCGACGGCGATGCGGCTTCTCCTCGCGTGCGGGCTGCTGTGGCTCGTTGGCTTCAGTCTTGGCGTTAATGTCGTTGTCGAAGTTGATCGTTGAAGGCTGCGTCGACTGCTTGTTATCATCGTCGTCGGCCATGAAGTAATCGGGCTTGTTGTCGAAGTCCATGTTATAGGGAGCTTTAGTTGATTGATTGTTGTTGCTTTGAGGTGACGCTGCGCTTGTCGAGGGCTATGCCGATGAATGCATATAGTCCGAGCAACACAAGCAGGCATGTCTGTGCGCCCCACACTATCATGGCGAATGCCGCAGCCTGATTCATGCCCACGCCGTAGATGCCGAGCGAGAAAATGACGGCAATGTGCCAGGGGCCGAGTCCGCCGTTGCTGGGGATGCCCATAGATACGCTCGAAAGCACGAATGTCACGAGAGCGGCCACGATGCCGAGATGCTCGGTGAAGGGGAAAGCGAAGAATGCAAGATAGAGCTGCATGAAGTAGCAGCCCCAGATGGCTACGGTGTAGAGGAGCCAGCGGCCCTTGTGAGGCATGCGACCTATGACGGCAAATCCTTCCCAAAGGTCGGCCACTGCCTTGCGCACCTTCAGCACCCATTTGTTGGTGGTGCGGCTTGTGAATAGCCACACAAGCAGGAGCGCGCCCACTACGACTACGCCCCACACCCACGGCGAACTGATTGTGTTGAGAATGCCCTGATAGGTTTCAGGATATTTTTCGCCGAAAGCGATAAACGCGCTGTTGGCGATGAAGAATGTGCTCACTGTGAGCAGCAGCACGGTCACGGTGTCGGCAAGTCGGTCACACACCATTGAGCCAAACACGGTGGTGAATTGCGAGTCTTGTCTTTTTGCGATGTAGATCGAGCGCCACAGTTCGCCAAGACGCGGAAATATCAGGTTTATGGCGTAGGTGCCGAATATACTCCACACGAGAGGATTCAGCGGAGTCCTTATGTTGAGCGCATTAAGCTGTATGCTCCAGCGCATGGCTCGGAAAATGTGGGAAAATATGCTGATTACGAGAGCTATACCTATCCAGATGTAGTTGCATTTGCTTATCTCCTCCTTCATGGCTTCGATGTCGACCTTTGTGTAAAGGTAGTAGCATAACCATGCGCTCAGCACTATAGGCAATCCGTACTTGAACAGGTTGCGAAGCAGGTCCATTGATTTTTTCTTTTCCACGTTGTTGAAAAATGTAGGTTGAAAGACTCACTTTAGTGATGCAAAGATAGCACAATTAAATTACACCGTCACAACATAGCCAAGCCTAATTTGGGCAACGAAATGGATGATTGTTTCTATTTGTTGGCATAAAGGTCGAATAATAGGTAAATATTATGATGATTTTATGAAATATCTTATTTTTGTGGAATCAAAGGATAAAAACTGACATGAAAGAACAATCAATCGAGCTCGACCACATTAAGCATATTGCCAATTTTTCATCAGACTACAGCAGTTTCGGCCGCGATTACGTGTTTTCACGGTTGAAGCCGGGCACGCATCCGGCGTTGAACTATGAGAGTCCGTGGCGTTTCAACGGCATGACATTGGTGCTGGCCCTTGAAGGATTTAAGTCTATAGAGGTCAATCTTGAGATGCTGGAGGTAAGTCCGGCATCGATAATATCGATACATCCCGACAGCATCGTGAGAATGGGTGAGATTGACTGGTCACACCTTGAAGCATACGTCCTGTTTATGTCACGCGATTTCATCCGCGACATAAACCTCGACATGAACGTGATTAATGCAAGTGTGCTGATGTCGCATCATAAGCCGGTAATAAAGCTTTCCGATAAGGAAACCGAACTCGTGCGACGCTATCTTGAACTGCTGCACCTGAATGCTTCGGAGGACGAAAAAAGTCTATACGTAAAGAGCATTGCCCGCAATCTTGTGGCCGCACTCGTTTATCAGATTATGGAAGCCGTGTCAAAGCGCAAGAACGAAACCGAGGAGGAACCCGATTCTCACTCGCGTTCTCGCCGTGTGAGTTATGTCCACGATTTTATGACTCTTGTCAACCGACACCACGGGCGGGAGCGTTCGGTGGGATTCTATGCCGACAAGCTTTACATCTCTCCGAAATATCTGTCGCTGATAATCAAGGAATCGACCGGTCGCAGCGCAGCCGAATGGATCGACGAGTATGTGATACTTGAAGCCAAAAATCTGCTCCGGTTCTCAGGCAAAAACATCCAGCAGATAGCCTACGAGCTCAACTTTACCAACCAGTCATCGTTTGGTAAATACTTCAAGCACCTCACCGGCATGTCGCCTTCGGAATTCCAACGCTCCTGATTAGTGGCGGCGGCGATGGCGGTTGCGGCGGCGCGACCTGTGGGCGATGAGCTTTTCAAGCGTGCTTTTGCCCGGTTGGCCGGCAGCAGGGACATTGACTGCGGCAGGCGCAGGCTCGGCCACCGGAGCGGGCTGTCGGCCGCTTGGCACCGTTGCCGGGGCAGGAGATGCCGATTCCGGTTGCTTAACCACTTTCACAGGGTCAGACTGCACTGCGGGCTTAGGTTGCATTGCGGGGCTGGGCTGCGCCGAAATGTTGCGGACTATCGAGGGCCTTTGCTCGGCCTCCTGGCGGCGGGATTGTGATGCGGCCTTGCGCTCGCGGGCGAGGCGGCGAAGCTCACGGGCACGATAGCGGCGGCGTATCGTGGGCATGATGAGCATGAAGATGGCGCGGGGAACGCCCTCCGAAACTTCAATTACCGTCAGGTCGCGCTGATAGGCCTCGATTGCGGCGCATATCTCGTCGCGGTAATGCTTGGGAAGGCGGTCGACTGCATCCTTCCACTCCTGATCAAACTTTAATCCCCGGCCTCGGCGGCTCTGTACTTTCGATGTATTTTCCATAGTTACTTTTTTCCTGCAAATATAGTACGCCGAAACCCCCGATTTCACCCCATAATGTCGCGAAGCGATTTCGCACATGTAATGCCCGTCGGCATATCCCGGGTTGCACATCCCTCTGCCGACGTATTTCATCCTGCTTGGACTGATTAAGCGGTTTGAGGCTTTCTCCGTCACGACCGTATGCGATTCCCTTCCATTTCATCACGATATTTCGTGGCGAGGCCGGAATCTTGAACATCAGTATTCGCTTTCCATCTACCTCAATCGGGATAATCTCGCGGAAAGTCTGTCCATCGGTGGTATGCTGAGAGAAATCGTGCTTGAGATTGTTGAGAGCCCCTTCGCCGTTTTTATATGACGTGCCGACAATCTCATGCCTTTTTTCATCATAGCCAAAAATCAGCCACGCGAAATCGAGTTTGCGAAGATTCGCCTCATTGCTCAACGCCGAGAAATACTTGCCCAAGTCATCAAAGTCGAAGTTGTTCTCCGCCTTCTTGAACTCAACTACTTCACTCTCTGAATGATTAGTAATTGTTTGGAAAACCTCTTTATACATAGACATCTCGTATTGACTTAAAATGAATTAATCAATTGTGGATTAATCGTGAAGAAACTTACTATCACTTTTTTTGACGATATCCTCTATTTGATTATTTGAGAAACCGATAAAATTTAATAAGCAACAAATCAGCAATTTCCTAATTCTGCTTGTTAAAAGATATAACTCTAATCCATCTTTTGCAAATGGCTTTTTATCTTTAGGGACAAAATGAGAAAAATAATGTCTAGAGTCTACGATTTCCTGAATATTAATCTCATCTAGTTTGAGAATCGCTATTCCGTTAAATTCGTTTATCAATGATTCCAATATGGTGTTTAAATGGGTTTGCCTTCTACTTGGAATATGATTCTCCAACTTATAATCATCATCTCTAAATCTCCACCAAAAACCTTCTATCGCTTGAATAATAACAAGGAAGTCTACACTAGAAAATGTTCCTTTTTGACTAACACACTCAATCAAATGATGACGTATGGGTGCAATATCCGCCTGTTCACTATACCATTTTTTTAGAATTGTTTTGAATTCAGTTTTTATGGTATCATACGAGAAAAGAAATGACCATCTTTTTGTTATATTTTGTTCATCTTTAATTTCTGTGCCATGGTATACGCGTATGTATTGTATTGGAAAGAAATGTTTCGTTCCATTTTCTAACTGCTGATATTTTGATTTATCATATAAAACAATTTTGCTACTTTCGACAGGCTTTAAAGCAGCAAATGACAGGAATTGTTCAAATAGGAAAATCTTTCCAAGAACATCTCTTAAAGAATAGTCAGATTTGTTGGTCAATGAAATCACTGTTTTTTGTTTTATTTTTGGCTCAAAATAATCTCCTTTATAGTTAACAGCCCCATCAATGGATAATGTGTATTCTTCAATATCTACAGTATCAATATGAAATCCTTCTGGTTTAAAAGAAATACAATATTTTTCAATTTGCTTTTCATTAAAGAACGTGGTAGTTTCAATCGAATTCGGTGTTGCCCATAAACTGAGATAAGGAATTTCTATTTGTGTCTTAAAGAACAAAGGATTATCCAATGTCTCAATGTGAGTCCCAATAATTAAATGTTGACACCTATAACGTTGGATTGGGAATCTGCAACTGAAATTTAGGTTTCCTCCAGATGGATAGCAGTTTAAAAGAGAGATATCTTTTGCATCGGAACTATATCCGAAGATGACACCTTCTTCCTCGCGATTAATAAACTCTTCCATTGCTGAGATTCCAGATTTAAGCTGCCCAACCAGTTCTAAAACTATAGATTCGTTGGGAGTATATGTCAAAATTCCGGCAACAGCTGTATCCGGAGAAGAAGGAAGCCACCAATACCCTTTAATTATAATTTGTTCCGTCATTTCAGTAAATCTCAAATATTAAATTTTCCGATTTTATGACTCTAATGTACATTCACTTTACCCACAATCATCCGATAAACAATCCTTTTCCCTCGAACATTCATTATTCCGCTGACCGGGAGAAAACATCTGACTCATTTGATTTACAAGCATATTCTGATTTTGCATATTTTGATATGCAACGTAATCCCAAAATAGGCAGTTATCCCATAACCCTATTTCTATCTCGTTTATTAGATTTTCAATTATACCCGATTTCAAGTTGCCATTATCTTCATAGAACATATTATCGTGTACCCTAAAATAAAACACTAAAATTGCCTGAAGTTCTCCCGGAGTAAAATATGAAATCCAGTTATTAGGGTCGGAAATTTTATCATTTATGTACCGACTATGCTTCATCACACAATTGACATAACGTTTTGCCAATTCACGTAATGTATTCAATCGCAAATTAGAGGAAAAATGATTCTCTGCATCTTCATAGAATAAATAGTCACAGTTGCCTTTATTCAACTGAGCTATTATACTATCCATTTCCTCGTTCAAAATCGTACTATCTGAGAATTTAATATTCGATATCTGGAAAGATGATGAAGCTGGAACTATTATAGGTACTCCAAGTTTATGAAGCGCAACTATTACAGCACGTTTCTCTGATATACTTAATGTTGTATTGAAATCGTGTTGGGCATTGGAGAATGGTTGACCAACATATTTTTTTAATAATTCAATAGCTTTTATTGCAGTTTTACGAGTGGCAATTTTTCCTGATTGTTGAAACTCATAGAGTTTCTTGGAACCGTACATAGTTCCTATAAAAGCTCCAATTGCGGTGGTTAATATTGTTATTATAGCTGTTTCCATATTATCGAATTAGAAGGCGAAGAACTTGTCTTGCATTCGGTTTTTGAGGTTGAACTTTTGGGTAGAGTTGAGGGCGCGCTCAATGCAGATGAACTTGGTGTCGGTGTTCTGCATAAAGTAGTCAACTGTAGAATCACTTAGTGAGTTGTCAACACAGATATATGCTTCTTTTGTGCTATCAGTAGCGAGATATACTGTGTTATCAGTAAATGATGGTTGCAATTCCAGTTTGTATGTAAGCATAAATCCACGGGAAATGAGTATTTCTGTGATTAGCTCTTGGTCATCAAAACCCATAGAGAGCTGTTGCTCCTTTTCCGCAACATATTTGCGGAAAAGTTCAAGATTCTCTTCCTCTGACTTCTCCGGGTCGGGGGCAAAATCAGTCCGGGGGAAAGAAGATTTTGCAAGAGTAAATACCTTGAAACCGAGTTGATTCAACTGTTGCTGATCTTCAGTGGTGAGAATCCTTCCATTAAAATCTGCTTTAACCTTTTCTGCGACAGCCTTGTTTCGTGCAATCGTAATATCACTGATTTTCTTGAATCCTCGATTAATAGCTTCTTTATTTTCAGGAGATAAGGCAACTGGGAACTGAACAAGAATAAACTCTCTTGACCCACCATCTCTAAGATTAAGATTAGTTACAGCATGACCAGTCGTTCCAGTACCCGCATAAAAATCGAGTATAATACTATCTTTGTTGTTGTTAAGTTTTAGTATATATTCTAAAAGTTGTGTAGGTTTGGGATATCGAAATCCATAAATACCAAGACTCTCGAGTTCAGATGTAGCAGTCTGAGTCCCTCCTAAGTTTTGAAGGACAGAAATGACATGACTCTTGATTCCTCTATCTTTAATACAGTCAATTCCTCCTGCATTGGTCAGCACGAATCTTGTATTTTGATTTTTAGTATCTTTAACCGGTTCCCAATTATTGTCTTCACTCATGAATTGGTCAAGCTGCGCACGGGCTGCCCAACCACTAGTGATTTCGACATCATTTTTGACCTTAAAGTTTTCTACTACTATATCTACATCGTGGTGGGGCCAATGATTAGATTGAGCTTTAAACACCATATTTTCCACTTCTGCAGGGAAACCGGCTCTAAGTGTCAAAGTCTGAATCGGATTTTTGGGACCATTTTTTACAATCGTATTACGTATAAATTGGTTATTTAGTTTACTCCCATCTCCGACATTTGGATCCACAAGGTCTGGGAAGTCAAATTTATTCGCATCCTTAGCGTATAACAACACATACTCGTGGCAACTCTTGATTTTTGCTTGATTATCAAAGTTCCCGTCTGTAATCCATACGAATTGAGCAATAAAATTCTCTGGCATAAAGACTTCTTCGCATATCTTTTTTAGATGCGCGACCTCTTTATCATTAATCGAAATAAGTATTATGCCATCTTCTGAAAGTAAATCCCGCGCCTTTAGTAGGCGCGAGTAAATATCACTCATCCAAACACTATGTTTTCTTCCTTCTGGGACGGACATTGAGTCAATGAGAACGCCATCTTCAGTAATATTGGCATCTTCCCAATATTGCGTACGACTTTCTGAATAATTGTCATTATATGCCGTGAGTGCATCTGCATTATACGGAGGATCTATATAGATGACTTTTATTTTATTACGATAAGATGATGTGAGTATCTTTAAGACTTCAAGATTATCTCCCTCAATTACCACATTTTTGGTTGTATCGGCATTTACACTGCGTTCTTCATCATAATGCAGTGTAGCGCGAGTAGGCATAAAGGCGTTTCGTTTGGCCTTCGATTTGCCAAACCATCGGAATTCATAGCGTTCTGTCTCGTCAACGCTATCGGGATTTACTGCCTTTTTGACTTCATTGAGGTCAAGTTTACCTTCTTGCGTAAACCAGTCCGGAAACATTTTGCGTAATGTTTCAAGACGTTCAGCATTGATGTCTGGCGACTGTATGATGTGGTCTTTATATGTTTCCATTGTTGTTTATTGTCTGGTTGGCTTGCGCCTTGAAAGTATCATATTCTTTAATCGGTGCTTTATAGTAAGCCTCGATTCCGAGTGATTTAAAATGTTTGACAGCACACTTTATACGTCCGATTTCATGGGGCGTCAAAGCTCGCGTGTCATTAATATCATCTGTGCCTTTTATCTCGACAACGAAATAATATTCTTTATCTTCATTAGGGCTGCTCAATAGTCTTTTGTGCAAAACCACCCCAAAATCAGGTTCATAGTTCCCTATAGGGGTCGGTATTTTATACCATGACGGGAATTTGAGAAAACACAGAACTTCAGTATTTGTGATTTTGTCTGCCTCTTTCGCAAATTCCTTCTCGTATAGACTGTCATAAAGGGACTTATCCCATACTCCATGATTGGGAGTGGCTATCCAATCTTCGCATCCGTCTTTGGAAAAATCATCGAACTTAAACTCATAGATGTTTCCGGTAGGAGTGTATTCTATACAACGCACCAATTCGTCAAGCTGGACCTGCCGAATCTTAAAGACAGCCTGCTCCATGAAAACAGGCGGATTCTTGATATATTGACCCTGATTGTTGATTCCAGCAACAATCTTGAGGACAGATGTGTAACAGAGTCCCGTCTTTTCGCTGATTTCCTCAACAAGATCATGAGGATTGAATCTTGCTCTACCTGCATAAGATTCAGAACCATAATACTCGGCATTATTCAGATTACTGATATCAGTTATCCTCATGCTTTGGACCTCAAGGATATAGTCATTGATTCGTATTTCATTCAGAGATTCTATACTTCTTCTGATTAACTCATCCTCGTCCATGTGGATTCGGTAAACGGTTTTCTGCGCAACGACATTCCAAAAGCGACGGAACACGCTCATGAAAGTTTTATCTCTTTTTAATTTGAATGTCACACGGTTTAACCGTTTACCCTTATGGGTATGTTTCGGTTTTGGAATGTTGCCTCCTATTCCATATTGTTCCTCGTATTCTTGTTGATAGCTACGAGCAAAAGTCTCGTAAGTTTCATTTGGGACAATTGTGAGTTGGTTAATTTGCTCTTCTTCTGGCGTTTCAGCACTATCGTAAACACGCTCTCCGCTTTGGTTTACGCAAATGCGAAGTCCTCTGCCAATTTCCTGACGTTTTTTGTTTTCAGAATAGCTTTCATTAAGCGTTGCAATACCAAACACGTTGGGATTATCCCAGCCTACACCTAAAGCGGAATGGGAAAAGATAAAATCAATCGGACTTTCAAAAGAAAGAAGTCTCTGCTTGTTATGCAGAATCTCATCAAAAATCTCTTTGTTCTTTCTGCAAGCATCCTCTTTATCGGTATATTCGCCTTGTGTGGTCTTGGCAAAATAAAAACCTTGTGCAGCCAGTACATCGGAATCAGCCGGCTGTTTGCCATCATTAAATTCAGCATAGACTTGGCGATACTTCTGCTCAAAAAGTTGCTTTATTATCGGTCGTTCAGGACTCATATAGTTAGCAACTCTATCAATGAATATCAATGATAGATTTTTAATGCCCTGCGGTCTTAGCCTATTTCGATTCTCAAAATGGCGTCGAATTAACCATTCAAGCTGCAATGCCCAAACTTGTTCTTTATTTGAAGATGATGAACCCTCAATAATTTCAGACCCATTTGTAAATACAACGTGCCATTTACGGTCGGTCATTGATTTATAGATGCGGCTTATGGTATAGTCTCGATAAGACTCATTGCCGGATTTGTCGGCAAGGTTATCATCTTTTTTCAACAAGCCAGACTCTTTGAACTCAAAGCGACCTTTGGATTTATTCAGCTTCCATAGTTTTAACTTGACCTTTACCTGAGTTGCTGTTGATTGCACCTGACTAATCTCTAATTTCAAGGTTGCCTCATCATTGCTTTCCGATACGGTTAAGACTTCCAACTTTTTTACCAATCCGAGTCGGTAACTTTCAGCCGGAGTAAGTTGGTACAGCACATTCTTTTTAACGGCATGGGTAGCTGAATAACGAAGTTTAAACAGAGGCTGGAGTTTGGCTATCCATTGTTTAGAATTGTCAGTATCCATACCCTCCTGAGGCTCATCCATCAATATTATCGGATGTGTCTGAGCAAGAGACTCAAGATGTGGAAGATTGTTGAACATGTCTTCACGATCAACCTGATTCAATATATTATTCTCAGAGTTGAATGATGCCATTGTAAGCACCATAATCTGAAGATTGTCAGAGGTGATAAAATCGTGAAGTAAGCTTATTTTTGAACTATCATAAACAAATACATCAGGGGTTACATCATACTTATCCGATAGTTGTTCTTTGAAATTCTCAAAAGTATCAATAACGCCCTGGCGGATGGGGACAGAAGGAACAAGGACAATAAATTTGCTTAGACCATATTGCCTAAATAGTTCATATGCAGTTTGAAGATATGTAAGCGTCTTTCCCGTGCCTGTCTCCATTTCAATACAAGCATCATTCTCATTTACCAAAAATGCCTGTGTATCTGAAACGCCATTCTCATGGATGATACTTTGTATGTTATCAAGTATTTGTTGGCTTGATAAGGAGCATACATTCATGTGAATATCCTCATTATGGGCATTATCGTAAGTATTACGTTCCATGCCACGAAAGATGTCAGCCACACTTTGTATGGCCGTTATCTGGTGTTGAGGATTTTCAAGTTTGAATTTCATAAGATACTATAAAGAATAAACGACTATATAGATTCTACGAATTCCTTATTCAGCAATTCATCTAATTCAACATCAAGCAGTTTCGCAATCTTCACCAATAATGCAATATCAGGCTGTGAAGAGTTGGTACACCACTTGGAAACAGTCGATGGATTTATGCCTAACTCCGAAGCCAGCCATTTATTCGTTTTTTGTTTTTCTGCCAAAACTACTTTTATTCGATTTATCCTTTCAATCATAACATAAATTCTTTGACTGCAAAATTAATGAAAAATTTTCAGTCCACAATAGCCAGATGAAGTTTCAGCCTATTATAAGTGCCTAAAAACCGATTTTTTACTGAGTAGCGAAGTAATGGTAAGATAATCGAAATAATGGCAAGACAATATAGGTAGGGAAATCTGAAGTGGGAGGTGTCTAAAAATGAAGATAAGGAGGATAAAAGGCGCAAATCAACGCAGTTAAAAATCTCTAACGGATAACAAATATCTCAAATCCATTTGCTCCGAATGGCCGCCATCTTCTCTCAAAGTACACTGTTAGTACACTGCAATCTGTAGATATTACTGATAATCAGCACGGTTAATGTCGTATATGGAAATTTACCAGATTTCACCGTATCAAACAAAAGCCGTAGGCATATAGCATTTTGCAAATGGTTATGTTCCCGGACTCTTCCGTGAAGATTGACATTATGTCCTAATTGCAACAAAATTATCAATAAATTATGAGTTCGTTGCAATTGTTTGCTATGTTTTATAGCATATCGGGCCATTTAGCCTTACGGCTTATAATGGCGTAGACTTTCCCAACGCCCAAAGTTAACAACGAGGTCGCCAGTGTTTTTGGCGACCTGCCAATTTTATTGTCAATTATTATCAGGGGTGGTGGATAGAGGTTATTGGGCAACTACGTAGCCCTTTTTCTATGATACGTTATACCCTGTGCCCTGTACCCGTGCTGCGGACGCCTAACGGCGGCCTTGCGCGGGCCTAACATTATTAAGCTGCTCTGCAGCTTTGGCGCTAACGCGGGGATTTGGGTGGAGCGTTTGTTACTGCTCGGTGTGGAAGCTTGTGAAGGACTCTCTTTCCTGCGTCGGCAGGCCGTCAGTTTGGGCTGCTGCCTTTATTGCCTTTATAAGGAATGCCATATTTCTTCCGAGATTTCGCATTGTCTGGAGCCCTTCAAGATCGTCCTCTACATCGGTGGCGGTGAAGCCGTGCACTTCATTCCAATAGGTGGATGAAACAATCGGCATGGCACTGATGGTAAAATATTTGTTGATTTCGTCAAAGGCTGAAGTCGAGCCGGCTCTTCGGGATGAAACAACGGCTGCTCCCACTTTCATGGTTTTATTCACAACACCGCTTGTGCTGTAGAAGAGGCGGTCAAGGAATGAAAGCACCTGTCCGTTGCACCCGGCGTAATATACCGGACTTCCGATTACAATACCGTCAGCCCCGGCAAGCTTGGGAGCGGTTTCATTTACAATGTCATTGAAAACGCAATGCCCGTGCTGACGACAGAAATTGCAGCTTATGCATCCTCTGACATCTTTACTACCGATGTTGACTCTTTCGGTAGCAATACCATTGTCGTTAAGAGTCTTTTCAACCTCTTTCAGTGCGCGGTCAGTGCAGCCTCCCTCAATATGGGGACTGCCGTTAACGATAAGAACTTTCATAAGATAATATTTACATATTGCAAATATACTATTTTTTGACATATCTCTCCGAGTCAGCCTACATGGAAGCGCCCCCATCCCCTGAGCCTCATGCTAATATAGGCTATTTCACTTTAACATATTTGCTATTTAATTTTCTTTATTACTTTACACGGATTTCCGACGGCTACCGAGTGAGGCGGAATATCTTTCACCACGACGCTACCGGCTCCAATTACACAATCATCGCCGATGGTCACTCCCGGCAGAACGCATACATTGCCACCAATCCACACATCATTGCCGACAGTTATCGGACGAGCATATTCGAGGCCCTTGTTTCTCTCGGCGGCATCGATCGGATGACCTGCCGTATAAAAGCCACAATTAGGAGCGACAAACACGTTGTCCCCAAATTTTACAGTAGCCCCGTCAAGTATCACTAAATTATGATTGGCGTAGAAATTATCACCTATATGTATGTTGTAGCCATAATCGCATAGGAACGGCTGCTCTATCAAGAAGTTTCCTTTTACACTGCCCAACAGTTCCATGATAATTTTTCTTCTTCCCACGACATCCTTTGGCCGAAGATGATTGTAATCGTGACACAATTCCTTGCATTCGGCTCTCTCGGCTATAAGTCGGGGGTCGTTGTTGGCATCATATATCATGCCTTTCAGCATCTTTTCTTTTTCTGTCATATTGAATAACCATATCTTATATTTAATTTTACAAAGTTAATTACTTGCAACATAGTGTGCAATGATTATAAATAACTCTCCAAAACGAAATACTCGCCAAACTGCAAGCAAGATGGTCGTTGGTCGGAGCCTTGAAAGCTGCCGAGATTACTTTGTCGAGGATTTCATCATTCACTTCACGGTCAGAGTAGTCGCGGTAGGTGCGGCGACGATCCAATACTTCTGAAAATTCCATATTCTATGTATATTTTTGATGTTTATGTTTTGTAATGCAAAATTAAGGCGTCTGTTTGTCGGTCATTTGTTGAATTGTTTCAAATATTTGTTGTTTATTTGCGCAAATAAAATTACGATAATATGAAGTCCCTTGGTATTACGGGCCAGAAATGGCTTAAAACATTTCATCTTTTTGCTGCAATTCTTTGGATTGGTTGCGGAGTCGCTATGAATTTACTCCGAGTTGCAGTAACTCCAACCTCGCCTGAAGGAATGTCCACACTTTCCCTGGCAATAAAAATATTGGATGATTTGCTGATTTTCGGTGGAGTTATTGGCATATTGGTTACAGCTATAGTGTATGGCATTTGGACAAAATGGGGATTCTTCCGACAACGATGGCTGAGTGTCAAATGGTTGTTGACAATTGTCATGGTACTCATAGGATGGATAATAATGGGTCCGGCTGTCAAAGGTAATGTACAGTCGCCTGAATGGTATCTCTCAAACATGGATACCTACGATGCCAACCTTGCAACAAGTGCGGTATGGGGGCCTGTTCAGTTGCTGTTGCTGACCGTGGTATTGATAATCTCTGTATTCAAGCCCTGGAAAGCAAAAATAAAGCGCCCATAAGCTAATAACATACGCCATAATGGACGATGCAGTAATTCCCTATACATTGCCCGAGGTGAAATTGCCGTCGGAGGCATTGAAATACGGCTCCGGCAGCTCCGTTGAAATCAAGCATTCGCTTATGCGGATGAAAGACCTCGATGACATAGCCGCCCATATAGGCATGAACCGCTCGGCGTTCTGCACTTTCTTCAGGCGCAACAAAGGTATGACCTTTTCGCAGTTTGTCACACAATATCGGCTGGAAACAGCCTGCGAACTGCTCAAAACCTCACAAAAACAGGTGTCAGAAATATGCTTTGCAGTGGGCTTCAATGACCTGCCGCATTTTATACGTGTATTCAATAAAGAAACGGGGCTCTCTCCTACAAAATACCGAAAGCAGGCAAAAAAAATGAGCTGACAGCCTTTTTAAGAGCCGGCTCGACAATAAATATGTGAAATTAAAAATTTTGTCATGCAAGGGAAATTCGCTTACTTTGCAGTACAATTTGAATTCCTAAATCAACTATTTAACCATATTATGAAGACTATCAGCAAATTAATTTGTGTAATGTTGTGCGTTTTCGCCACAACCCCGGCATTTGCTCAGTTCAACCTTAAGAAAGCCGTAGGCGGAGCCGCAAAGGCTGTTCAAGCAGCCACGTTAACCGACGAACAGATGACTGCCTATGTAAAGGAGTATATCGACTGGATGGATACCCACAACAAGGTGTGCGAACCTGACCACCCCTATACCCAGCGTCTTAACCGACTCACCGAGGGACTTACCGATGTTGAAGGAATACCCTTGAACTTCAAGGTCTACTGGGTAGTCGATGTAAATGCATTTGCTTGTGCCGACGGAAGCGTGCGTGTATTTGCCGCTCTTATGGATATAATGTCTGACGAAGAGCTGCTCGGCGTAATCGGTCACGAAATAGGCCATGTAGCCCACAAGGATTCAAAGAAAGCCTTCCGCACCGCACTGCTCACTTCGGCACTGAAAGACGGCATTTCGGCAAACGGCGGTACAATCGCAGCCCTTACCGACTCGCAGATCGGCGACCTCGGAGAGGCTCTCGCCAACGCCAAATATTCACAAAAGCAGGAGAACCAGGCCGACGACTACGGCTATGAATTCCTTAAGAAATCGGGCAAGAACCCCTGGGCCATGGCTCTTTCGTTCAAGCGCCTCAAGGAGATTCAGGGCGAAGGAAAGCAGAGCAAAATCAACCAGCTCTTCTCATCGCACCCCGACCTCGACAAGCGCATCCAGCGCATGGAGAAGCGTGCCACCGACGAAGGCATAACACCTCCCGAGGTAAAAGCCGAGGAGAAGAAGTAACATCAACCCCTCAACGATATCAACATGAAGCCGCGCTCACTCCGAGTTGCGGCTTCACTGTTTTTCCGACAACCGGCGGGCATCCCTGCGCGACAGCATGATGTAGAATGCACCGAATATGCCCGACGCCATAAGCACCATCGCCTGGAAGCTCCAGAACACTATCGAATAGGCCGCGGCATCATTGTTTCCGATTCCAAACAGGCTCAACGCAAATATGACCGCGATGTTCCAAGGCCCAAGACCGCCGTTGGAAGGAACGGCCATGCTGCACGACCCGAAAACAAACACCACCAGCCCCGGAATCAGCCCCAGGGCATAGCCCTCGCCCGTTATGAGATGTCGCGTAAACGGGAAGGCGAAGAAGCACAAATAGGTTTCAAGGAAGTAGCATATCCATATTCCGAAAGTGAACACGATGTAAAGCCCCGTACCCTTCATGTGAAACAGGACGCTGAAACCGTCCCACATTCTCATGACGCTTCTTTTCACACCGATTACAAAACTCGTGTTACGGAACACATAACCCACGACCGCTACCACGATTGGGGCAAGGATGATGAAAATCCACAGTGTACCGTCGGTCGTAAAGTGGTCAAGCGCCTTGCCCATCGGGTATCGGTCAAGAAACTTGTCGATATAGCCCCGCGCCACTATCAGGGTCAGGATTATCAGCATCAGTATCATCACCGCATCCGACGCCCGGTCGCCAAGGTCGGTGCCTACAACCGTCGACAGCTTGCAATTCTCGCGCCGGGCTATGTAGACACAACGCCACGCCTCACCAAGATAAGGAAACACCAGATTAAGCGCATAGGCACCGAATATCGACACACTCTCGGCCACAGCCGGGATGCGGGGTATTCCGGCTGCACGAAGCTGAATGCCCCAGCGCACACCCCTTATAATGTGCGACAAAACGGTAATAGCCATCATCGCAGCGATGTAACGGTAGTCGACACCCTGCTCTATGATAGACTTCACCTTGTCTATGTCGACCTTGTGAAAAAGCCACACGACAAGCCCCGCCGAAATAGAGAGCGGTACAGCCACCTTCAGCACACGACCCAAAATATACCAACGGTCATGTCGATGCGACGGAGATGTAACATTTTTATCCACAATTTTTCAACAATCCAAACCCCGCTATTGATTAACCGCAGGCCCATTTTTCATAGTAACATGAAAAAAAACAGTGCATGAATGTGCAAGTCAATGACTCAAGCACATCCATGCACCGGATTTCGATGTATAGCTGTTACTATTTCTTATCAGAAAGACTTTAGGGCCATGTCGGTAATCCATATCCAGAGCGGACAGAATCCGATGAACAGAATCACACTCAATGTCAACGAGGAGGTACCGGTGGCCACATAGGTGTTGTATTCGTCGGCAATGATGATTCCCGAAAAAGCCGGGGGAAGAGCACATGCCACGACAAGCATCTTTATGTTAAGCGGATCCATGTGCCACAACAAGCCGGCTATCAATGCCAGTACAGGCATTACGATAAGCTTCAGTATTGAACCGAGCAGAGCCTGCCAGTTGATGACAATCTTGACCGATGAAAGAGTGATACCGGCCGAGAACACCGCCATCGACGCATTGGCCTTGGCTATCAAGTCAAATGAAGGGCTTGCCCAATCGGGCCATTTAAGGCCGAGAAGCACGAGAATCACAGCGAGTATAGGAGCCCATGCCACAGGCTGTTCAAGAGCGTGAATCACAGGTTTCCACGCACTCTCCTTCTTGCCCGCCGCAGCAGCCTGAGTGCCGTCGAGCGAGGCGTTAAGCAGCGACAGTCCCACAGGGATGCCGACAGCATTGACCACGATTCCCACTATAGCCACTACAAGCGCAACCGACGGATTGGTACCGAAGATAGGCTCCAATACGGCAAATCCGAGGAAGCCGATAGTAGGCGAACCGCTTATCAGCGCCGAAACAGCAGCATCGGCTCCGGTGTTCTTCTTGAAGCAATAACGGTATATGAAATAGACCGCCATGAAGCACACCATGATTAAGACAAGCGACACAATCGACAGTTTCAAGTCACGGGCCAGCATCTCACGGTCGGCCTGCACAATCGATACAAACAAGGCAGCCGGCAATGCATAGTCAAGCACGACCTTGTTGAATTTCTTGGAATCGTCACCGTTGAAGATGCCTTTTTTGCCCGAAATGAATCCGGCCAGCATCACCACCACAATAGGCACGATGGCATATAAAATAATATGTAACATAGTAAATGCGTAAAAAAATGCGTATTCAAATACAACCGCCTACAGCCTATACCTTTACCGATATAAGAGCCGCCGGATTAAGATAGCCTATGTGGCCGCTCTCCTTGCCTGAATCGGCAGCAAGTTGCACATCGATCAGGCATGGCTTCTTGGATGCGATGGACTCGGAAAGAGCCGTGGCAAGGTCGGCCGGCGTAGTGACATAGTAGGTCTTGGCGCCGAATGCCTCGCCGAGCTTGTCGTAACGGGCATTGATGTTGAGCGTGGTAGGAGCTGGATCGCCGTCCTTTGAGAGGTTCTCACCTATTCCGTTATATATTCCTCCATTATTGAAAATGACCACGGTGACAGGCAGGTTGAAACGGCATATAGTACTGAAGTCCATGCCGCTGAATCCGAAGGCGCTGTCGCCCTCGATGGCCACAACCGACTTGCCCGAAGCTACGGCGGCACCTATTGCCGAACCCATACCCATGCCCATGATGGCCCATGTGGCACAGTCGATGCGGTGACGCGGCAGCATCATGTCGATGGCGTTGCGCGTGTCGTCGAGCGTATTGGCACCCTCGTTCACAAGCACGACATCGGGATTGGATGCAAACACCTTTCTGACGGCACTCAGCGCGCTCCAGTGGGTCATAGGCACGGTCTGAGGCACGAAGCGCTCGGCAAACTTTGCATTCTTGGCCTTAGACGCACTCTGCAGCGAGGGGACCCAATCGGGATCCATCGACATTTTGTAGGATGGCAACGCGGCAAGCATCGCGTCGATCGACGACTCGATGTCGCCCACCACGGGAGCTGCTATAGCACGGTTTATGTCAATCTCCTCGGGGTCGATGTCAATCTGGATGAACTTGCCGTCGGGATTCCACTTGCCGTGACCTCGCGACAGCAGCCAGTTGAGGCGTGCGCCTATGAGCATCACCACATCGGCCTGCTCCATGAAGTAACTGCGCATGGAGTTAACGCTCAATTCATGATTGTCGGGCAACAGACCCTTGGCCATCGACATCTGGTAGAAAGGCACTCCGGTGGCTTCGATAAACTTCCTGATCTTGTCGTCGACCTGAGCATAGGCGGCTCCCTTTCCAAGCAGGATGACGGGCTTCTTGGCTCCGGCCAGCAGCTCCATGGCCCTTGCCACCGACTGAGGCGACGGAACCACCGCCGGACACAAGTCGACAGGAGTATATAATGTGGCTTCAGCTGCCTTGCGGTCCATCACCGCGCCAAGACACGGGGTAGTGACATCGAGATAGACACCGCCCGGACGGCCCGACACAGCCGCACGATAGGCACGCACAACGCCGGTCATTATATCCTCGGGACGGTTGATGCGGTAAGCCGCTTTAACAAGAGGCTTGGCGATGTTCAGCTGGTCGAGTCCCTCGTAGGTACCCTGCATCAAATCGATGGGCTCACGCTCGCTCGAGCCTGAAATCTGAATCATAGGATAGCAGTTGACCGTGGCGTTGGCCGTAGCGGTCAATCCGTTTAGGAATCCAAGCGACGACACTGTGAGCAGCACGCCCGGAGTCTTGGTGAGGAATCCGTGAGTGGCGGCAGCCATACCGGCCTGCTGCTCGTGACGGAAGCCGACAAACTTGATGCCTTCGCCCTGTGCGATATAGGCGAACTCCGTGACAGGAATGCCCACCAGGCCATACATAGTATCGATGCCGACTCTCTTTAACGCTTGTGTAAGAATCCACATTCCCGTAACTTCATTGGCTGTTGACGGGTCGGTGTGAGGTATTGAATCTATTGACATAATAGTTGCTTTTTTTATGTTAGGCTTTGAAAAATCCATAGTGACATGTCGGCTGCTGACTGTCACTATGGAGAGAAATATAATGAATTCCTTGCAAGGTTACTTGGCAGGTGCAGGCATGGGCGCGGTAGTGCCGTTGGCCTTGAATCGTGCCTGCTCATCGGCTGTGTAGCCGAGCGATGTGAGCACCTCGTCGGTATCGCCGCCGAGAGTAGGACACGGACCGTAGACAGGCTGATAGTTGGAGATTGTGAACGGTACACCCACGGTTACAAACTCGCCTATCTTGCCGCCCTGATTGATCTTGACAAGTGTATTGCCGTCATAGAGGCTCTCGTCGCTCATGATCTCCTTGGTCGAAAGCACGGGACCTACCGGCACACCGGCCTTTGACAATATTTCGGTCACCTCATACTTGGTCTTGTCGATGGTCCACTTGCCGATACGCTCATATATTGCCTGTTTGTGCTTGTCACGAGCATCGGCGGTATTGAAGTCGGGATTGGTGAGCCAATCCTCAAATCCGAGTGCCTTGGCAGCGAGCTCAAACTGCTTCTCGCCGCGCTGAAGGATTACATACACGTAGGCATTGGGGTCGGTTTCCCAGCCCTTGCACTTGTAGGTCCATCCAAGCACTCCGCTACCCTCCTGATTACCGCTTCGGGGCACAAAGTCGCCAAACTTCTGGTCGGGATATTGCGGGAACTGGGTAAGATAGCCAAGACGGTCGAGTGTAAGCTGGTCACGTGTCTTTATACGGCACAGGTTAAGACAGGCATTGTGCATCGATTGATATATGAAACTTCCCTCGCCGGTGCGCTCACGCTGCATCAATGCGGCAAGAATACCGATGGTCAAGTGCATACCGGTGTTTGAGTCACCGAGCGCGGCTCCCGACTGAGTGGGAACATCATCGGGGCCTTCCCACCATCCGGTAGTCGAGGCAGCTCCGGCGGTTACCTGAGCCACAGGCTCGTAGGCCTTCAGGTCCTTATATTTTGACGACAGAGGGAATCCCTTTATAGTGCCGTAGACACAGCGCGGATTAATCTTGTGTACCTCTTCCCAACTGAATCCGAGCTTATCCATAGCACCCGGATGAAGGTTTTCGATAAACACATCGGCACCGGCAATTAATTTTGTAAGGATAGCCTTACCGTCGGGGGTCTTAGCATCGAGGGCAAGCGACTTCTTGTCGGAATTTAACTGTAGGAAATAGTAACTCGGACAATCGGGGTCAAACTGCAATTCGTTACGTGTTGCATCGCCCACACCCGGGCGTTCGATTTTAATAACTTCGGCACCAAGCCATGCAAGAAGCTGTGTACATGAAGGGCCTGACTGAACCTCGGTGAAATCTATCACTTTGATTCCCTGTAAAGGAGCTGTGTTCATAATTTTCTTATTTATATCGTTAGAATATTCGTGTGTCATTTAGTACGATGAGTATCACAATAAGTAATAATTCACAATCTAATCAATACAAGTTCAACATTCTCTATTTTCAAAAGTTTCCACAGCATAGGTTCTTATCATTATTTAACAGCATTTACCCATAACGACACAGCTTCCTCAATATATGTAAAAAAATAACGGAACCACCCGTCGCGGGCAATTCCGTCAATCTATTTTGATGATATTGTTTATCCAATTTTATTTACCTCAAGGTCGCCGTTGAACACTTCGTTCCAGGGCAGACCCTGCTTTGCGATTACATCCAGGAACGGATCGGGATCAAACTCCTCGACATTGTGCACGCCGGGCTTAACCCACTTGCCGGTAAGGAACATCATGGCTCCGGCCATTGCGGGCACACCGGTGGTGTAGCTTACGGCCTGCATTCCTGTTTCCTTGTAGGCTGCCTCATGGCTGCAGTTATTATATATGTAGTAGGTGAGAGGCTTGCCCTCCTTGTCCTTACCTGAGATGCGGCATCCTATCGATGTTTCGCCGTGGTAATTCTCGCCAAGATCCTGCGGATTGGGAAGCACGGCCTTAAGGAACTGCAACGGAACAATCTTGGTGCCGTTGTACTCTACCTCGTCGATACGAGCCATGCCGATGTTCTGGATCACGCGCAGGTGAGTAAGATACTCCTGGCCGAAAGTCATCCAGAATCGCGCTCTCTTAATGGTGGGGAAGTTCACTACAAGCGACTCGAGCTCCTCGTGATAGAGCAGATAGGAGTCGCGCGGGCCTATATTGGGATAGGTGAGCGGAGCATGTATTTCAAGCGGCTTGGTAACCACCCACTTGCCTTCGCTGTAGTAACGGCCGTTCTGGGTTATCTCGCGAATGTTGATTTCGGGGTTGAAGTTGGTTGCAAACGCCTTGCCATGATCACCGGCATTGCAGTCAACGATGTCGAGATACTCCATCTCGGAGAAATAGTGCTTGGCGGCGTAAGCGGTGAAAACACCCGACACTCCGGGGTCAAATCCGCATCCGAGTATTGCCGTCAATCCGGCTTTCTCGAAACGTTCGCGATAGGCCCACTGCCAAGAGTACTCAAAGTGAGCCTCATCCTTAGGCTCGTAGTTGGCAGTGTCAAGGTAGTTTACGCCACATTCAAGACATGCATCCATAATCGTAAGGTCCTGATAAGGCAGGGCCACGTTGATTACAAGGTCGGGCTTGTGACGGTTGAACAGAGCCACGAGCTCATCAACCTTGTCGGCATCGACCGAGTCGGTGGTGATGTTGGGAGCACCTATAGCCTTGGCAATCGCATCGCACTTGCTCTTGGTGCGCGATGCAAGCACTATCTCATTGAACACATCGGGATTCTGCGCACACTTGTGAGCAACGACGGTTCCTACTCCGCCTGCTCCGATTATAATGACTTTCGACATCTCTTTAAACTGAATTTTGAGGTTATGACTATTTCTTGTCGGCCTGCTGCTTGAGCAAGTCACGAATCTCGGTTAGAAGCATCTCCTCCTTAGTAGGTTCGGCGGGAGCTGCAGGAGCTTCCTCAACCTTCTTCTTGAATCGGTTCATGAATTTTATAGCCATGAATATACAGAAAGCAACAATGAGGAAGTCGACAATGTTCTGGATGAATACACCGTAGGTCATGGCCACTTCAGGAGTCACCACTTCCTCGCCGTTCATCACGGCAGCCTTCAGTATAAGTTTGTGTTCCTTAAAGTCAAGCCCGCCTGTGGCAATGCCCACTACAGGCATGATGACATCATTGACAAGCGATGACACGATTTTGCCAAACGCACCACCGATGATTACACCGACGGCCATGTCGACCACGTTGCCCTTCATCGCAAACTCTTTGAACTCACTGAGAATTTTACCCATGATTGTGTAGTGTTAAATAAATGATTAAAACCAGTAAAAACGGGGTCGGACACTATCGTCCCCCGTTAAAAAACGCTCTTTTCGCAATTTTGGCTGTTGAAAAGAACTAATTTCGTACAAAATTAAAGAAATTTTTCCTTTATTTTGCTTCCACAATGACTTAATTAAAAAAAAAATAGTAATTTTGTGATGCAAAATTTCAAGGTTCAGTTGTCACCAAGCTTGTAGCTGAACCCCACAATAGTAGATGTTAATCATAACCCAATAATTATTAAACAATTATGACAAAAGTAGGTATTAATGGTTTTGGCCGCATCGGACGTTTCGTTTTCCGTGCTTCCACTAAGAGAGATGACATCGAAGTTGTCGCTATCAACGACCTTCTCCCTGTTGACTACATGGCTTACATGCTCAAGTATGACACTATGCACGGCAAATTTGACGGCACAGTCGATTTCGACATGGAAAAGAGCCTCCTCATCGTTAACGGTAAGGAAATCCGCGTAACTGCATGCCGCGACCCGAAAGAAATCAACTGGGGCGCTGTAAACGCAGAATACGTTGTTGAGTCAACCGGCTTGTTCCTCACCAAGGAAAAGGCTCAGGCTCACATCGAGGCTGGTGCCAAGTATGTGGTTATGTCAGCTCCTTCTAAGGACGACACCCCCATGTTTGTTTGCGGTGTAAACCTTGACAAATACGTAAAGGGTACTCAGTTTGTATCTAACGCTTCTTGCACAACCAACTGTCTTGCTCCTATCACCAAGGTGCTCAACGACAAGTTTGGCGTTGTTGAAGGTCTTATGACTACTGTTCACTCTACTACTGCAACTCAGAAGACTGTTGACGGTCCCTCAATGAAGGACTGGCGTGGTGGTCGTGCCGCTTCAGGCAACATCATCCCCTCATCAACCGGTGCTGCTAAGGCTGTAGGTAAAGTAATCCCCGAACTCAACGGTAAGCTTACCGGTATGTCAATGCGTGTCCCCACCCTCGACGTATCAGTTGTTGACCTTACTGTAAACCTTGCAAAGCCCGCAACTTACGATGAAATCTGCGCTGCCATGAAGGAAGCTGCAGAAGGCGAACTCAAGGGTATCCTCGGTTACACTGAAGATGCAGTCGTTTCAAGCGACTTCCTCGGTGATCCCCGCACTTCTATCTTCGACGCTAAGGCCGGTATCCAGTTGACTCCGACCTTCGTTAAGGTTGTTAGCTGGTATGACAACGAGATCGGTTACTCTAACAAGGTTCTCGACCTCATCGCTCACATGAAGAAAGTAAACGGCTAATAAACCGTAACACTTCGATAAAGAGTCGGCGACCGTCCATTCAGGACAGTCGCCGACTTACTTTTTATCAGGTCAGTATCGCTGAAAGCACACACACGTGAAGGCGCGGGAATTTTTGCACGGCATTTTTTGTTTTATTCCGAAAACATGACCATCTTTGCAAAATCATAACCAAAATCACATCATCACTTAGCAATGAAAAGATTAATTGTCATTATTGCGATTGTGGCTTCGCTGGCAAGCATGTCGGCGCAGAGTCGCAAAGGCGTGTCGATTCTCGGCGACTCCTACTCGACATTCCAGGGATTCGTAACCCCCGACTCCAACTTCCTGTGGTACTTCACCACACCCAACCCCGAGCTAACCGATGTCAACGCCGTGACGCAGACATGGTGGCACCGGCTCATCAAGGATCAGGGCTGGAGGCTGTGCCTCAACAACTCGTTCTCGGGTTCTACGATATGCAACACGGGCTATAACGGAGAGGACTATTCGGGACGGTCGTTCATCGCAAGAATGAAAAATCTCGGTTCGCCCGACATCATATTCATATTCGGAGGCACCAACGACTCATGGGCCAACGCCCCCATAGGCGAATATGTGTATGATAACTGGACACCCCAACAACTCTACAGCGTAAAGCCTGCCATTGCCTATATGCTGTCGACAATGGTCGACTACTATCCCGGCACCGACATATACTTTATAATAAACAGCGAACTGAAGCCTGAAATCAACGAGTCGATAACCTCGTTATGCGAGCGCTACGGAGTAACGCCCATCATGTTGCACGACATCGACAAGAAGGCGGGACATCCCTCGATAAAGGGCATGGAGCAGATTGCCGAGCAGGTAAAACAGCACTTGAAGCAATAGCGCCCCGGCATCACTTGTCCTTGGGAGCGTCACTTTGCTTTGCGGCGTCACCGCCGGCAGCCACATCACCGTGAGCAGGAGCTGACGGAGCAGGAGCGGCCGATGTCGGTGTTGTTGCCGGTGATGATGGCATATTGGCCTTCACCTCGGCATCGGCCACCATGTCGGCGATATTGGCCGGATAAACGGGATGCTCGTTGAATGCGAATCCGGGGTCGCCCGAAGTGTTTGGCGGAATCACCCAATTGGTCTTCGGGTCATAAGCCGGCATAGGCACGGGCGAATTTCCGTTATATGGCATCGCCTCGGGCTTGGGATTGCCTATGTTGACGACATCGCGGCTCGACGGCGCCGAGTAAGCCGACAATCCGAAAGCCGGCACAGCCGCCATCAGATGCTCGAATATGTCGCTCTGTATGCCCTCATACTTCACCCAGTCGGCGGTATTGGTGTAGCAGAACACTTCAAGCGGCTGAGCCTGTGGAGTCTGCTGAAGCTCACGCACCATGCATGTGAGCTCGCCCATCGTAATCCACGGGTGATGATGCAGATAGAGTCCGGTATAGGCTCGGAACACACCGAGATTGGTGTCGATAGAGCCGTTGACCTTTATGTCGTCGCGCATCAATGACGTGGCCTCGCCCTCGGCTGCATATTTCTGCATCTTCTCGATATAATCCTTCATGAAGGGAAGTTTCTTGAAATCCTCAAGCATCTCGGGGGTCGTGGGGCGTATCGTGGATATGTCTATTAGTATCGAGCGCTGTATCTGACGCCGTCCGCGCTGCTTCATCTTGTTCCAGTTCTGAAGCTGCGTCGACACAAGCGTGTAAGGCGGCACCGTAACGGTGGTATTGTCCCAGTTACGCACCTTTACAGCCGTAAGCGATACATCGGTTACTATGCCGTTTACAATAGTTCCCGGAATGGCAATCCAGTCGCCCACGCGCAGCATGTCGTTGGCCGACAGCTGCAATCCCGCCACAAAGCCGAGAATTGAATCCTTGAAAATCAACATCAGTGCCGCCGCAAACGCGCCGAGTCCCGTGAGCAGAGCCGCCGGCGACCGGTCGACCAGCAAGGCCACCGATATGATGGCTATTATAATCCACACGAGCCCCTTGGCCACATTAAGAATGCCCTTGAGGGGCAAATTCTTGGTATTCTCCCTCCTGTTGTAGTTCACCCAGATGACATTGAACACCGAGCTTATCGTCCATCCCACCGTCAGCACGAAATACACAAGCACTATGCGCATAAGAATGTCGAGCGCATGGGAATCGGTCTGGAACGCAAACGGGATAAACGCCATAAATACAAGCGGCGGTATTATGTGGCTACTCTTGTTGATCAACTGCTCATGCTCCATCTCCTCGGTGAATATCGTTCGCCGGGCATATACGATGTGCTGAGTTATCAGCACCACAATCTTACGCGTCAACCATCCGGCCAGCAGTGCAATGCCGACAATGATTATAGTGTAGACGACCTCCTCGGCCATGCTCGACTTAGTGAGTCCGAGCCACGACAGGATGGAGTCGACCAAATCCAGCAGCCATTGCGCAACCTTGTGGGTAGGAATCCAAGAGTTAACCATAAGAAGAATAGTACAATAAAAAAGTAATATAACCTAATAACAGTCTAATAATAACATAGTCGGGATTGAATTGGTTTGAAAAAAATGCGTATCTTTGGCAACGATGGCACTATCATGGATTGCAATAGGGACTGTTGAGCTATGTGTACTCGGATTCATTGCCGCCGCAGCGGTGATAGCACTCATAATGAAGCCGGGTTCACGCAACGAGGCTGTGACTGAATTTGCCGCCGGACTATTGTCGCACGAGGGAGTGCAAGCCCGCAGCTTCGGCATCGAGCTTACTTGTCATGACGACTATAGCGTAGTCATCAAGCGTCAGGGATTCGGAGGCTTGCTGTCATCCGACGGCTCGGTAAGCCTGGCGATTACGATAAAGGATTGCGACATAACAATCGAAGAACGCATCATAAGCGGACACGGGACATCGGACGACACACCCGACACCGCCACATTCAATCTTACATGCCTCAAGCCTCGCCTGCACTACCATTTGCGCTACACATCGGAAGCATTAAGCCGCTCAGCCACTATGTCGTTTACCGTGGCTCCGGGCTTGTCGATAGTCAAGGAGCTTGTACAATAGATTGTTAATTATATTGTCTATATCACAACGTTTGACTACCTTTGCACAGTCATGGGCTCATCAGTAAAAAAAATATGGGAGTGGTGCCGCCACTACATTTCAGTCACATTCATCATCGTAGTGGTGTTTGTAGTCATCGTGCTGTTTTTCAACGAAAACTCGATACTCAAGTCGATGGAATACAACCGACAGATAACCGACCTGAAAGAGGAGATACAATCCAACCGCGACACGCTCGAATACTACAACAAGCTGAACCACAGCCTTGACACCGATCCCGAAACAATGGAACGCATCGTGCGCGAACGCTACCACATGCAGCGCGAAAACGAGGATGTGTACATTGTCGAGTAAAAAACCACACCCCAACCTCACAACTTTGACACAATGCAGAAATCAGGAATAACATCCAGGAATTCAAGCCGACTGTGGCCGTGGGTCACTTCGGCAGGACTTATATTGATAGCAATAGGCGTGCTGATGCCCATACTCGCCATAGGCGGCCCCGCCTTCAAATGGGTTTACGGCGCAGGAGCCGTGGTGTCGCTGACAGGGCGCATCATGACACCCTACAAGGGCGACATACTCCGCGTAAAGCGGTTGCACCGCATCGAAACATGGTCGTCGATATTCTTCTGTGTAGCCACATTCTTTATGTTCTATCCCGGAGCGGGAGCATCGGACTGGCTTGCATTCACCCTTGCGGGAGGCTGCATCCTGCTCTACACCTCAATCATGATTCCGCGTGCCGCAAAGTCATCGCGCAGCTGAAAAGCAACCGCGAGAAAGCCAAAAATAGGTTAAAATCGGCATTTTGGTTCCAATAAGTCATTCATGGGTCGAAAATCACCGCAGTTTTAAAGCGTTAATTCACGCGGAATTAGTAATTTTGTCACCGCAATGGGTCATAACTTAGTCATAGACCAGGGCAATTCAGCCGCGAAAGTCGCCATTTTCAGGGGACCGGCTCTCGTACGCTCATGGCGTTACGAGGAGCTGACACCTCGCATACTCACCGACATCGCAGCCGATTACGACATAACGGCAGCCATCTACTGCTCGGTATCGCGCCACGGCGAGGACATAGTCGTGACACTTCGCGGCATAGCCCCTCGGGTATACGAGCTTACATCGATGCTGCCGCTGCCTATAAAGATAGGCTACACCACCCCTACGACCCTCGGCCGCGACCGCATAGCCGCAATAGCCGGTGCATGGGCATGCTATCCCGGACGGTCGGTGCTCGTGGTCGACGCAGGCACCGCCGTAACCTACGATGTGCTCGACACCGACGGAACGTTTATAGGCGGCAACATAGCGCCAGGACTGTGGATGCGCGCACAGGCACTTCACGACATGACGAGCCGTCTGCCGCTTGTCGATGTGGAGTCGGAGCACAATGTAGCCCTGTGGGGCACCGACACCGAAGGCGCCATAATGTCAGGTGTGGTGAGAGGCGTTGCCGGAGAGATAGCCTACTATCGCTCGCAGCTGCCCGACGACACCATAGTGATGCTTACCGGCGGTGACGCTGTAAGACTCGCGCCGCTGATCGACGGCAATGTCGAGATTGACTCGCTGCTGGTATGTAAAGGATTAAACAGTATATTGACATATAATGAATCTCGTTAAGAAAATCTTCGCTGCGACAGTTATAGTCGCAGTCACAGTAAGCGCTCAGGCGCAAAACCCGATGAGCCCTTACTCAAAATACGGATACGGTATCCTGAACGACAACGCCACATCGGCTCAACGGGCCATGGGAGGCGTTGGTTACGCAATGAGTTCGGGCCGACAGATAAACGCCATGAACCCAGCAAGCTACGCAGCCATCGACTCGCTGACATTTCTCTTCGACATGGGACTCACCACCACCGCTCTCTGGAGCAAGGAGGGCAACACCTCGGGCAAGGACTTCGGCGGCGGCCTCGACTACATCACAATGCAGTTTCCCATCACCAAATATCTTGGCGGAAGCATTGGCCTTGTGCCACTGTCGTCGGTAGGCTACTCGTTTGGCTCCAAAGTCGACAACGGCACCTCGCTGCGTCAAGGTTCGGGCGGCCTCAACCAGCTTTACTTCGGACTCGGTGTGCGTCCGTTCACCGGCCTCACCTTGGGAGCCAACATAGGCTACCTCTTCGGCACCACCATCAACGACTCATACGTTACCACTTCAGCCGGCTCGACCACACTCTTTGAGCGCGTAATCGAAGTGCGTGACTACCGCCTCCAGTTTGGTATTCAGTACGCCTTGCCCATAAACGGCCGCGACAAGCTCACCGCGGGTGTCACCTACACCCCCGGTAAGACTCTTCTCGGTCACACCTGGGGAATAAAGTATGATGTCAACGCCGACACCGACGGCTCAGGCGCAGCGGTTCCCGACACGGTAGGCTACACTTCGCTCAAGGGCAAGTATTCGCTTCCCGAAACATGGGGTATCGGCTTGAACTACGTGTGGAATGAAAAGCTCATGGTAGAGGCCGACTTCACCTACCAGCCTTGGAAAAACGCCGACTTCGATCTCAACAAGGAGTTCAATGAATCGACCGAGTTCAACAACCGCTGGAAATTTGCCCTCGGCGCACAGCTCACTCCACGAGCACGAGGCAACTACGCGCAGCGCGTAAACTATCGCCTTGGCGGATTCTACTCCAACGACTATATAAAGGTGCGCGGCAACAATGTGCGCGAATACGGACTCACGATGGGATTCGGACTTCCCGCTCCCGGCTCGAAGACCGTCATCAACCTCGGCTTTGAATGGCGTCACCGTCAGGCCAACCCCATGCCGCTAATCAAGGAGAACTACTTCAGCGTGACACTGGGCGTAAACTTCAACGAACTTTGGTTCTATCAGAGCAAGATACGTTAAGCAAGTGACCCTGTCGGACATTGCACATAGATTCAGCGGCCTGCGGCTGTTTCCTGTAGCAGCAGTGACCGGGCTTGTGATTCTGGGAGCCTGCTCTCAGGAAAAGACCGATGTCGTGCATCGTGAAACCGACGGCGAGCTCGTGCCGACAATGATAACCCGCGATGTCGTCACGATGATCTCCGACTCAGGCATAACACGCTACCGCATCACGACTCCCCTATGGCTCGTCTATGACGAGTCGAAGGAGCCCAAATGGCGATTCCCCGAGAGCCTGTTTCTTGAAAAATTTGACAACAACTTCAATACCGATGCCACAATACGTTGCGACTCGGCCACCTACTACCGTGACAAGTCACTGTGGGAACTCAACGGCAACGTAAGGATATTGAACGTGCAGAATGAGAAGTTCCTGACCAACCAGATATTCTGGGATCAGCGCAACCACAAAGTCTACTCCGATTCATTCATCCACATCGAGCGAAGCGACCGCATAATCGAAGGCTACGGATTTGAATCAAACGAGAAGATGACCACCTACACCGTCACCCGACCGTCGGGCATATTCCCCGTATCGGATTTCCGCGGCGGCGCACGTGACTCATCGGCCACCGACAGCGTGACCGCAGAGCCGGAGCCCGAAGCAGCACCGGCACCCGAGAAGAAGGCGGCTGATGAGCAGCCAGTTCAATCCCGTCCGCCCAAACGTGCAATCGACGGCAAGCCGCTACCCTCGCGTCCGGCACCGGTAAATCGTATTGATAGAGAAGAACAACTAAAGCTCAAAAAGGATTTGAAATGACGCTTACAACAGTGTGGCTCATAATAGCTCTCGTGTCGCTGACATTCTCCGCCCTCTTCTCGGGAGTGGAGATTGCCTACATATCGTCCAACCGCGTCAAAGTCGAGATCGATGTAAAGCGCGGCGGATTCATAGGGCGCATAATCAACCTGTACTACAAGTATCAGGATCTGTTCATATCCACCATCCTGGTGGGCAACAACATCATGCTCGTAATCTACGGTATGGGTGCGGCCGAGCTGCTCGACCCGTGGCTTAAGGGCATCTACGACAACGAGGTGTTCATCCTGCTGATGCAGACTCTCATATCCACAGCTATAATATTGATAACTGGCGAGTTCTTTCCCAAGACAATATTCCGCATCAACCCCAATTCATCGTTGCGTTACTTCGCATTGCCCATATTCTTTTTCTGGGTAATACTCTACCCCATCTCCATATTCACGGCATGGCTGTCGAAGACACTCATGAGAATGTGCGGTATAAAGAATGAGAACCACTCGATGGGAATGCTTACGGTAGGCGAGCTCAACCAATATATCCAGACATCAATCGACGAGCAGGCAGCCAAGGATGAAGTCGAAAACGAAGTGAAGATATTCCATAACGCCATCGACTTCTCGTCGACTCACCTGCGCGACTGCATGACACCCCGCAACGAGGTCGTGGCAATCAACATCGACACGACGACACGCGACGAGCTGTCGGCGCTCTTCACAACATCGGGACGTTCAAAAATCGTAGTGTACCGCGATGACATAGACAACGTGCTGGGATACATACATGTGAGCGAGCTTTTCGACCCCAAGTCCAATTGGAAAGAGGCGATAAAGCCCGTGATATTCGCTCCTGAAACTCTACTCGCCAACAAGATGATGCGACGACTCCTTGCCGAGAAGCGCTCAATGGCCGTTGTGGTGGATGAATTCGGAGGAACCGCCGGACTGGTATCGCTCGAAGACCTTGTGGAAGAGATATTCGGTGACATACAGGACGAACACGACAACCGCCGCCTGACCGCACGCGAAGTGCAGCCGGGTGTATATGAAATATCGGGCCGATGTGAAATAGCCGACCTCAACGAAACATTCAATCTCGATTTGCCGGAATCGGACGAATACCAGACCCTTGCAGGATTCATCCTTAACAATCTCGGCGAAATACCTTCACAAGGCGACACATTTGACATAAAGGGGATGACATTCTCCATCATCAAGAAGTCGGCGACGCGTCTTGAACTGATACGCATCACCGTAAACCGTCCCGAAGAGGATTAGACCATGTTCAAATATTGGGACAGGGTCTTGTTAATCGTAGGAAATGTTATGCAACGCATCGATCTGCAATGACGATGCCGGCACCGTGAGCAAATCCTCAAGCTGCTTCATGCTGATGCTCGTGGAAGGTAAAAAGCCATCACTGTTCATGTAACCTATAAGCGACTTGAAAAGCTGACGACCCTCTATCGTCGAAGAAGCCTTGTCGATATCGGCCATGACAAGGAGCAGCTTGCCCTTGTCGACATTGAACTCCATCACAAGTCCAAGTCGATGATTGCGCTCCACATTGTCTATCACTTGAACCAACGGGCGATAATCGATGTCGTTGAGAGCGTCGAGTATCAGCGGATAGGAGTTCTTCACTATTCCATACCACTGCCATGAAGTGTGATAATCAGTGGGAAACTGAGCCAGCGCAGGATGTGACGCATTGATGAGCAATCCCATTGTTCCCGGCGACACGGGGCGGTTGTTATTCTCACTTATGGTCTTGAACATCCTGTAGTTCCAATAATCGGTCATAAACAGGCCGCCCACGGTGGTGCTGTCGACAATGCTGCGTGAAGGCGCGAGAAGCACACTCGCACCATTGCGCAAAGCCTTTGTTACATCATCGGAGAGCGACGAAGCTATAATCACATCGCCGACCGACAACTCCCCGCCCGCAGGATAGACCCAAAGCGGATAACTGTTGGTTATATCCGTTCCGACAAGCTCCAGCCTGAGATCCATGCGACGAGCCTTGGATCTTGCGGCCAGCGGCACGTTAATGTGTCCTGCATCAAGCAGTCCCCGGCCCTCGGGGAGAACCATGCGGCCATTCTCGACCACCACATCGCCGTGACACAGCTTCCACACAAGGGTGTCACCTGCCAAAGCACGATTGCCATAATCGGCGACAGCCAAATCCACTTCAAGCATTTCGCCTTCATTATAGGTGTAACGCGGCATCTCGGCAAGAAGCACCACTTCATCACACCATCGCCGCCACTCTTCGGGCGACACGAGCCCCTTGTTGTCCATAAAGGCATCAAGAACGCCCACAAGCGCGGTGCCCTGTCCGGGATAGTCCTGGAGGTCGAGCAACTGGAATCCGGCCATATCGGGTGTGCGAAGGTTCATCTCAATGTCGGCACGGTAAAGCTCCACGGCCCAAGCTCCGGAGGCCCGATGAAAGTCAAGAGCCTGAGCGCCCAGCCTGGCAGCTTCAAGCCTACGCTTGAACTCGGCGAAATTGTCGGGGCGCAGCACTCCCGTGTATTTTGACATCTCGGCATAATCGGGATATATCTGATACTGTCCGGTTTCATGTCCCACGACAGGAACGGGAGACAACTCGACGGCCTTTTGAAAATTCATAACCGTGTTGGGCGGCGTGTTGTTAAGGTAACCGCCTTCATCAGCATCATAGAAGCTGAATGAGGCACGAGTGTGGGTAGAGTAGCCATCGCCTCCGCCTACGCGGCATGTCACCATGAAATCCTCACCGTCGATGTGACCGTTATAACCAAGATAGATATTGGAACCATAGGCATAGAGATGACGCGAGTCAATGCCACGGAACGTTTCTATGAATTCCGACATCACCGGAATTTCACCCCACAGTTCATTGCCAAGCGCAAACATCACGAACGACGGATGATTGCCATACTCCTCCTGTATCCTCTTTCCGTCCTCAAGCAGAAACTGCATCAGCTCCTCGGAGTCCTTGGAGAATACACCCCATATAGGAAGCTCGGGCTGCAGGTATATGCCTTCCATGTCGGCAGCCTCAAAACAGGCTTCGGGAGGACACCACGAGTGAAAACGCACGTGATTTAACCCGTAATCCTTTATTGTGCGGAAATAGTCGCGCCATGAATCGACATCCATTGCCACGTGGGCCGTAAGCGGCCACACACAGGCATCATGTCGTCCGCGCAGGAAGGTGATGGTGTCATTTATCGACATCTGCCGTCCCTTGGCCTTAAAATCACGCAATCCCGCCTTAACCGAAGTTGAATCAACACCCGGGATTACAGCAGTGACGATGTGACGCACAGGAGTCCATTCGCTCCAAAGAGATGCAGTGTCACCGAGCGCGACTACAGCCTCATAACGCCTGACTCCGTCACGCAGAGGCAATGTCACACGACGGTCGCCGACACCTATTGTCATGCTCTTACCGTTAAGCGACTTGTCACGCGACAAATCGGCCACAACCTTAAAGCTGCGTGAGTCGACATCGGGCCATGCCGAAAGCGACGACACGTGAAACGGATTGACCGCCTGAAGCTCAATTCGTCCGATTATACCGTTCCAATTGGTCTGAGTCGACTCGGTGCAGGCGTGAGAGCTCGACTTTATCTGTTCGGGGATAGCATTGCCGTTATCAACCATAACCGTAATGATGTGACGGCCCGGCGACAACGCCTCCGACAGGTCGTAACGATGAGGCGTCGACAAATATCGGCATGAACCGATCATAGCTCCGTCGACCCACACCTCCGACGGACGAGTGCGTTCAAGCATCAGAGTTATGTGACGACCCTTCCAGTCGGCGGGAATGTCGACTGCACGGCTGTAATAGGCCTTGCCCGAAAATGTAGTGCGACGGGTAAGCTGAGTAGTTTCACCGTGATTGTCATTAATGACGCCCACCCCGTTGGTATCGGTCGTTCCGGGCAACTTCACCGTAATCACCGAGTCACCTGCAAGCGATGTCGAAAATTTCCATTCGCCGGCAAGATCGACAGTAGCACGCCGAGCATTTACACCATTAACGCATAACGCAAAGCACATCAACAGCATGAAAACACTGCATTTCAATCCATTCAAAAGAGTCATCGGAATGTTGTTTTTATTCAGTTACAAATATATAAATTTCATTTCACATTGCTGTCTTGAATATTGCGTAATATCGACTATTAAGCCGACGAAAATTCTTGAATTTATGCTCATTAATGCCACATGTGGCGTTTTAACTAAAAATACATAGTTAATTTTTCAATTCAAACTCTTAAAACGCAATTTCCCAAAGCCATAATATCCGCATTTACAGCACATTACACCATTGTTCATGCCCATTGTCGTTTTTTAGATTTATTATAGTATTTAATACGCTCGTTTTCAAAACTTTGAAGTAATTTTGCATCAGCTTGAAGAAAGTCATATACTTAGAAAACACAGTCACTAATTTTGCCATGATGAGCTTCAACACTCCACGTTGATTATCGGCTTTTCATAAAAAAAATCGTCACTCTATATTAACTACATCTACTCGGATGTGGCTGTAAGTTCTAAGCAACAACAAAAATTGTTGACAGTTGGCAACATTTTGTTAGACAACAAGAAATATATACTTGAATTTTGGTTATGAGGGAGTGTGCTTCTGTGAAGAAGTGCACTTTCATTTTATACTAATGGCAATATTTCGTAAATTTGCAATGTATAAACAACAATATTCAATCCTCAACACCTTACAAAATATGTTTTCAGGAATTGTAGAAGAAGCCGCTAAGGTCACAGCCATCAAGCGCGACGGCGGCAATGTGCACTTGACACTCTCATGCTCGTTTGTCGACGAGCTAAAGATAGACCAGTCGGTATCGCACAATGGAGTGTGCCTTACCGTAGTGTCGCTTCCCGGCGACGGCACCTACACCGTCACCGCCATCCAGGAAACTCTCGACCGCAGCAATCTCGGCGATCTCAAGCCCGGCGACCTCGTGAACCTTGAGCGCAGCATGCTCATGAACGGCCGTCTTGACGGACACATCGTTCAGGGACATGTCGACTGCACGGCAGTGTGCGACGACATCGAGGATGTCGACGGCAGCCGCTACTTCCGCTTCCGCTATACGGTGCATCCCGAAATGGCGCGTCGCGGCTATGTGACGGTCGAGAAGGGATCAGTGACAGTGAACGGCGTCAGCCTCACGGTGTGTGACTCGGAAATCGACTCATTCCGCGTGGCCATAATTCCCTACACATTCGAGCACACCAATTTCTGCAAAATCGAGAAGGGCACCAAGGTCAACATCGAATTTGACATAATTGGCAAATATCTTAGCCGCCTGATGGAGGTGAGCCGTTGACGCAATGGAACGCAAGGGCATAGCTGTTTACTGCGCATCAAGCGCCGACATAGACAAGACATACTTCGCCACAGCCCGTGAGATAGGCCGTGGAATAGCGTTACGCGGCTACGATGTAGTGTGCGGAGGAGGCTGCATGGGACTTATGGCCGCCGTTATCGACGGAGCGCTTGAGGCCGGAGGCAACGCCATAGGCGTGCTGCCCCGATTCATGATGGAGCGCAACTGGAACCATCAGGGACTCTCACGCACTATCGTCACCGAATCGATGCACGAGCGCAAAGAGTGCATGGCCTCACTGTCGTGTGCAGCAATAGCACTGCCCGGTGGCGTAGGTACACTCGACGAGTTATTTGAAATAATAACCTGGCGTCAGCTTGGCCTTTACGACGGCAACGTGGTGATACTCGACGACCACGGATTCTACTCTCCGCTGCTCAATCATCTGCAACACACCGACGAGCAGCACTTCATGCGTCACGGAAGCCGCACCCTTTGGAAAGTAGCTGAAACTCCCGAAGAGGCCCTTGACCTTGCCCTAACCGACAATGAGCTTATAAACTGACACGATACCGACGATGCAGCAGGATTATTCACGCCCGTTTGACACCCAGTGCCACTATATCGATTCGCCCACGGCGGTTGACGCCGAAGGCCTGTATAGCGGCGTGACCGCCTATTCGCTCGGCGTGTCGGCCGATACGCGACCCGAACTTCCGGGCTACAACTCGGGAGTGCTGTGCATAGTCATAGCCATGCTCCTGCTCGTAATCTTCAATGTCAAGCACTACGCACTCTTTTTCAAGACAATGTCGCAGAACCTGCTGTCGGTGCGCGAGCGTCCCAATGCCTTTGACGATCATACTCTCAACGAAACCCGAATCATGGTCGTACTCGTAATCCAGGTGTGTGCATGCGAGGCGATTCTCATATTCTCAGGACTGCTGCTTGCCGGCATCGACATTCCTCCCAATCGCTTTTCAGCCGTAATAGGAGTTCTCACAGGCTTGACCTTGACATATTATCTTATACAGCTGCTCGCCTACCGCACGATAGGCTATGTATTCACCGACGCAACCGGAGCTTCACATTGGCTAAAAGGATTCAATGCCACACAGGCGCTTCTCGGATTCCTGCTGCTTGTACCGGCTCTCGCCGTGTTGTTTTATCCGGCAGCGGCGTTAGTGCTCATTTCCATTAGCGCATTATTATATATTACGGCCCGTATTGTGTTTATCTGTAAGGGTTTTAGAATTTTTTACCACAATTTTTCATCCTTGCTTTATTTTATTTTGTACCTTTGCACCGTGGAAATAATTCCGGTGTTATTAGTGTACCGAGGAATATTTTCACTTTGTCGTTTATTATTAAATTAGCCAATCCTATAAGCCCCTAAAAGAGTGAAAGTAAAAAAAGTACTTGTTTCACAACCGAAACCTACCTCTGAGAAATCCCCCTATTACGAAATCGCTGAAAAATACGGTGTCGAAATAGATTTTCGCCCTTTCATAAAGGTTGAAGGACTGAGTGCAAAAGAATTTCGCCAGTCACGTATAACGATATCTGATTTCACAGCGGTCATATTCACTGCACGTACTGCGGTAGACCATTTTTTCCGCCTTTGCGAGGAGATGCGTTACACCGTACCCGATACGATGAAATACTTCTGCACTACCGAATCGGTAGCCAATTATTTACAAAAGTACATTCTCTACCGCAAGCGTAAAATTTTCTTTGTCAACACAGGCAAGATAGACGATCTTCTTCCCTATCTGCTCAAACATAACAAGGAGCGTTTCCTCTACGCGATAAGCAATGTTCACAAGGAGGACCTGAACATCCTCGACCACAACAACATCAACTACACAAAAGCAGTGATGTACCGCACGGTGAGCAACGATTTCGGCCCCGATGAACCGTTTGACTACGACATGCTGCTCTTCTTCAGCCCGTCGGGAATCGACTCTCTGCTCAAGAACTTCCCCAAGTTCAAGCAGGACGAAATCAAGATAGGATGCTTCGGTTCAACCACGGCACAGGCTGTGCGCGACGCAGGACTCCGACTCGACATGGAAGCCCCCACGACCAACGCTCCGTCGATGACGGCAGCCCTCGACCTCTTCCTTAAGGAGGATGCCGCACAAGAGGCTTAAGCCATTGCCAAATCCAAACAAAACAAATAGCAAAACAGATAACAAAGCCGTTAAATTCATCGTCATGGTGCATTTAACGGCTTTTAAAGAAAAAGACCGAAATCCATGTCATTACGGCTCTATAAACGCGAAAAGCTATGCTCGGTGACAGCTATAGAGAATCTGTTTGCCCGCAAGGAGGGCAACGGTTCAGCTATGGCCTATCCGCTGCGTGCCGTGTGGCGTGTGAGCGAGCGTAACGGAGCATCGATACAATTCCTGATATCCATACCCAAGAAGCGCCTGCGCCATGCCGTAGACCGCGTGACAATGCGCCGACGGGTACGTGAAGCCTATCGCCTCAACCGCAATGCGCTCACCCTTCCCGAAGGGGTAAACATCGACATGGCTTTCATATATGTAGCCGATTCCATGCAACCCTACAGCCGCATAGAGAGCGCCGTGATAAAGGCCCTCAACAAGATTTCGTCAACATTTGTGACCGAAGAGCAATGATAAGGCGACTGATTACGGGATTGCTTATACTCCCCATACGTTTTTATCAGGGCGCCATATCGCCTCATTTCCCGCCTTCGTGCCGATATTCGCCCACATGCAGCCAATATGCAGTGGAGGCGTTGCGCAAACACGGCCCGATAAAGGGGCTGTGGCTTGCCGTGCGCCGCATTTTGCGCTGTCACCCTTGGGGAGGCAGCGGATACGACCCCGTACCATGAAAATTCTCGACATACACACCCACGATTCGAGCCGCGAAAATGCGATAATAAACCTCAGCAAGGAGGTGACGCTGCAACCGGGGAAGCTCTATTCAGCAGGATTGCACCCGTGGGACACTGACGCTCCCGATGCCGACAAGGCAATCGACCGGCTTGAAATCGAAGCCGCGTCACCGCTCATTGCAGCCATAGGCGAAGCCGGACTCGACCGCCTGCGCGGAGCCCACCTTGACAGACAAATGCAATTTCTGCGTCTTCAGCTCGAAATAAGCCGGAAGACGCAGAAACCGATAATACTTCATATCGTAAAGGCTTTCGCCGAAATCATAAGACTACATAAGGAACTGAAGCCCGAAGAGCCTTGGATAATACATGGATTCCGAGGCAAGCCCCAACTCGCCAGGCAGCTTGTCGACGAAGGATTCTACCTGTCGCTCGGCGAGCGGTTTAACAGCGAGTCGGCTTCGGTGATTCCATCAAGCCGCCTACTGGTGGAAAGCGACGAGAGTCAGCTGCCCATTGAACAGATAGCCGCGGCATTCCCGCAACTCGACCCCGCGCTTCCTTACAGGCTTCTTAGAGCCGATTCGACAATCAATATTAACGGCAGGGCGGTCAATTGTTGAGTGATTTTCTTTAGCTCTTGAGGGAGCGATGGGGTTCCATCGTGACCGAAAGAGATGAAGAAAAGCACCAACGAGTGGCCGAGTCGAAGGTAACTTTCGTCCCATCAAATATCGGGGCAGCATCTTCCACTGACATCCGGTGTAAACCAGATATGCAATAGCTGTGAATATCTTATAGAGGTCTGTCCGTTCCTTTCCATGGAAGCCTGACAAAAACTTACGGATGCGCTTCCGCCGGCAATGCCTAAACTTTATTTTCATGGAGTCAATGATTTATGTTACTGAGATATAACACAAATCAAACCTTTTCCCCTTTTGGTTGAACCGAAATTGCCATCGCCTCGCATATTGCGGAGCGACCCTGCCGTTAATATTTATTGTCGAACCGGCTCTTAATCTATGATGTCGAAGCCTGTGTATTTGCGAAGACATTCAGGGATGACGATTCCCTCGGGTGTCTGATTGTTCTCGAGCAACGCTGCCATGATGCGGGGCAATGCAAGAGCCGAACCGTTGAGAGTGTGACACAAGCGTGTCTTCTTGTCCTCGCCGCGATAACGGCATTTAAGTCGATTGGCCTGATATGTTTCAAAATTTGAAACCGAAGAAACCTCAAGCCAGCGCTTCTGAGCGGCAGAGAATGCCTCGAAGTCAAATGTGATAGCCGAAGTAAACGACATGTCACCGCCACAAAGACGAAGTATGTGCCAGGGCAATCCAAGTTTTTCAAGCAATCCCTGAACATGAGCCTTCATTTCCTCAAGAGCGGCGTAGGAGTTCTCGGGCTTCTCGATGCGCACAATCTCCACTTTGTCAAACTGATGCAGGCGATTAAGTCCGCGCACATCCTTACCGTAGCTGCCGGCCTCACGACGGAAGCATGCCGAGTAGGCACAATTCTTAACGGGAAGCTGAGAGTCGTTGAGTATGACATCGCGATAGAGATTGGTTACGGGAACCTCAGCGGTGGGGATGAGATAGAGGTTGTCCTCATTAACATAGTACATCTGTCCCTCCTTGTCGGGCAGCTGACCTGTTCCGTAACCTGAAGCCTCGTTCACTACATAGGGTGGCTGCACTTCAAGATAACCGGCCTTACCGGCTTCGTCAAGGAAGAATTGGATGAGAGCGCGCTGCAAGCGTGCACCTTTGCCAAGATATACCGGGAATCCGGCACCTGTAATCTTTACACCAAGGTCAAAGTCAATGATATTGTACTTTCGGGCAAGCTCCCAGTGAGGCAGAGCATCCTCGGGAAGGTCGGGCATGGGACCTCCGGTCTTTTCAACCACATTGTCGGCTGCCGTCTTTCCTTCGGGAACCATGTCACACGGTACATTGGGAACTGAAAGCAATATATTGCGGATTTCATCCTCGGTTGCTGCAAGCTGCTCGGCAATGGCCTTCTGCTCGTCCTTCAAAGCGGCCACGGCAGCCTTTGTCTGCTCAGCCTCTTCACGAGCGCCATCCTTCATGAGTTTGCCTATTTTTGCGGCGAGTTTATTAAGTTCGGCCGCTTTGGTGTCGTTGGTGAGCTGGCACTGACGACGCTTTGCATCGAGTTCAAGAATGCGATCAATAGTTTCTTGAGCATCGAATCCCTTAACGGCAAGTCGCTTTACGATGCGTTGGGGATCTTCCTTTATTTGCTGTATTGTAAGCATATAGTGATTATATTATTTTTCTTGCATAATTAAGCGAGCAGCTCCTTTACCTTAGCCGAAATGGCACGCCCGTCGGCACGGCCGGCAAGAGCTTTTGAGGCAACGCCCATCACCTTACCCATTTCCTTGGCCGATGTGGCACCCACCTGCGAGATGATTTTACGCAACTCCTCGGCAAGTTCCTCATCGCTAAGCTGCTTGGGCAGATACTCTTCGATAACAGCAACCTGAGCAAGCTCGTCGCCGGCAAGGTCGACACGATTCTGACTGCTGTATATCTCGGCGCTTTCACGACGCTGCTTTACCATCTTAACAAGGATTTTCACGGCTGCATCATCAGTAAGAGTGCCGTCGGCACCCTTGGCAGTCTTGGCTTCCAAAAATTCTTTCTTTACACCGCGCAATGTTTCCAGACGAACGCGGTCTTTTGCGAGCATGGCCGACTTTATATCGGCACTGATTCTATCAAAAAGGTCCATATCCGTGATAAATTTAGGTGCAAAAATAACGATAAAATGCGAGATAGGGAAAAATATCATCACAGAAATAACCGATTATTAACTTAAACTCAACCAATTGTCACACAATGCCCGACACTAGAGATTAAAGAGGAAGCCAAATCGCGCCAAGTACGGAAGTAAAATCGCGCCAAGTATGTAAGTGAAATCGTGCCAAGTACGGAAACAAAATCGTGCCAAGTACGGAAACAAAATCGTGCCAAGTACGGAAACAAAATCGCAAAATATTTGTTTATTCAATTGAAATATAGTACATTTGCAGGCATAAAGCAAAAAACGATGGACGACTACAGAAAAAGAATAATCGACAACATACTAAAAGATGAACTGGATGCCATGGGAGCCGTAGTATTGGAAGGCCCCAAAGCTTGCGGAAAAACCACCTCGGCACAGCAAGCATCAGGCAGCGTAATATATATGGACGACCCACTTAGGCGCACCCAGTATCTTCAGATGGTAGACACCGACATGAATTACATTTTGTCGGGAGCCACACCACGCCTTATCGACGAATGGCAGATAGCCCCCAAAATATGGGACGCCGTGAGATTTGAAGTAGACCATCGAAGAAAAGACGGTCAATTCATACTCACCGGCTCGGCCGTACCGCCAAAAGAGGACAAAGAGCTGATGAAGCACTCAGGGACAGGGCGCTTCTCATGGCTGAGAATGAGGACGATGTCGCTGTGGGAATCATCGGACTCATCGGGTGATGTAAGTCTGTCAAGCCTCTTCAAACAGTCGGACGACACACCGATAAGGGGACAAAACCGACTGGCACTTTACGACATAGCATTCATCATGTGCCGCGGCGGATGGCCCAAAGCCGTAGACAAAGGCATGAACAAGACCGCATTGCGTCAAGCCATAAACTACTACGAGGCAATTGTGAGGATAGACATCTCACGAGTTGACGATGTAGAGCGCGACGAGCACAGGACACGCAGAATAATGCGGTCATACGCCCGTCATCAAGGAACACAAGTGAGCGCAAAGACAATTCTGGACGACATCGCCGAAAACGACACCGTTGAATTGAGCGACAAGACCGTCTACTCCTACATCAACGCGCTGAAGAGCATATTTGTAATCGAGGACATGCCGGCATGGAATCCGAATCTGCGAAGCAAATCGGCGATACGAAGCTCCGACACCCGATACTACTCCGACCCGTCCATTGCCTGCGCGGCACTCGGGCTCGGCCCCGACGACCTGATAAACGACCTGAACACTTTCGGACTACTGTTTGAGTGCTTGTGCGTAAGGGATCTAAGGGTTTATACACAAGCGCTGGACGGAACCGTGTATCACTTCCGCGACAAAACGGGTCTTGAGTGCGACGCAGTAGTTCACTTGCGCAACGGCAGCTACGGACTTGTAGAGATAAAATTAGGCGGTGATAAGCTTATCGACGAAGGCGCGAAGAGCCTGCTCACCCTGAAAAGCAGAATCGACACGACAAAGATGAAGGCTCCGTCGTTTATGATGGTGCTGACCGCAGTGGGCGATTATGCATATCGACGCACCGACGGAGTATTGGTTGTCCCCGTCGGTACCCTCAAGGATTGATTGTCACAGCACACCCTTGACACTTATTCCCGAAAGACGGGGAAGGGTTGCACCCGGCTTAAAGGAGAGTCGCAGAAAACGTACGCGCATGTCTGACGCTTTAACATCATCGACCGGATGCCATGTCACGTTGTCGGCCGAAGCCTCCATAACGGGATTGCACTCATGTCCGTCGACAAATTCCACATTGACATCACGCAACAGCAATCCGCGCTCGGTGTCGAGAGTGAACGACGGATTATTGTCGGACGCGTCAGGCTGCCAATATGTGTGCCGGTTGCCGTCGGCAGCATAACCCGCTGCATGTCCGGCTGCGGCGCTTGAAGCAAACGTGGGGCTGTTCACCCCGAATGTAGCCAACCGCTCACCCTTGTCACGCACATAACGCACATAGGGACGAGGTGAAACCGCATGACATGACGCGTCATATTCAGGCCCGTCTTTAAATTTAAGAGATATACGCTTTGACGGCAGTCCCTCCGACCGAGCCTCAACCACAGTATTGCCTTGCTGGTAAGCGCGAAGGGTTATGGCCGCCTTGCCTTCGATAATAGGAATGTCGGTGCCGTTGCTGAATGTAATTGCGCGTCCGGTTGGGAACTCTCCGGGCCCTGAAACAATTTCAAGAGTGACATCGGGCGAAGCGGTCACTTCATTTCCCTCTCCGTCAAGAAGCGTGACAAGCAGATGTATGTCATCGGTGCCGTCGGTCGACGCTTCGATTGACGACGGTGTTATGGCTATGGATGCGGGCGCGTTGTCAACTGGCCATTCAGGAGGAGCGATGCCGCCGTATTCATTGCGATACCAGTACCATGAGCGCTTGGGAATGCGGAAGTAGTCGATTATGCCCATGTTGCCAAGAGCCGGGCCGAAGATGCTGCCATGGTCAAATGCGCACCATATAGCCTGTCCGCTTCGCCAATCATGTCCGCGCCAATGGTCGTCCTTCCAAAGGTCACCCCACCCCGGATCATATTTTCCGGGGCGAAGGGTCGCCGTCACGCCATATTCGCTGACGAAATTGGGTATTCCGGGGTTCAGGAAATCAGCAATCGTGCCTCCGTCGCCGTTATATCCTGCAATATCGCCCAAGAAGTCTATTCGATCATCTCCAAGCGGTCGTTGTGCGCCGCCTATTGCAGCGGGGCGCGTCGGGTCAAGCTTGTGCGACAGTTCAACCATTCTTGTCAACAGTTTCTTTACGCCCGGCAATGTTCCGTCGGCGCAGAAAAACGGCTCGTTACACATGCTCCAGACAACTATTGAGGGATGATTGCGGTGAATGCGTATCATCTCGGCAAGCTGATCCAATGCACTCTGCTCAAACTCCTCACAATCCTTTTCTACAATAGGATAGCTGCTTGCCGTCCACGAACCATCGTCCTTCGGTCCGGCGGTAGCCCAGTACGGAGCTTCCGACCAAAACAGAAGACCCATTTCGTCGCATGCTTTCAAATAGGCCGGAGAGTGAGGATAGTGGGAACCTCTTATAAAATTGAATCCCGCCTCCTTAAGCATAGCCACATCGCGGCGATGAGCTCCATCGGGAACTGCGTCACCCCATCCTGCCTGGTCCTGATGGGCATTAGCTCCTTTTATGACATAATGCTCACCGTTAAGGAAAAATCCACGGTCGGCAGTCCATTCAAACCATCGGAAACCGAAGTCGGTAGTGACATTGTCAATCTCACGCGAACCTTTGTATATCTTTGTATCGACCGAGTATAGCACCGGAGTCGACGGATGCCATAAACGAGGCGATTTCACGTTGTCAAACGACTGCTTGACAATCGTCAACGAATCTCCCGAAAGCATGACCCTGGACAGGCACTCGCCTATGGCATTGCCTTCGGGCGACTTCAAAATCGACTTAACGGTGTATTCACCTTTCTCGGCTCGCGTATTGGCCAATTCAACATCAACGTTGACCGATGCCGACTTACCGCCGGAAGCCTTAAGGCCATCGGTTGTTACACCTACTCCGTACCATGCCACATGTACGGGCGAGCTCTTTACCAATCTAACGTTACGGTATATGCCACCGCTGAACACATGTTCTCCTCCTCGGGGTGCGAGGGTCGGTCGCCAAAGATTGTTGACACGCACAGCCACGACATTGTCGCCCTCATGCAGAAACGGAGTCATGTCGACATTAAAACCGGTGTATCCGCCTCGATGCACTCCGGCCTTTTGTCCGTTGACATATATCTCAGCCTCCTGAAACACTCCGTCAAAGTCGAGCGACAAAACGCCTTCCAGCTCTTTCTTGTCAACTTTGAAATTCTTGCGATACCATCCGTAACCTTCATAGAAGTCGGTCGACAAAAAATAGGGAGTGCTGAACGAATGGGGCAAGCCGATGTGCTGCCAGTCAGAGTCATTAAAATCGGGATGTTCGGCGCCGGCGACATCGCCCGACTCATAACGCCAGTCGCGGTTGAAATTATCAATCACTCGCGATGCACTGCAATTAAGTGACGCAATAATAAGAAATAGCCAAAGGATGTTTAGTCTCATAAGCAATAATGTGTATTTACAATCCTATTTAGTTTTAACCATGGTATCCAAAATGAAGTCTATGATTCCTTTGGTAGCCTTTTCGTGATGCTCATAATAGGGGAATCCGTGTGTGCCGCCGGGAATCATCAGCTTGGTGCAGCGGGTATATGTGTCGGATGCCTTATCCATCATTCCTCCGGCTGTCACGGGGTCCTTATCGCCATACACGATAAGCACATTTCCCTTATATTTTCCTGTCATGTCAAGGATATTCATGCCGTTGATTTTGGCATAATAATCACGACCGAGTTTCATGCCCATCACATCCTGAGGATTACCGTTGTCGGCATCAAAACGCTTAAGCTGAGCCGGAGCGGTTGCCGGGATAGACAATGCGGGATATACAAGAACAACCGACTTGAACATATCGGGATTTACTGCCGAGGTGAGAGCCGCAACAAGTCCTCCCTGGCTGCAGCCAAGAAGAGCGACGCGCTCGGGATCAACGAAGTCCCACGACTTCACAGTGCGGGTTATGTCCTCGACATTATCCTTCTCGGTGAATATTGTCATGTCGGTAGTGGCACCTTCGCTCTTGCTGTTGTTGCCACCGCCGCAGAAGTCGAATATGTAACTTGCCACACCGTGCATGGCAAGACTCTCGGCAAAAGCCTGAGGCTCGCCGTGACTGCTGTTGTAGCCGTGGGCCATTACGACCAGCGGCTTCTTTGCCTCAGCGGTGTTGGGGATGTAGACCTTTCCCCAGATATCCTTGCCGTCACGACTCTTGCAGTGCTTTTCACGCACCGTGAAGGGATCGTTGACGGGAGCGTCGAAGTTCTTTGCCTTCATCGTATAGTCGGGGAAGTCGTCAATGCGGTTTTTCAGGAACACATCAAGCTCTTCAGGCTTATTCTTGAACTGCCATGCAAGCCAAGCGCGGGCCAGTCGCGAGCATGAGCCGCCATATTGTTCATGGAACGTACCTCCGTGTCCGGCTCTCAGATGATTGGCAAAAGCCACGGGTACGTTATCGATGTTGGCATAGTCTATTTCAGCGTTAGCATAGGCCATGTCACCGTCACCTCCGGCGATGTAAAGGATGGGGCCGTGCAGATTTTTCAACGACTCCTTGGAAGCATCGGCCATAGATATGTTTCCCATGCCCGAATTGAACATGATGCAGGTTTTCACGTGCTTGTCAGCGCAGTTGGCAAGAGTCTGGGCACCTCCGCAGCTATGTCCGCCAAACACTACCTTTTCGGTGTCAATGCCCTTATAGTAGTCACTGCCCTTCTTGCCGGTCTGAGCCTCGGCCCATTCAATGGCACGTATCATGTCGATGTTGGGCGATGTTTTCAGCTCACGGTCATTGACGCTGTCCTGCATTTCGCCGAGTGCGACAACCATGTATCCATAGGATGCGATGTCATTGAGCATCCTTTCATAAGGGAGCGAGGTATCGTGACATGCTCCGTTGGCAAATACAAACAGAGGCAAAGCCGCACCCTCGCCTTTCACGGCACCGTCGATGTCGCATGGACGATAGACTACAAATCCGGGCAATGTCGGTTCGGAAATAGCCTCAGCCTTGTAAGGGCCGCTGCCGCCGTTGTCAATTACTTTTCGTGAAGGCGCTGCGAATGTCGTAACACACAACGATATGAGCGCGAAACAGGTAATAAATCGTTTCATATTTGTGATAATGTTTGATTTAAATGTAAAATTATAATTTATTTTGGTATTTACACGCTATACTTATAAATTTTTGCGCTTAGAGGTAAAATGCGTATTTTTGCAGTAAATAATTATTGATTATGAAAATAGCCCTTATAGGATACGGCAAGATGGGCAAGGCGATAGAGAAAATAGCCTTGAGCCGAGGACATGAGATAGTGTGCAAGATCGACATCGACAATCAGGACGACATGGATTCGCCCCTTTTTGCGTCGGCCGATGTAGCTATAGAGTTCACCACACCCGCCACCGCGGTGGCCAACTACAAGCGTGCATTCGCCCAGGGAGTGCCCGTAGTTTCGGGAAGCACCGGCTGGCTTGAGAGCATGCCCGAGATAAAGTCGATGTGCGACCGCGGTGAAGCGACTTTCTTCTGGACCTCCAACTTCTCGCTCGGCGTCAACATATTTTTTGCCGTCAACCGTTACCTTGCGGCGATGATGAGCGGATTTCCGCAGTATCACCCCTCGATGACCGAAATCCACCACATCCACAAGCTCGACCATCCGAGCGGCACGGCCATAACCCTTGCCGAAGGCATAATAGCCAAAGACAACCTCATCAAGTCGTGGAGCGAGGATGACGACGCTGCCGATGTGCTGCGCATCGACCACGTGCGCGAAGGCGAAGTGCCCGGCACCCACATAATCAAGTGGGACAGCGAAGTCGACACCATTACTATCGAGCACTGCGCCAAGAGCCGCGAAGGCTTTGCGCTCGGTGCGGTAATCGCTGCCGAGTGGACTGCGGGTAAGAGCGGATTCCTTACGATGGACCAACTTATGCACGGCCTCATCGCCGACTCACATCTGCTCGATTTGATAAAATAACATCCCTACGTTACGATGGCTGAAAACAATCAATCCTTTGCCGACGACCTGCGTCGGCGCATACGCGAAACCAAGACAACGCGCTGGATACGCTTCACGATAGTAGCCCTCATCTTCATAGCATGGGTGGCATGGCTCGGCAGCTGGTGGGTACTCATATTCCTGCCGTTGCTCTTTGACATATACATAACGGGCTACATCCCCTTCACATGGTGGAAGAAGAGCAAAAACAAGAGCGTGAGGGCCGTGATGAGCTGGGTCGATGCAATCGTCTATGCACTGATATTGGTCTACTTCGTATTCACATTTGTAGGGCAGAACTATCAGATACCATCATCGTCGCTTGAGAAGTCGCTTCTCGTGGGCGACTACCTGTGGGTAAACAAGATGGCCTACGGCCCGCGCGTGCCAATGACTCCGGTGCACTTCCCGCTCGTGCAGAACACGCTTCCGGTCATCAACACCAAGAGCTACACCGAGTGGCCCAAGTGGGGCTACAAGCGACTGAAGGGGCTGGGCAAGGTGGAGCGCGGCGACATTGTCGTGTTTAACTTCCCGGCGGGCGACACGGTGACAACCAAGGTTACCAATCCCGACTACTACACGCTCGTGGAGATGCTCGGCCGATTTGCGGTGCATAACAACAAGGAGCAGTTTGGCGATGTGATATACCGCCCTGTCGACCGTCGCGAGAACTATGTGAAACGCGCCGTAGGACTGCCCGGCGAGCGCATAAAGATTGTTGACGGAGTGATCTACATCAACGGGGAGGCTATCGAGCAGCCCGAGAACGTGCAATTCAACCACTTCTTCCAGGTGCGCGGCGGATTGACTCCCGATGACTGGGACCGCCTCGGCATCAGTGTCGACGACCGTAACCAGGTGCCGGTGAATCCCGCCGACATCGCAAACATAACGGCACTCGGATTCTCGGTCAATCCCGACGGCACAGTGCCGCCAATATATGTGGCACCGCTCACTCCGGCAATGAAGAGCGCCCTCAAAGCCGACCACCGCGTGACAAAGGTGATGAAGGTGCCCGCCTCGGAGCAGGTGGCCATGTTCCCCGCCGGCGCATCGGAGGGCTGGACCCGCGCCGACTACGGCGAGCTATGGATTCCCGCCAAGGGAACGACAATCGACCTTACGCCCCGCACATGGGCTATGTATGAGCGCTGCATCCGCAACTATGAAGGCCATGACGACGCCTACATCAAAGACGGCACGGTCTACATCGACGGAAAACCGGCCAAGACCTATACATTCGGCATGGACTACTACTTCATGATGGGCGACAACCGCGACAACTCGGCCGACTCGCGCTACTGGGGCTTCGTGCCCGAGGACCACATCGTGGGCAAGCCGTGGAGAGTAATCGTGTCGTTTGACAAGGACAAGAGCATTTTCAACGGCGGAATACGCTGGAACCGCATTCTTAAAGCCGCCAACCCCGACAAGCAGTGACATCGCCCCTTATACGATACCCCGACACCACATTGGTGCTTCCGCCGGTCTACTGCGGAAGCATCCGCTACTATGCGGCTATGGCAATGTATGGTGCGGTGACAATCGACACGCAGCGGCGATTTAACAAGCGGGCCAAGGAGTGTCACCGATGCACCATCGAGGGCGCCAACGGCGTGCAACGGCTCACCGTGCCGCTGGAGAAGCCCACAGAATGGCACTCGACAAGAGTGTGTGACATGAAGGTGTCGAGCCACGGCGACTGGTGGCACGTGCATTGGGGTGCGATATTTTCGGCCTACGGGCGCACTCCCTTCTTTGAATATTACGCCGACGACCTGATGCCGGCATTCAGCGGCGACATAGATAGCCTTGTTGAGCTTGACGCGGCCATTGACCGATTCTGCCGCAACGCTCTCGGCATCAATCCGCGCGAAGTGACACTTGACGATGCTACATCCACGCTGCCTCAAATGCGTGATGTGAAGTATTATCAGATATGGGCTTCGCGCTACGGCTTCACACCTGGGCTGAGCGTGCTCGACCTTATATTCAACATGGGCCCTGAAGCGCCTCTCGTGCTGAAGGCGATGCAGCCTTAAAATTCATCGGGCGACACTACAATGTCGCAGCTGTCGCCGGTCAGCGCGCTCCTGTATCTTATTACAAGGTTTGCACCGGCCGCCATAAGAATTTCCTTGAGATCGTCAGCCTCGATTTGCGACACAGTATCGCTTTTAATCATTTCAGAATGTTCATGGATGTCACATAATAAAGTAGGCATATCTTGATCCTCAAGCATATAATTTATAATGACGCAATTATCCCCCCATTCATAGCCCGACAATGTAAGCAGATCGTCGATTTTTTGTGGCGTGTCGCAGTTCAAGATCAGCACCATCGCCTCAAGAGTCATAGCCCACCGCTCGGAATCGCTTATGTGATAATCATACAGACTCTTCAATTCATCGAGATTCAGCCCATAGCTTATAGAATCGCCCGAATCGACATAAAAACAGAAGCTGAACATTGCACCGGCATCAATAATGTTCTTTAAAAGGAATCGACGCTCGGAGCCCAAAATATAACGCGTCATGACGATCTTGGCATAACTGTCACCTTCATCCCTTAGAAACATCCACAATGGAAACTCGTCGGTGTTGACCAGAACCATGGCCGAAAAGATGTTTTCATCCCTATCGTATGAAAATGATGTAATTGTCGACGCAATGTCGAGCTCAAAGGGACATACACCGGTCGCCGTTTCAGCATTCTCAGCGAGTATGTCGGCTGCCTCACCGGCAGTATAAGCCGACAACCGAGTGACGGCAAGCGCAAGTGTGAAAATGAGTAGTGCTATTCTTTTCATGGGCTGACTTATTTGAGGATACAAAAATAACGAATATCGGCATATCGACAAAATCGGGCATAAAAAAGCCCCGTGACGCAGGCGTTCCGGCCTTGTCACGGGGCTGTGATTCAATTATTATTTAACAGGCATTATCAGCGATTAACGTAGATGTAGTATTCACCGGGGGCGAGCTTGACGGGGAACTCCTCGGTCTGACCGGTGAAGAAGTTGACCGTGGTGGCGTTTCCTTCGGGAACCTTGCCCTTATAGGTTATGTTCTTAGTCTTGTTGCCAAGGTTGGTAAACACATAGACGGTGGTGTTGTCGACCGAACGGCTGAATATGTACAGGTCGTCGCTCGTGGTGGGGTAACGCACTATCTCGCCGCCATGTACTCCGGCCTGCAGAGCGGGCTGGGTGTGCTTGAGGTGGTTAAGCTTCTGGTAAAACTCGAAGTAGCGGTTGCGCGGTTCCCAAGTGGGAGGCACATCCTTCTTGAAAAATTCCAATGCGCGGTTGAGTCCTGTTTCCTGACCTGTGTATATGAGCGGCATTCCGGGAAGCGTGTAGCTCAGCACGGCAAATGCATCGGTGAGATTGCCAAGACGCTCTTGTGCGGTGCCCTCCCATGAGTTGAGGTCGTGATTGGTTATCATGTTCATCAGATAGCTGTCGGTGGGATATTCCTCAGCCTGACGCTCAAGCAGCGAGTCGATTGCCACAGCCGACTTGGCGGGAAATGTCTTTACGGTGCCGTCCTCGCCCTTGAATGTGTATTGCCCCTGCGTGGCCGCGATTTCGCTGAAGAGGTCCTTCATGGGCCAGTTATAACCCATGTTGAATCCGTTGACCTGAAGTTCGGGCTTGCTGGCTTCGGCGAGCATGAACACTTCCTTTACCTCGTCGAGCTTCGGGCGGGTTTCGTCCCAGAAGTCGGTAGGCACTTCACCTGCCACATCGCAGCGGAAGCCGTCGACATCGACATCGGTGAGCCAGAATTTAAGCGCGTCGACCATTGCGGCACGCATCTCGGGATTATTGTAATCGAGTTTGTAGACATCGGTCCAGTCGTAGGGGCCTACCATGTTTCCGAGCGAGTCCTTCACATACCAGTCGGGGTGCTCAGTCACCCATGCATTGTCGCGGCCTGTGTGGTTGGGGACCCAGTCGAGGATCACCTTCATGCCGAGGTCATGTGCCTTGTCGACAACCTTCTTGAACTGGTCGATTGTACCGAATTCGGGGTTGAATGCCTTGTAGTCCTGTACGGCATAGTAGCTGCCAAGCTCTCCCTTGCGGCCGTCGACCGATATGGGATGGATGGGCATGAACCACAGAATGTCGACACCAAGCTCCTTCAATCGCGGAAGTTCTCGCTCAAAGGCGGTAATTGTTCCACTGTCGGTGTATTGGCGCAGATTTACTTCATAGATGACAGCATTCCTGCTCCAATCGGGTTGTTTAAGATTGGTATAGGTACTGTCGGCCTGAGCGAGCGCCGCATCACTTTTTTTACGTGTAGTGCAACTCGCTACGATAAGTGCTGCCGCTCCGGCAGCCAAAGCTAAAAATAAAATTTTTCTCATGATTGTACCGTTTTTGAAGTTGTAATCGCAAATATAGCGATTATATCGATTTTCTACAATGCTTTATAGCAATAAATTAACAAAAACATTTGCGCGATATAAAATTGGGGACAAAAAGGCCAATATCAACGGAAAATAGATGGGTGATTGGTCGATAGGAGCGGGGGAAATGAAAAAGCGGCTTCGTGAAGCCGCTTTTTCACCAAATCAATTATTTAATCCGTCATTATGTGGAATTGAGGTGTTAATTTTCAGGTCGAATGTTAATAAGTCGATAGCGCAACATCGAGGTGCGGGGCAATAGCAGATAACCGGGATACAAGTCGTTTTCAGTTATCTTGTCCAAGCCCATATCAAACTGATAGGCAAACGAACGTGTCCTTCCGTCAATATTCAGCTCGGGATATTTGTCTTTCAGGTCCAATGCACCGAAATTGGATGTCCAGTAGGAAACCCACTTGGTGATAGGATACTTTGGATCAAATCCGCGGTCATTAATGTTGTGAGCTTTGTAGAACGCATCAAGCTTCTCCATTACCTGATATCCCACTATCGAGGGCACACACCATGAGTAGCTGTAATCATTAGCGGCGCCGGTTCCCGGCGTAGGACGAGAGGGAAGCGTTGTCATATTAACTAAAGATGAAACAGACACATTATTGCCGGGATAGGGATAATATTGCTGGAAATGGTTTTCCATCGCTGCGTGCATCATGCAGCTGCCTCGCGAGTAATCAATGTGCTTGCCATCGTTCCAGCCTTTTCCCGTAGGCAGATAATTCTTGGCATATTCCACATGCCCCATACAATTATCACCCTCAGGTTTTGGGTCGATAAGATGGTAGACATTCTCAAAGCCGGTGTCCTGATTGCTGTCGAGCAACACACCATTGAATCCCCACTGCATGGGATCACGGTCGACGCGGTCGACATAGAACACGAAATCTTTTCCCGTGCCAAAGTCATGATTATAATACTTTTCAATCATGGCCTTGGCCTTAAGCAGGTTTTCATCAGTAGGATAATTATTCAAGTCAGCCTGCGTGATTGAGAATGTAACAGGTCGATACTGTGTAAATTTAACAACAACCTCAGTCTTATCGCCACCGTTACCAACACCCGAAAACGTAACTTCACAAGAACGTTCATTAGCTGTGGTCGAATTATCATTAGGCAAAAGCGGTTGCACATAGAACCACATCTGCTTGTCGTCAACAGTTTCAAAATCATTGGCTCCACCGGTGTTAGATACCTGTGCCCATTCATAAGTGTTACTCGGCTTTGCTCTTACGTATACAAATGTAGCTGTCGGGCCGCTCATTTTCATTTTTTTCATAATTTCCGAAATGTTGCCGGTGAACTCGACACAGAACATCTCGCCGCCACCGCCGACAACCATATTGGCATCTCCGACAACCTGCGATGTCTTAGTTTCAGCGTCAACTCGCCATGTCTGGTTATTTTCAGTAATTCCCGTGCCTGAAAGAGTCAAAGAAAGCTTATAATGGGTATTACGCTCCACATCGAAGTTGCGGAACTCATTGCGTCCAAGGAAGAAACGCCATGTGGCAGTGCCTTTCTCGCGAATCTCAGGACTGCCATTGTACTCTTCATATCGCATATAGTCGGCATTGATTTCGATATAGGAACATGCCTTGGTGTTGGCCTCGATTGAGGCCTTGTCACGATCCACGCCGGCAGGACGCTTGTAGCGCTGGTCGGTTTCATCGGCACCGAAAGCATCGCCGCCGTGCATGTTCTCATACAGGAACAGCGGCTGTACTGTCACATCGTTGTAATCGCCGTCGGTATAGTGCTTGCCTATAGTTGTCCTATAACCCATTTCATTTCCAAAATCGGTCCAACTTTGTGTATCGGTTCCCACCAATCGGTAGCCGCCCGATATCAAAGCACCTCCTTTTCGGTCGCCATACTCGCTTACCGAACCTTCTATCGGCACAAGGGGAGAGGCCTCAGCGGTTATTTTGTTTTCACGGCCTATGGTGCAATATACAGGAACGTTGCGCAGACTCACATCTTTCACATCAATCACCACGCCTTTGTACAACCCCGAGCCGTCTATGACCAGCGTTACCATCGCCGCCGTACGATTCAGCTCGATTTCCACATTACGAGTAACCTCGCCCGGCTTATCGGTGGGCGTAGTATAGTCACGCTCTATCTCTCCAAACATTCGGTTGGACATCACTACCGTGCTGTGGGGATTGCCGTTTATATCGGTGCTTGTTGAGGAAGTCTTTAGATTTCGCAACTGCGTCACCGTGTTTGCATCGTTGGGTTCTATGGCTCTGCCCCAATTGGCCACGGCATATATGAGGCAAGTCTTTAAAGGTATGGCAGGATGATTCTCCCAATATTTGTCGGTGAAATTGAGATGAAACTCCCGGTACTCATTGACATCCTCATAAGTAATGGTGACTCCGGGGACTATTTCATATCCGCTCGCATTGACAGAGGCAAAGGGCAGGTATATGCGGTCGCTTATTGCATCGCCTATGGCGATAAATATGTTTATATCGTCCATTGTATCAAAGTCCGATGCAACAGCACGTGAGCCGGGAGCGGTCACCGACAGTTCAGGCATCTTGACCTTGATAGTGACCGAACTACAATCAGCCGACCCAGACTCGTCGGCAAATTCATCCCTGACGCATGAACTTGTGGTGAACATCATCCACAAAAGCAGCATCACAGGCATGATATATCTGAAGTTCTTATATTTCATAGTCAGTTGATTTTCTATATTATAAATCCGGCTCGATTTCTACAGCTATCCATCCGTTTATCGTAATGACAATAGAAGATTCACTTATCTTCACCACTACGTTATAATTTAGTTCACGGTCAAAGTCTTCCTGAGTGTTGTAGTGACCGGTGGCCATCATGGTCTGCACCAGGTCCTTGTCAAAGACTTTCTTTCCGTTCTTATTCTTTACAGTCAACCCAAACGGGCGTCCTATCACCAATCGCAACAGATTCAACTCCGACACAGCCTTGCCGGGCGATGTATATGTGTTATATGGCTGATTTATGATGGTCCGGGCCTTCTTGCCAAAGCTGTTGTCGGCCAAGTAACGGGCGTTGGTGCCCGTACAGTACACTTCATAGGGAGCATCGGTTGCGTCGGCCCGATTCCTGCCCACCGACTGATCCTCGACCGTAACGGTCAAGTGCTTGGTGTCCTTTATCAAATCGACCACGGCGGCCGTTTCAGGATTGAACGTGGAAGTCACTTTCTTCAGGCCGTGGTAAAGGTTGTCAAGATCAATCAAAGGCTCTCCGTTGTTCTCGGCAGTGAGCATGAAGTTGTCAATGTGTGTAACCCCTTTCTTCAGCTCGCTCTGAAATACCGTTTCATCAGCGTTTTTCTCGCCGATGCTATAGGTCGTGAGTGGGCCTGCCCATGTCACGGTGGTGTAATTGCCCGGAGGTAAAGGCAGCCGCATCTCCCAGTCGTTGGTAAGATGCTTGCCCGCGTCGGAAAAGCAATCGTAGTAAATGCCGTTTTCGTCAAAAACATAAACGGTGACTTTACCTACCTCAGCACCGAAAAGGTTGGTGGATTCCGGATTTAGCGAGTAATCATACTTCAACAGGACTCCGGGGTTACATTCGGAGAGATCTTCCCTGATGCAGCTTGACGCCAAGCATAGCAACGAGGCCGACAGAAGTATTGTCTTAAATGGATATTTCATCGCAAGTGATTTATATATAAATGCAATAATTCATTAAAAATGGAAGAGAAGGAGAAGAGAGGCAAGGATGGCATCATGAAACAAGGACGCACATCCTTGCCTCTGCTTTGTCAGAGATAATCACTTTTGCTTACAAAAGCAATCTACGGCAATTTAATTAGTTAAATTCAGGTTCAATAGGAACACCGGTCCATTGTGCTACTGTTACAAGAGCTTCTATGGTAACGGCTTCCTCATAAGGATTTTCGGTAAGATTAGTAGCATCGAAGGTGCAATTCTCGATTTGATAAGCGTGACCTCTTTCGATAGATTCCAATTTATCTTTTCCTTCAGCACTTGGAGTCTTAAGCTTGTAAGAAGCAACGGTCAAGAAACGAGTTTGTCGTGCTTCGATATTGGCATATTTAACATCCAGCTTGATGACCATGTGAGGAGGAACACCACGCAATGCTGAATAGCCCCACCATTTTGTAGTAGCCTTAGGCGACACTTTCCAGATTTCACCTACGGTAGTTGATGCTGCCGACACGGCATTGCCATTGGTTGCATCATAAGAAGGTTCATTGCACATGAAATCATAACCGTCTGCTGTGTATTTAGCAAGTGTATAATTATCAGCTACACTGCCGTAATCCTTATGAGGTCTATTATCATCAAGGCTGCCCTGTAGCTCACCTTCGGTATAGAAATTGTTCATGTAGATACCCAATACATTGAAATTCTCGATGTCATTACCGAGATAAGTGTCAGGAGCTGTCTTTGCGATGAAATTCTTAACCTCCATACGTGCGGCGATAGGAACCAATTCAACCTCGATAGGCTTAGAAAGATCTTTGCCAAAGTAAGATGTCAAGCCTGTAAGGGTTGAAGATTCATTTGAAAACTCGGTAAAATCTTCCTTATATTGGTTTTTTAAGAAAATCTTAGTTGCACGGGCCTCGCTCAATGTACCTGTTCCAATAGGATTGTTGCTCATTTCATTGGCGATGATGTATATGGACTGTGCCGAAGCGGGTACACCTTCCAAAGTAATGGTTGTCTGGTGAGCGTCTGATTTCAAATCTTCGATTGCCTTTGCACGTGCAGCGTCATCCCATGCATAGGGTACATACTGTTCGCTACCGTCGTAGAACATGATTTTCAGATTTTCAATGGTGTTATACTTGCCAACGGCAGATTCACCCAATGAACGACTCTTGGCAGTTCCAATCGACAGGGACACATATACCTTACTGTCCTTATCGGGAAGTTGAGCATCGTTGTCATCACTACTACATGCTGCGAATGTCAAACCGAGCAATCCCAGCATAAATAATTTGTTAAACTTCATAATAAATTTAAATAGTTAAAAAATAATTAGGAATGAATATGTATTTGGTAAAATCAATAATCAGCCATGACACCTTCCAGCTGGCTCAGATTAGCAGCCGCTTCGGCCCATCCGGCATTCTTGGCTCGCGACAGAGCCTCACGCGCCTTGTCGAGCTGCCCGTTGCGGGCATAGGCCACGCCGAGCGCATTGAGCACCTGTGGATCGCTGCTGACCTTCGAGCCCTCAAGCAGCTTTATCGCTCCGGCAACATTACCTTGCTCCATTTCCATACGTGCCGCATTGACCACCACCGACGCATCGTCGGGATAGATGCGAGCCGATGTGAGAATGGCCTCGCGATAGCCGTCGGTGCCTTCGCCGTAGGAGTCGGCCACCTTGTATATCTCGTCCACGCTCAGGAGGTCGGGGCGTGTCTTAAGCTGCTTCTTTGCCTCGTCGATGTCGAAGTTGCACACATTGTACTCTACACGGTACTCGTTGCGGCGCAACGGCCCGTACATTTCGTTGAGCAGTCGCTGATATATTTCAGGGGGAACGAGATTCTTCAGCTTCGCCTCGCAGTCATCGCGGTCGCCGTCGCAGTCATCGATTATTTTCAGCACCTCGTCCACCTTAAGCAGTCGGGGATGCTTCATGACCTCCTTACGCAGTCCTTCCCAGTCCTCGCCTACACCGGTGACATGCCACAGCGAGTGGTCGACACTGGTGTTTTCCTTCATGTAAGCAGCCAGCGCGTCGGCGCGTGTCTGCGAAAGCTTCAGGTTGTAGGCCTCCGATCCCTCGGGCGAGGCATAGCCTGTGATATAGATGCCGGTTATCGTGAGGTCGGGATTGCCGTCGACCATGTTGATTGAAGCAACCACGTTGTCGAGCTCCTGCCTGTTATCCTTGAAGTCGGGATCAATGTTAGAGCTGTTCTGACGGAACTGGAGTCGTGCCGTGCGAGTTTCAGCTCTCTCCTTCACCGGTTCGGGTGCCACGACAGCCTTGCTCACGCGGTAGTCGGGAGTAAATGGCGCCAAGGCCTTGTCGCCCTCGGCCATTGCCTGCTCGGCGTGCCCCTCCTTGCAGTTGGCGCAACCGTACACCACCTCTCGCAGCTCAATGCGTCCACCAAGCATCCATGGCTCATAGGGCAACGCCGCCTGATAGTCATAGCTTTGCTGCTGTCCGTTCTTGCGGTATATCACCGCCTTTGCGGTTCCGTCGTGATAGGGCGGCATGTCGACACTCTTGATCTGCTTGGCTCGCTGATACATCTTGTAGCGCGTGCGTCCGTCGATTACCAACGCGGGGAACGCCGCCTCACGGCTTCCGTCGTTCGACATCAGCACCGGAATCAGCGCCACCGACTGCTGGGTGCGCATCTTAAGCCTACTGAGGTCGACAACCATTTTGAGCCTGACTTCCCGATTCTGTCGGGAAACCTCGCGGTTGCTTATGTCGATATCGTTCAGATAGCCCGCGGCATTGTCGGCCTGAAGAGTCAGGTGGCCGAATCCCAATATCAGAAGAATTATGGATAAATATATGTATTTCATTATCGTTACACTGTTATTTAATAATGTATATCAAAGAGATGCCCGCATTGGTAGGCCCGAAATAGTGTTTATGACGGCTTGCCTTGAAAGCACCGCATGTGGCACAATCATATTGGTCAAACTTCGTGTAGACATAGCCTATGCCGATATTGGCCTCAATATTCCAGCGCTTGCCCAGAAGCCAGGAGTAGCCGTAGGAGATGCCTGCGCCTGTAGCCCAGCCCTGATAGCGATGATCCTTAGTCGACTTGCTGCGAAACGGAATCCTGATTCCGCTGACATTGTAATAGACATAGCCTGTGTTAACGCCGAAGAAATGTCCGTTGAAGCGTTCACAAAGCCAATAACGGTACTCAGGCATCACCATCCAATGCTTCAACTTCTTGTTGCTATCCTTGTCGAGAGTCCACGGATTGTAGCCACCCGCGATGTTAAAGGTGGAGTGCTTACCAAGACCGAATTCCATGCCAAGGTTAGGCGTAGTACTTGACCAATACAGAAGATTGGTCTTCAATGCGATATCCTGCGCGTTGAGGGCGTTCGCACACCAACAAATTGCAAGAAAAACACCGAAAATTAATCTTTTCATATAATACTTCTTATTGAGATATCACTTTTGTATTACCCACTCACAGGTACTTGTCATGTCACAGAACGACATGACAACGCGCATCCTTGCCAAGGGCAAAGACGGTTGCTTAGTGCATTTTGAATCGGGAACATAGCTGATTGCCCGAGAGGTCGAGCGACCAGCGGGGAGCGAGCTGAACTTCGGCACCGAGATTGACGGTGAGGAGTGCGTCATAGACGAGATTGGTCTTTAATGCCACCTCCTGAGCCTTCATGGTATGTGTCGAAGCCAGTAGCGCAAATAGCAAAAAAATAAATTTCCGCATTTTTATTTACATTTTTCAAGAATGAATAACAATAACCGTGTATAGATCAGATGATTGGTTTGCAATCGACTAATGTGTAAAAAACAAAACAATTTACGACCACCAAGCATCTCTTGCTTAGAGATACTTAAGTAACTTTTTTCATTGCCAACCAATAATTTAGACCGTTGGAAAGTGTGTGATTACATAGCAGGTGCCCGATTTTGGCTTTTAACAATTTTAATATACGATTTTCTGTGAAAATTTAAGAGAAAAATATTTCATCCCCGAAAGAAAAAATTTTTGGGCCATGAGTCACTCTTGCTTAGAGATACTTAAGTAACGGCAAAAATAGGCATTAACGCTGATATAAACAAGTATTTAGATTAAATTTAACACACAAAAATTTACATATTGTTAATTGTACAATTTGATTTCCGTATTGACAGTTGGAAATTACCCCTCCCTATAATTTATTGATATATAGGTAATTATGACGGATGTTCCTCTCTAAGCAAGAGATGCTTGGTAATCGTAAATTGTAACTCTCTCTCGGATGTTAATTTAAAGCCCATATCTAATCGTTTGATAACAAGGGCAATATCCCGGATTTTCGTCGCAATTTGACCAACATATCGTAAGTTATTTTTTGAAAATGTAATATAAAAATGAGAAGAATCATTTTTTTGCTATTTGCACTACTGGCTTCTACACACACCATGAAGGCTCAGGAGATAGCACTCAAGACCAATCTCGTCTATGACGCACTCCTCACAGTCAATCTCGGTGCCGAGGCCAAAATTGCCCCCCGATGGTCGATCGACCTTTCGGGTAATTTCAACGCATGGACTCTCGATCATGGCAAGAAGTGGAAGCACTGGATGGTGCAGCCCGAGGCTCGCTACTGGTTCTGTGACGCTATGGCAGGACACTTTGTAGCAGCCCACGCACTTGGCGGACAGTACAATGTGGGACACATCGACATGGGAAGCCTCAACTTCCTCGGAACCAATCTCAAAAACCTCAAGGACCACCGCTACCAGGGATGGTATGGCGGACTCGGCGTGGCCTACGGCTACTCGTGGATTCTGAGCCGTCACTTCAACATCGAGGCCGAGCTGGGTGTGGGTTGGATTTACACGAAGTTTGACACATTTGAGTGTGCCGGATGCGGCCGTCGCGTCAACACCGGACGCTCCCACAACTACGTAGGCCCCACAAAGGCCGCAATCAACCTGGTCTACGTATTTTAAATTCAACACCCCCCACTTCATCACAACCATTTCCACTATTCAGCTGATTATGAAGCAGATTATATTGAACTTGGCACTGGCTGCCTGCGCTCTGTCGGCAGCAGCAGCCGACCCGGTAAGCGACATAAATGTCGAACGCTCCGAGAGCAACCTCATCGTCAACATGACAGTCGACCCCCAGCAGGTGACCTCGCGATCCAACCGCGAGGAGTGGCTGCGTCCCGTGATTACCAACGGTGTCGACTCGCTGCGACTGCGACCCGTAATTGTGGCCGGACGCACACGCTACTACCAGCACCTGCGCGCCGACGGCAACAACGCCCCCTACGTGATGCTGCGCTCGGGCAAGGGCAATCCCTACGCCTACTCCGAGGTAGTGCCCTACGCCGACTGGATGGAGATGTCGACGCTCACCCTTGAGCGCGATGTCGACGGTTGCTGCGGCGACGCACTCGAGGCATCGTCATCAAGCGAGCTCGCCCGGCTCGACTTCACCCCGCAGACATTTGAGCCCCTCATGGTCTACGTGAAGCCCGCCGCCGAGGCCGTGAAGACACGTGAAATCCACGGATCGGCCTACATCGACTTCCGCGTCAACCGCACCGACATCGACCCCGGCTACCGCCGCAACCCCGAGGAGCTTGCCGCAATACGCGCCACAATCGACGCTATCAAGGGCGACAAGGACGTGACCATCACATCGCTATCGATCAAGGGCTACGCCTCGCCCGAAGGCCCCTACGCCAACAACGAGCGGCTCGCCAAGGGCCGCACCGAGGCTCTCGTCGACTATGTGCGCAACCTCTACAGCTTCCCCGCAGGGCTCATGACCACATCGTGGGAGGCCGAGGACTGGCAGGGACTCGTCGACTACGTGAAGAAGTCGACCCTCGCCGACCGCGACGACATTCTCGCCCTGATCACCGACAACAGCCTCGCCCCCGACGCCCGCGAGTGGCGGCTAAAGTCGCGCTTCCCCGAGCAGTATGCATTCCTGCTCAAGGAGGTGTATCCCGCGCTCCGTCACAGCGACTACGCCGTCAACTACAACATCCGCAACTACACCACCGTCGAGGAAATAGCCGCAGTGATGGCCTCGGCTCCGCAGAAGCTGTCGCTTGAAGAGCTCTTCCGCCTCGCACAGAGCCTCGACAAGGACTCGCCCGAGTTCCAGGAAGTTATGGAGGTGGCAGTGAGAATGTATCCCGACTCGCCCGTAGCCAATCTTAACGCCGGACTCACCGCCATAGGCCACGACGAGCTTGACATGGCACGCGCCTATCTCGCCAAGGCCGGCAAATCGCCCGAGGCCGACTATGCGCGCGGAATCCTTGAAGCAAAGGCCGGCAACTACACCCGCGCCGTGGAGCTGCTTCAGGGCGCCAAGGGTGTTGCCGAGGCTCAGGCTGCAATCGATCGCCTGCGCGAACTCAAACTTATTGACTGATCTAATCACAGTGTGTGAAAATTAATATTTGTTTAATCACTTTTTATAATTAATTGCAATGAAAAAAATTAACTTTCTTTTCGGAGCACTTGCCGCCTTGGCAATGGGCGGCGCTGTAACAGCATGTTCCGACGATGACCTTGACAAAGGTATCGACAATGGCGTGGCAGAGGTTGACCAAACCCGCTATCTTTCTGTCGCAATCAGCACTCCTTCAGTTGCAGGTAGCCGTGCAGCTGGTGATGCTCCTACAGACAATTTTGATGACGGCTCTAAGAATGAGAGCGAAGTAGATGAAATTATCTTTGTATTCTATGATGGTGCAGGCAATCCCACTGCTACAATGAAAACCATTACAGATGAAAAATTGGCAAATGGATGGACTGACAGCTATACCGATGCAAATGTAACTCGCTTCTGGAGTTCGGTAATCCCCGTTGAGCTTACTCAGGGACAAACAATTCCTTCTTATGTAATGTGCTATGTCAATCCTATTGACAAAACAGGCATTGACCGTATGACTTTAGCTGAAGTTGAAGCCGATACTCGTGTTCGCATAAAAGGAGCCGGAACAAACGGAAAATTTGCAATGAGCAACTCCGTTTATTATGGCAACAATCCTATTTCAGGAGCAAAAAATGTTCGCATGATGGCTACCCCCATCATTGAAAGCCAATTGTTCAAAACTCCGGGTGAGGCTGATGACGCAGTAAAAGCTGCTGATCCTGAAGCAGCCGGCGTACTTCAGATTTATGTTGAACGTTATGCTGCAAAAATTGGATTGAATATGCTTCCTGCAGCTATCAAGCCCTATGCTGTAAACGTTAAAGACGGCGATAACTGGGTTCCAAAGAATATCATTTTCACTCCTAAATGCTGGCGCCCGAATGCCATTGACATGAAAACATTCGTCACTAAGGCATTCTCTACCGGAAAACAGCTCCCTCTCGACCCCACAAATACAGCTTCATTCCAGGATATGACAACTGCATTCGCCAATTCAGGTATGCCTGGTGAGGGTTTGACCGGATGGAACGATCCTGACAACTTCCGTAGCTATTGGGCATGCTCTCCCTCTTATTTTGCAAATGCCTATCCCAAAGTTTCTGATAACATCACCGATGTAACTGATAATGGCGGAGCTTATCCTTATGCTCTTAAATATTTTAATTACACCGAATTTGTGAATGGTATAGAATCTAACGAAAATCCTGCCGAAGCCGGTATTACATGGGACCCAACTAATGGTTTCAATGCTAATCCTGGAAGCTATAATGCCGGAGGAACAACAAATGTTCCATCTTCAGGATACTTCTATTCTCGTGAAACAACAGCCTCTATAGATAACATCAAGAATGCTGCTATGAACAGCAAGGCTGTCGTTGCTTCGGCTGTGATAGTAGGTAATTACAAACTTGAAGGAGAAGCAGCAAATGGTGATTTCTACTTATACGGAGTATTTAATGGCCGCCCCAATTACTATACTACATCAGACATCAAAGATGCTATGATTGAAAATCAGTTAGTAATATTTACTGATAATGCGTGTACAAATCCTGCAACAACAGCTAATCTCTTTGTAGTTGAGCATCCCAAAGCATCAGTTCGCCAAGTCACTATTCCGGCAGAAAATGAAGGTGAAGAGGATGAGGTTGTAAAGGAAAATGTTCCCGGACGTTTGGTTACACTGCAACTTAGCGCCGTACCCGAAGGACAATCTTTATTCTTTAACAATAATGGAACAATAGAACTTATAGATGCAGACAATATCGATGAAGCTAACCGTCTTCTTTGGAAGACCGTTTCAACTGCTCAGATGTTCCACAACGGCCTTGCATTCTTCTCAATTCCTATCCGTCACCTTGGATATGGTAAAAATGTAACTGCAGCCAACGGCCCTCTTACCGATATAGAAGGAGCTGAAGCCGGTAGCGCTAATGTTTACAATTGGGGAAATATGCGTCGTGGTGACTTCGGTGTTGTCCGCAACCATGTTTATACTCTTAATGTAACAGAAATCAAGGGTCTTGGCACCGGTCTTCGCAGCGATGATCAGCCCATCGTACCCCCGATGGACCCCGAGAGCTACTGGATCGCCGCTCGTCTTAACATCCTTTCTTGGCGCGTTGTGCCTGCACAAGGCGTTATCCTCTAATCGGCCTATTTCGCGTGACTTGTCACGCAACAAATAAAATGGTAAAATGATTTGATATTCAGCAGAGGGGAGCCTTCAGGAGGCTTCCTCCCGAAGTCCCTCCGGGGCTCCCCTCCGCTTTTTCTCTCTCAGCGCAAGCAACCTCTCCCCGAAACCCGGAAGCAACTCGCAGCCCTCACCAAGGCCGCAAACGAAGCCGAAGCACAAGCATCGACTCCACCCAACAACGACAACAACGAGGCCCCGCTCAACCGAGGCCCACAACAATATAAAGGCGGAAACGCCCCACAACAACGACAAAACAAAAACAACAACGATATAACATTGACCAACCGTTATGAAACTTACTTGCATCCGACACCTGACGGGCATCATCACCTTGCTATGGGGCGTTATCGCCTTCGGGTCGCTGTCGTCGTGTGACAGCGCCATATATGACGACGAGGGCGACTGCTCGGTACACTACCGAGTCACCTTCACCTACGACATGAACATGAAGTGGGCCAACGCATTTCCCCACGAAGTAAAATCGGTGACCCTCTACATCTACGACCGCAACGGCCAACTCGTCATGAGCAAGACCGACAACAGCGCCGCACTCGCCTCGCCCGACTACTTCATGGATGTGGAAGTGCTCCCCGGCAAGTACGATCTCCTCGTGTGGGCCACCGGCAAGTCACCCATGGACAATCCCACCGCATTTGAAGTAGCATCGTCCGCCCCCGGAAGCGCCATGAGCACCCTCGGAGCCAAGATGCCCCTCGACGGCACCGCCGATGCAGGCCTCTATGTCGACCGTGACATCGTGCCCCTCTACCACGGCATCATGCGCGGAGTCGACTTCCCCGACACCTACGGCAACGTGACGCTCGGCCCCGTAAGCCTCACCAAGGACACCAACGTGATGCAGGTGCTCCTCCAGAACACCGACGGCACCACAATGAAAGCCGACGACTTCAGCTTCTACATCACGGCAGCCAACAACGAGCTCGACTACCTCAACAAGGTAGTGTCGACAACGCAGTTCAGCTACCGCCCATGGGCCATGACACTCACCTCGGCATCGCTCGACAAGCCCGAAGCCCAGGCCGCCTCATCGACACCCGCACGCGCCCTGACCGAGGCCAACGGCATCCTCGCCGAGCTGTCGACAGGCCGCCTCATCGACACCCGCACCCAGCGACTCGTAGTGCGCCGCAACTCCGACGGCGAGGACATCATAAACATCAACCTCATCCAGTATCTGCTCATGGTCAAGGGCGAATACAACCGGCAGATGAGCAATCAGGAATACCTCGACCGCAACGACAACTACTCGCTCATGTTTTTCGTCGACGACAACCGCAACTGGTACATAGCCGGCGGAGTCTACATCAACGGATGGCGCATCGTGCCCCCTCAGGACACCGAGCTATAATCGACAACGTGACACAGCTAAAATCAACTCCCAAAAAATTTTACTTGAATCAATGACCCGATTTTACAATAAATTCCTCGCCGCAGCCTCGGCAATGATGCTGACGCTGACGGGCTGTGTCAACGAGGACTCACCATGTCCCGGCGACGGCGACGATGGCACAAAGGTGACGCTGCAGTTTACAGTGATGACCTACAACCCCGCCGCCTCGCGCGAAGCGCAGCAGTCGCGTGCCGACGGCGACACGACCGAAGGCTCACTGCTGTCGCGCGCCGGCGATGACTGCTATGACGACCTCCAAGGCTCACCCGCCGAAAACTACATTAACACGGCCGACTGCCAGTTTCTGCTCTTCGATGCCGACCGCAAGCTCCTGCGACCCATCTTTCCCGAAATAACCGGCAAAGACGATGTTCAGTACACTTATTACACAATCAAGGCATCAATCACCGAACCCTACTTTGACGAAGCCGTAAAGGCCGACCGCGACCAAATCGACTTCTACATCATGGTCATCGCCAACAGCCACTCAACCGGCCTCGACGGCCAATACCCCGGCTTCACCCCCGGCGTGACCACCATCGACGACATCGCCGCACAACGTGTAACGTTCAATCAGCCTGTAGGCTATTATCTCGGAGGCCCCGGAGGTGAATATCGCCCCTGGACTCCCTCCATCGATGAAAATCGCCTTATCCCCATGGCCGGACTACAGAAATTCACCGTATCGGCCACGCAGCTTAAGGAGTCGACCTACGATGTTCCTGTCTACCTCTCCGACGAAAATGCCAATGGCAAAACCATAGATATGCTCCGCGCAATGGCTAAAATCGAGGTGATCGACCGAATCGATGTCACGGGGACATTTGACCCCGCATCCAATGCCAACCGGTTCCATGTCGACAAAGTCGAGCTCTTCGGATGGTACAACAGCGGAACAATAATGCCCTATATCAACAACGGGAACTGGAGCACCGCAGCAGGCGAATGGAGCATGGATTCATCGGGCGATGTCAGCCTCCCCACAATCTCGCCAAAATCGGGATACAATTTCCCGGTGACAGGAGCGCAACAAAAAACCGATAATTTCGGTAGGCCCATATACAACGATGACGGAACCCCGCTCATGGATGATGTTAAAGGACCCGAAATCACCTTTTCCGAAGATGACGATGCCACAGCCCTGCGCGCCGACAAGTGCATCGTGTGGTCGGGATATGTGGTAGAGTACTCAAAAGCATTGGTAGGAGTAATGGACCATGAATATGAACGCTACCCCTTTATCGAGGTGACGGTCAGCAACCCCAATTCCGGAGGAATGGACGACTCACCGATATTCAAAATGAAACTTGCAGACTATAGCAACGGACAAGTCGTAGGCGATGGAATCGACTTCCTGCTGCGCAACCACATCTACCGCTACGAGATTACCGGCGTTAACAGCGAAGCCAATATAATCGAGGTGGGCTACACTGTGTGTGACTGGGACAATCGCACGGTCGACATCCCTACATTTAATTAATCTACAAATACATACTGATTATAAGACATGAACTACTATATAAAATATCTTAAGATAATCCCTGCATTTATCGCCATTTTTATAGGTTTGACATCATGTGAGGATGATATAAAGTTTGAATGTGAGAATCAGATTGAAGGTGAAGACACGACAATATCTTTAAATCTCAATACTCCATCATTCACACAAATATCTTCGCGTGCCGATATGTCCACAGAAGATGCCTATAAGGTGAACACCTTATGGATAGGAATTTATAATTCCCGTTCAGGGGAAAGCACTCTTACCGATAATGGTAAAAACGGTTTATTTCTTGAGGCCCAAAATGACCATGGTTTTGTAGCAGGAAGTCAAGATCATAACAGACATGCACTCACAAATATAAAAACGAAATCAGGAAGTAGCTATATAGTTGCTGTGGCCAATCCTGACCGCAACTTTGGATTTACAATTAAAGACGAAAAAAGGACAAGTACTTCACTTAAGGAGTTACTTGAAAATGCATCAACATGGGATGATTTCCGATCAATCATAATTGAACGCGAACTATTTCGAGGCAGTGCTGATATTAATATTCCTAATGCAACACAGAATCCGCTTCCCATGAGTGGAATATATCTTGAAGAATCGCATACTGCCGACTTTGACTGGAATACGGTAAAACCTTATGCCATCCCTCTGCCAAAGACAAACGGCGGAAATGTGTCAATGCCTGGAAGCATACACCTGCGTCGCCCGTTCACACAAGTTAAAGTAAATCTACAGGCTGCAACCGAGGAAAACAACGACATAAAGATTTTAAAAATCGAGCCCGAATCGTTTGTCATACACAATGTGCCCATTTACAGTTGGTTGTATGAACGACCACAGCTACCGGTTGGAACTCCACCTGAAAAAAATACAGATTATGCCAATGCCGGTGATGCGTTGGAAAAAGATGCTGAAAAAAACACTAACTATAAGTCATCATTGATTTATCCGTCTACTAATATCAACGAAAAAGACGGAGTATATTCGTTTGACTTCTGGATGATGGAGAACAAGCGCACGGGACTTGACTTCTGCACCGACTATCAAAAGCGCGAAATAGAGTGGAAAAACGACGCAACAGGTGCCAACACAGGCGTTTACAGAAGCTTGTGCCCATCCGAAACCCCTACGCTCAACAACTTCGCCACCTATATGGAAATACGCGCAAAACTCACTTATATAGAAAAAGATCCGATTGTAAACCCCGATGGGGTCACCGGATTACCCAATAAAGTAGACAGCCGTACAGTAGATGCCGTGTACACAATCCATCTTGGCTACGTGGGCCAAGATCCCGACCCTAAAGATTTCAACAGTTTACGCAATTCAATCTACACATATAATGTAGAGGTATTGACTGCCAATTCAATCATTGTTGAAGCATTCCGCAATAACGGAGAACCCGACCCCGAACCCCAGCCCGGAGCCGAAGGTATAGTGTCGGATGTGACAAATAAAATGTTTGACCTTGATTCGCATTACAATGCATTCAACATTCAGCTCACAGAAACAGAACTCCAAAACTTCAGTTTCTCCATGCGTTCCTACTATGGAGAAAATACCTATAACTATTCTATTGACAAAGACGGAAATCCCACAGGCGATGCTATTCCCGACAGGAATGACAATAATTACCGTTATTTTTCGTGGGTGGAGATTGTTCCAACTAAAGGAGAGGATGTACTCGCTCCTTATCCGGGAGTAACTGTAGGCCCTGATGGAACTCCGTTTATGAAATGCAATCTCAATGAAATTCGTGCAAATGCGCAAAATTTATATGATCAATCAACCGATGGATGGTTTACTGTATTTGTAAATGAATACACTTATGAAGATGAAACAACAACTCCGGGAGTTGAAACCGGAAGAAATTGGCGCAATTACGTGATGAAGCCCAACCGTGTGGCTTATCTCAATGTGGCGCAATCTGTTTCGACCGACAAAGAAAGCAGCTACTATCAGTCGAAGTATGGTATATCACAGAAGTCGATACAGACTTACTATGATTATACCGAAAACATACAGACGGCCATCGGTGTGGAATATGACAATGAAACTTTCGGCATGAATCTTCGTTGGCCGTCAGGAACAGTTAATACTGTCGCGGGAGATACCTATCCTGCAGTAACAACTTCAAATGGCGTGAATGGCACTCTTTCAGTAAATAACGGGCGCTACAACGTTTGGATTGGTAGTGGAGGCAGCGGAGGAGGAGACCAAGCCGGTAACTGGAATACGTATGTCAATTCGGGAAATGCGAATAACGGAACTTATGGCAAGGTCAATTATGTAAACAGAATCACAAATACAAATCAAACCCAATACGTTAAAAATTTTAGTGCCGCCCCTAAAACATGGCCGGTTCCACAACCAGTGCTGCTATCTCCTAATGGTTTTTCAGGAGATGATAATGGCGGAAATAAAGGAATGAGTGAATATGACCCTCAATACAACATTAATGACATTAATGACATTCAAGTTATCCATGCCATGCACGCATGCATGAACCGAAACCGGGATAACAATGGTGATGGAGTCATCGATGCCGATGAACTTCGTTGGTATCTTCCCGCCTCAGGAAAATATATGCGTGTCATAATGGGACGAAATTCTTTGAGGGAACCTATCTTAAATTATGATAACAATCCACAATTGCCCTTCCCTGCATCAGGTAATGGCGATGGAAATAATTCTCGTTTATTTCTTGCATCAAGCGATTATCGCACAATATGGACAACTCAGGGAATGTCAATAAGCAACTTTTCTACTTATTGTCAGTCACCATGGGCGGTACGTTGTATTCGCAATCTTGGTGTAGATTTAAGCACTGTTACAGCAACAGCCGAAGATGACCCTGTTGACCCCGCCTATGAGGTAGAATTGGGAAAAGGTGACTATTCTACCGGAGGTGTTGTAAGAGTTAAGCATTACTATGGAAGCTCTCTTCGCAATTATACAGTCAATCCTATAGCTATTCATAAAGTAAATTCCGAGGGCAACATGCTCGGTCAATATGGATTTGAAATAGCGTTCCGTGGTAATCAAGCAACCCCACAATCAGCAGAAGCTGATGTTAACTTTACCAATAACGCTCAAGGTGCTATAGATTACCAAGATGATGTGAACGATGCAACTCCATGTGAAGAATTGAACAAATTAAATCGCAAAGGTTGGCGTGTGCCCAATCAAAAGGAGCTTATAATTATGATGCGTAGTGGAGCAATTCCAGATTTTGGCTCCGGCAATTATTGGTATTTTATGAGTTCGACTATTCCTGCATGGAATAAAAGTACCCCCGCAAATACTAATAGCGAATTGACACATGAAAGCTCTACAATTTGCTCAATTACACAGAACCTTAGTACTCTCAATTTTGAAGCAACAGCAAAATCATACAATGAAATAAATAAGGTGCGTTGTGTCCGCGACCTCACCCCTGAGGAAGAGGGTATGTCCTACGATCAAATCCGAGCACAACAATAGCAACAAAGGAAACAACAAACCACACATAAAAAATAGTTATACACACATCCCCACACATCGGAGGCAGCGACAGGTTCTCTCGCTGCCTCCTCTTTTTTTACCATCCCCTCTCCACCATCAATTATTTCAAAAACACAAAATGGCTATAGTTTCCAACCATCAAACACCTACAAATCAGCCCATTGCAAAACTACACTCCACACCTCAAAAACTCAATGCAAAACGGAACAAAAACGCACAAACTTACGGATTATCCAGAATTTATCCGTAAGTTTGTAGCCCCCTTCTACACCCTCCACAAATCATGGCCGATATATCGCAAATAAGAGAAGGAGCCCCGATGAGCTTCGGCCAACAGCTGAAGCTCACCGTGATGCTGTCGCTCCCGGCAATGCTCGCGCAATTGTCGAGCATTCTCATGCAATATATCGACGCGTCGATGGTGGGACGGCTCGGAGCCGACGACTCGGCTGCGATAGGACTCGTGTCGACAACCCTTTGGCTCTTCTGGGGCATCTGTTCGGCCGTCACTACGGGATTCTCGGTACAGGCCGCCCACAAGGTCGGAGCCAAGGACGATGCAGCCGCACGCAACGTGCTGCGACAGGCCATAACCGCGTGCCTCATATTCAGCCTCGCCGTGACAGCCATAGGCATTGCCATCGCACCCTCGCTGCCCCGCTGGCTCGGTGGCAACGACGACATCAACCCCCAGGCATCGCTCTACTTCCTCGTGTTTGTGTCGGCATTGCCCCTGCTCACGCTCAACTACCTGGCGGGAGGAATGTTGCGATGCGTAGGCAACATGAAGGTGCCGAGCGCCCTCAACATTCTCATGTGTATCATGGACTGCCTATTCAACTTCCTGCTGATATTCCCGTCACATCACCTCAACCTGCACGGCATCGACATAACCATTCCCGGTGCCGGACTCGGAGTGCTCGGTGCCGCACTGGGAACCGTGCTCGCCGAAGCCGTCACTGCCTCCCTCATGCTCTACTACCTCTGTTACCGGCAGCCCGAACTGCGTCTGCGCGGCCGCCACGGCAGCTATCGTCCCCGGAAATCGATCATACGCAAGGCGGTGACAATATCGGTTCCCATGACCGTTGAACACGCCGTAATATGCGGCGCACAGATAGCCGTGACAATGATTGTGGCACCCCTCGGAGTCTTTTCCATAGCCGCCAACGCATTTGCCGTGACAGCCGAAAGCTTGTGCTACATGCCCGGCTACGGAATAGGCGATGCCGCCACCACCCTTGTAGGCCAAAGCTACGGAGCAGGGCGGCGCGAGCTCGTCAAGCGGTTCAGCTACATCACCGTGGGCCTCGGCATGGCGGTGATGTCGGTCATGGGAGTGCTCATGTGGATAGCCGCGCCGTGGATAATGGAGCTGATGACACCCGTAGCCGAGATTCAGAGCCTCGGCGTGGAGTCGCTGCGCATCGAAGCCTGGGCCGAGCCCATGTTTGCCGCCTCGATAGTCGCCTACGGAGTCTTTGTAGGGGTCGGCCACACCACCGTTCCCGCCATCATGAACTTCGGCAGCATCTGGGCCGTAAGGCTCCCGCTGGCGTGGATTCTCGCACGCTCCATGGGGCTGAAGGGAGTGTGGATAGCCATGTGCGCCGAGCTCACCTTCCGCGGTGCCATATTCCTGTTCAGGCTTCTCCGGGGCCGGTGGATTCCGCAAATCGGCATCCGACATGACGCCGACACCCTCCAGGCGTAAATTTATTTGTGGTGGAATCAAAGATTTACATTAACTTTGCATTCACGAAAAAGAGTTTTGCTATATGACTTACGAATATGATTATCTGGTAATCGGATCAGGCATCGCGGGCATGAGTTTCGCCCTCAAGGTAGCCGGTACGGGAAAGGTGGCATTAATCTGCAAGACAAAGCTTGAAGAGGCCAACACATTCTTTGCTCAGGGAGGCGTGGCTTCGGTCACCAACCTTGCAGTCGACAACTTCGACAAGCACATCGAGGACACGATGATAGCCGGCGACTGGCTGAGCGACCCCGAGGCTGTGAAGAAGGTCGTGACAAATGCGCCGTCACAGATAAACGAACTCATAAAGTGGGGCGTCGACTTCGACAAGAACGAAAACGGCGACTTTGACCTGCACCGCGAAGGCGGACACTCCGAATTCCGCATCCTGCACCACAAGGACAACACGGGAGCCGAAATTCAGGAAAGCCTTATCGAGGCCGTGCGCAACAACCCCCACATCGACATATTCGAGGACCACTTCGCCATCGAGATAATAACGCAGCACCACCTCGGCAAAATCGTTACGCGCCGCACCCCCGACATAACCTGCTACGGAGCTTACGTGCTAAATCCCGCCACAGGCAAGGTCGACACATTCCTCGCCCGCGTAACACTCATGGCCACCGGAGGCGTTGGAGCCGTCTATACCACGACAACCAATCCCCTTGTGGCAACAGGCGACGGCATAGCCATGGTGTACCGAGCCAAGGGCACGGTAAAGGACATGGAGTTCATCCAGTTCCACCCCACGGCGCTCTATCACCCCGGCGACCGCCCCTCATTCCTAATCACCGAGGCCATGCGCGGCTACGGAGCCGTGTTGCGCAACAAGCGCGGCGAGGAGTTCATGCACAAGTATGACCCAAGACTCTCGCTCGCCCCGCGTGACATTGTGGCACGAGCCATCGACTCCGAGATGAAGCAATACGGCGACGAACACGTATACCTCGATGTCACGCACAAGGACCCCGAGGAAACCAAGAAACACTTCCCCAACATATACCAGAAGTGCCTCTCGCTCGGCATCGACATCACCAAGGACTACATACCCGTGGCTCCCGCCGCCCACTATCTGTGCGGAGGCATAAAGGTGGACTCCAACGGCGAGTCGTCGATCAAGCGACTCTATGCCGTGGGCGAGTGCTCGTGCACTGGATTGCACGGCGGCAACCGACTGGCCTCCAACTCGCTTATCGAGGCCGTTGTATATGCCGACGCAGCCGCGCGTCACGCAATGGAGGTGAAAGACCACTACCCCTACCGTCACGATGTGCCCGAATGGGACGATGAAGGCACCCGCCACCCCGAGGAGATGGTGCTCATTACCCAGAGCATAAAGGAAGTGGGACAGATAATGACAACCTATGTGGGCATTGTGCGCAGCGACCTGCGGCTGAAGCGCGCATGGAACCGTCTTGACATCCTCTATGAGGAAACCGAGAAGCTGTTCAAGTGCTCCAAGGCAAGTCGCGAGATATGCGAATTGCGCAACATCATCAACGTGGGTTACCTCATAATGCGCCAGGCAATGGAGCGCAAGGAATCGCGCGGACTGCACTACACGGTCGACTATCCCCACACCGAGCACTAATTACGCCGTTGCAGCATAATCTTTTAGCCACATTGCACGTTATATGATTATGAGAGTTTTTATAACCATTCTTATGATGATATTAAGTGTAACGTCGATGTGTGCCCAGAAGCTCGACACCGACGGTGTGCCCGTGCCGCGCAATCCGCAGCAGGCAGCCGTGAAGGGACGCTATCACTTCATCACCGAGGAGGGCGACACCGCCCTGATGGTTGTGCTCAACAACATCACCTACTATCCGCCCCTGAAGTTCAAGAACAAGAAGCAGGAGCAGTTCTATTGGCGCACGGTGCGTGACGTGAAGCGCACTCTCCCCTACGCCAAGCTCATAGCCGAAACCCTTCTTGAAACCTACGAATACATCGAAACATTCCCCACCCAGAAGGAGCGTGAGGATCACCTTACGCGCATGGAAAAGGAGGTATTCAACCAATACAAGCCCGTGCTGAAGAAATTCACGCGCTCCCAGGGTAAGATGCTCGTAAAACTGATAAACCGCGAAACCAACCAGAGCAGCTACTCTATTTTGAAAGCGTTTCTCGGCACATTCCGTGCCGGATTTTGGCAAACGTTCGGCAAGTTCTTCGGTGTCAACCTAAAGGCGGGCTACAACCCCGACAAGGATTCCGACGATGCGATAATCGAGCGTGTGTGCGTACTCGTCGAGCAGGGAATGTTGTGATGCGTCACCTGCGGTTGCGCGGATGGTGGGCGAGTATCTCGTCACGCAGCATCGAGCGGTCGAGATGCAGGTATATTTCTGTCGTAGCAATCGATTCATGTCCGAGCATCTGCTGAATCGCCCTGAGATTTGCCCCGCCCTCAAGCAGGTGTGTGGCAAATGAGTGACGCAGCGTGTGGGGGCTTATCTCCTTCCTTATTCCGGCCAGCTCACACAGCCTCTTGACAATGTAGAATATCATTACACGCGTGAGCCTGCGCCCCCGTCGGTTCAGAAACACGATGTTCTCCTCGCCCGGCTTTATATCCATGTCGGCGCGCTGCTCAAGATAGAGGCGTATATGGTGCATGGCGACATCCGATATGGGAACCATGCGCTCCTTGCTGCCCTTTCCGCGCACAACGATGTAACCCTCGTCGAGAAACAGATGCGAGAGGTCGAGATTGACCAATTCGCTCACGCGCAATCCACAGCCGTAGAGAGTTTCCATAATGGCAAGGTTACGCTGCCCCTCGGGGGAGCGAAGGTCGATGCACGACTCCATTGCGTCGATCTCGTCGACGGTCAGCACCTCGGGCAGGTGACGCCCCAGCCGCGGACTCTCAAGCAGCAGAGCCGGATTTTCGTCAATGTATCCTTCAAGCTTAAGGTAGCGGAAAAACGACTTTATCCCCGATATAATACGTGCTTGCGATGCCGGAGCGATACCGAGGTCGTGCAGGTCGGCAATAAAAGCCTGCAGATCGTCAAGCGTCACGCCGCTCAACCGCTTTCCCTCCTCGGCAAGATATTTCACAAGCTTGTCTATGTCGTCACGGTAGGAGCTGCGGGTGTTTTCGCTCAATCCGCGTTCAAGCATCATGTAGGCATCATAGGATGCAAGTACAGCCTCTATGTCATTTATCGAGCGGACAGCCATGTCACATCATTCTTAAAACCATAACGAGAAACTCTGTCGGGGCAGATGCCTGTAGCCTACTATAACGGCTATGCGCCCGTTGGTGAATGTCATGCCGTGGGCAAGCGACGAGTCCACGTCATTGAACAGTGTCGCCATCCGCTCGTCACGCGACAGATTTCGCATAGCCACCACACCCTCGCCGTCGAGCACCTCACCGGCATATCGCAGCACGCTTTCACGCGTCATGTCGCTGTCGACCGAGTTCACCACCATGAACCTGACACCGTCACCTTGGCTCACGGCCCTGTAGTGCGAAATGGCCTCATCGGCCGTCGCCGCCTCCCGGATGCGCTTCTTATAGTCGGCCGTCACCTTGTCATATATGTCACGGTGCGGGTTGTCACCGGTGTATATGACGAGCTTCGACCGGCTGTCGACATCGAGCATGGCCGTTGTCGACACACCGTAGGATGTGCCTATCTGCAGCATGACACGCGGATTGAAGTAACACACTATGCGAAACAGCATTTTCGCATTCTTGAGCGATATTATGCGCGGATGTCGCGCGACATCCGCAGCAAGCGACAATGCAAGCTTGCGCCGCGACGAAATGTCGTCGTAGGCATAGTAAGGGCACCGCTCCCTGAGCACCTGAAGCACGAAGGAGAAAGCAAACGGCGAGTGGATTCCGAATCCCTTGCTGCGCTTGTAGCGGTTAAATGCCGTGTAGTATCGCTTAAGATTCATCGTCCTCCTTACGACGCGACAATCCAATTATACCGAGCAGGGCTGCCGCCACCACAGCTATATAGATTATGATTATTGACACGTAGGCGAGCGACGATGTCACATGAAGCGACTCGGGGTCAAACTCCATCTTGATTTCATGGGTTCCCGCCGGTATTCTCATGGCTCGCAACAGGTAGTCGACACGCGCTATGTCGGCGGGCTCACCGTCAATCCACGCTTTCCATCCCCACGGGAAATAGACCTCCGAGAACACTGCGACACCGCCCTTGCCCGACTGTGCATGATAGGTGAGTCGATTGGGAGCGTAGGTGGTTTCAAATATGGTATCGCCCGGTTGCTTTACTGGGACATTCGCACCCAGTATGTCACGGAACTTTGCGTCGGACACTGCCGTAACGGCGGGATTTATGGTGTCGAGAGCGGCCATCTCGGCATCGGCACCATCGACATACATAACCTTGTCGACAAACCATGCGTTACCGAGAGCATCGGGATTGACATATACCTCATCGTCACTCATCACGAGGTAACGCGCATTGAGCATATTGAGGACATTCATGTCGGCCTCGCTCACATCACCGCCCTGGAACTTTATCAGGTGACGGTCGATCATGTCCTGATAGCGCGTAAGCTTGGCGGCATGATAACCGCCTATCATCTTATGGTGGTAGGAGGGCGCGGCCTCGCCGAATTGCGGAATGTTCATCACGCGGTAGTTCATTGTCGTGTCGGCGAGAATCTGTCGGTCGGCCTGTGTGAGGGGAAACGGATCGCCCTGAGCAAGCTGACGGGGCAGGAAGCTGTCGCTATTGATGTAACGCTTGTCGACCATGTAGAGGTCGCCCACAATCACTACGGTGAGCACAATGCACAGCACCTTCGCACTGATTTTATCCTTGAAGAACAACAGCAGCAACGATGCGCCTATGCCGATGACGATAAACGAGCGTAACGCATCTGACGACACCATCGACATTCTCACCTTCTCTATCGCGGCAAAAAGCTGAGGATACTGCATCGCCATGCCCGATGCCACATAGTAGTCATGCTCCTGTGCGCTCAGGTAGGAGCCGAATGTGCCCGGAGCGATTATGCCTATCGCACACACAAGCAGGCACAATCCGAACGATACAAGCAACGGTATCCTGTATTCGCGCCACTTGTCACGGTTGGCTATCACTTGCTGCAGAGCCAGCACGGCAAGCAGCGGTATGGTAAATTCGGCTATGACAAGAATACTTGCCACCGTGCGGAATTTGTTATACATCGGGAAGTGGTCGATCATCAGGTCGGTAAGCCACATCATATTGTGTCCCCACGACAAGGCGATTGATATGATCGTGACAATCACCAGCATCCATTTTATGGGGCCTTTCACGATTATGCATCCGAGCAGGAATAAGGCCATAAGCAGCGCACCCACATAGACTGGGCCGTTGGTCATGGGCTGGTCACCGAAATATTGCGGCATCTGCTGAAGCGCCGAGGCCATTTCGCCGGGAAGCTGTCCCGACCTTACCAGGTCCTGAGTGGCATCCACATCGTAAAGCGACAGCAGTTTGTTGCCTCCCTTTTCGGGCTTTATCGTGGCACCGCCCTTGACATTGGGTATGAGCAGAGTGAACGTTTCGCTCTTTCCATAGCTCCACGCCGTTATGTAGTCCTTGTTAAGTCCACCTCCGGCATTCACGGCCGAAGCGTTACCTTCGCCCGACAACTCGCTGTGGTTGCCGCGCATGGTTTCCTTCGAGTATTCATAGGTGTTGTATAGGCTCGGACTGTTTGCAGCAACAGCAAGCACAGCCGCGATTGCAAGAGCGCCCGTAGCCTTGACCCATTGCGAAATATTGTGACGGCGATACAGTATAACGGCGTAGGCCACCACAAATCCCACGACAACGAACATGAAGTAATAGGACATCTGGATGTGGTTGCCGGCAATCTGGAGCATTGCAAACAACGCCGCCAACGCGCCGCCCGCGAGATAACGCCCCCTGTAACACAGCACTATACCCGCGATTGTGGGAGGTATATAGGAGAGCGTTATGAATTTCCATATATGACCCGCACCGATTATGATGAAGAAATAGGACGAGAATCCGTAAGCTATGGCACCGGGCAAGGCAAGATACCACTTAACCTTCATGGCCAGAAGCAGGATGAAAAATCCCATCATCATGGCGAATATAAGATTGGCCGGCGAAGGTAGCCATAGTGTGTAGAGGTCGCCAATCCATGACATCAGATCGTTGGACGGATACGATGGCGCAATCTGGAAGTTGGGCATACCCGAAAATATGGAGTTGGTCCATCGCGAAGCCTCACCGGTAGCCTCGGTATAGGCCTGCACCTCATGGCCTATTGCAGCACCCTGCTGCATGTCATGCTGACGCAGCTCGTTGCCTTGCATTGCATCGGGATAGAAATAAACCAACGAAAGCACTGCGAGTACGGCAACCGAAATGACGAAACCTATAAACGACTTGCTCTTGATGAATGTGCTTAATCCCTTTGACAGCGAAGTGTCAGGGCGCTTGGGGGTTGTGTTGTTGTCCGTTTGGGTCATAACCATTTAAATTATTATGACAAAGTTACAAAAAATTACGTGTTCTACTCCCCACCGCCCCACCAAAAACATCTTATCACGCAAATACGTATCCTTAACCAACATTGGCATCCGATCGACTACGACCTCTGAATGTTATGCGCTAAATGCGGATGGAAAGTATCGGTGTGTCGCAAAATATCCGGGATTTATCGCATTTTTGACTAAAAAAGGCCGGTATCGCCCCACTTTCCTGCATTTTTCATCCGATATAGAAATTTTATCGCTATATTTGGCAGATTTCAAAACCAATTCGTTGTCAATGATAGTAACTCCCGAATCCTTCAATCTGTTTCTTATCGCCATGGCCGTCACAGCCGTAGTGGTGTTCATCGCGCTTCACTTTGTGGAGGCGGGTTACGGCATGATGTACAATCGCCGCTGGGGAGCGACTGTCGACAACCGCATAGGCTGGGTGGCAATGGAGGCTCCCGTGTTCATCGCTATGCTACTGCTGTGGTGGTATTCGTCACGCCGGTTTGACACGGCACCGTTGGTAATGTTTCTCCTCTTTGAGCTTCATTACTTTCAGCGGTCATTCATTTTCCCGTTGCTGATAAACGGCAAGGGGCGTATGCCGCTTTCAATCATCGCCATGGGAATAACATTCAATGTGCTTAACGCATTGATGCAGGGCGGCTGGATATTCTACATCTCCCCGACCGACCGCTATCCCGACTCATGGCTTCTCACGCCTCAATTCATCACAGGCACGATAATATTCTTTGCCGGAATGGCTATAAACATCCACAGTGACTACATAATACGACATCTGCGCTCACCCGGCGACACGGCCCACTACATACCTCGCGGAGGAATGTTCCGTTACGTGTCATCGGCCAACTATTTCGGCGAAGTCGTGGAATGGACCGGATTTGCCATACTCACCTGGTCATGGGCCGGAGCCGTATTCGCATTGTGGACATTTGCCAACCTTGCACCTCGCGCGGGAAAAATCAACCGCCGTTATGCCTCGGAATTCGGCACCCGGTTCACCTCGCTGAAACTTAAACGCATCATCCCCTTCATATACTAATCCACCACCTGAACATGGAAACGAAAAAGGAATCAATACTATTCACTCCGGCCAATATAGGCCCCGTCACATTGCGCAACCGCACCATACGCTCGGCTGCATTCGAGGGCATGTGCCCCGGAAACAGTCCGTCGCAGCAACTCAAGGACTATCACCTTTCGGTGGCCGAAGGCGGAGTAGGCATGACCACCCTGGCCTACGCCTCGGTGACACGTAACGGGCTCTCGTTTCCGCGCCAACTGTGGATGCGTCCCGAAATAGTGCCTGCCTTGCGCGACATAACCGATGCAATCCATGCCACGGGAGCAAAAGCATCGATACAACTCGGCCATTGCGGAAACATGTCACACAAGTCGACAGCCGGAGAAACGCCCATATCAGCCTCGGGACGATTCAACATATACTCACCCACCCCTGTGCGCAAGATGCGCGAGGACGAAATTATAGCCATGAGCCGGTCATTCGGCGACGCAGTGCGCCTGGCACGTGACAGCGGCATGGACTGCGTGGAAATTCACGCCGGACACGGTTATCTCATCAGCCAGTTTCTGTCGCCCTACACCAATCACCGACGCGATCGCTGGGGCGGTTCGCTCGACAACCGCATGAGATTTATGCGCATGTGCCTCGAAGAGGTCATGAAAGCCGCAGGAAGCGACATGGGCGTAGTGGTTAAGACCAATATGCGTGACGGATTCAAAGGCGGCATGGAGATTGACGACGCTCTCACCGTGGCTCGCGAAATTGAACGCGCCGGCGTTCATGCCATAGTGCTTAGCGGTGGATTTGTCAGCAAAGCCCCCATGTATGTGATGAGAGGCGAGATGCCAATAAAGGCACTCACACATTACATGGACTGCTGGTGGCTGAAGTATGGCGTAAGGGCTTTCGGAAAAATGATGATACCCACAGTGCCCTATCGCGAAACCTATTTCCTCGATGATGCAAAGCTGTTCCGAAAGGAGCTTAAACTTCCGCTCATATATGTAGGCGGTTGCTCGACACGCACAGGCATCGAGCGAGTGCTTGACGAAGGCTTTGAGTTTGTACAAATGGCAAGGGCCCTCCTCACCATGCCCGACTTCGTAAATCGAATGCGTGACGAAGGCATTGAATCGTCGGGATGCGAGCACACCAACTACTGCATAGGACGAATGTACACGCTTGAGATGGCATGTCACAAGTGCGTGAAGGACCTTCCCCGCTCTCTGTGCCGTGAAATCGAGCAGATTAAAGCCCGCCAGAAGCAATGAACCGCGAAAAACGACTTATAGGGTGCTGGGCCATTGTCACCGGCGCATCGTCGGGCATAGGATTGGAATTTTCGCGACGACTCGCCTCCTTAGGGTGCAATGTCGTCATGATAAGCAATCAGGACACCCTTGAAAAGTGTGCCACCGATTTAGGTGTACTCTATAATGTCAAGGCTCTCCCTTTATATCTCGACCTCACCGACAGCAATGCAGTAGCCTCAATCACGGAGTTCCTTGACAGGCGTGACATCACCCCTCGGCTGCTGATCAACAATGCCGGAATATTTGATTTCAAGGCGGTGAACGACCTCTTGGAAAGCCGCATCAACCTCTATGTCGACCTGCACGTGCGCTCGCTCACGCATCTCAGCCGCACCATAGCACAACGCATGAGCCGTAACGGAGTGAAAGGCTACATCCTCAACATGTCGTCGATGTCGTGCTGGATGCCGATGCCCGGCATAGCCATGTATTCAGCCACAAAGGCATATATACGCGCATTCTCCCGGGCACTGCGCATCGAGGTTAAGGAGCTCGGCGTATCGGTAACGGTAGCCTGCCCCGGAGGCATCGCCACCAATCTGTTCGGACTGCCGCCCAAACTTCAGCGCCTCGGAGTGAAACTGCATGCGCTCGACACCCCGCAACGATTTGTAAAAAAGGCATTGCGACGCACCCTGCAGGGCCGTGCCCAATACATAAACGGAGGCCTCAACCGCATGGCTATCGTAGCAGTAGCCTCGCTACCCGAATGGGCGCGATTAATCATAAAAACACGTTTACTCGACCGCATCAACCAATGAACAACAATCCTGTACACATCGTAACGGGAGCCACAGGCGGCATAGGAAGCGCAATTGTCGACCGGCTTATAGAATCGGGAGTGTCGCACATTGTCCTCGCTTGTCGCAATCAAGACCGCGCCAAGGCGATGATTGACCGCCTGTCGCCTTGCAACGTGACGCTCACGGCAATGCAGCTCGACCTCGAGTCATTTGACTCGGTAATCAATTTCGTCATGTCGATAAGGGAGCGTGACATGGCCGTCGACACCATTTTCAACAATGCCGGAACAATGCCCGGAACAATGAAGCTCACCGCCGACGGATATGAATCGGCCACCCAGACCAACTTCCTATCCACGGCACTGCTGACACAAATGTTGCTGCCGCGAATAATCAACGGTGGCGCCATAGTGTTTACTACATCCATGACACGACACATTGCGAAACTCCGAACCGACTGGAAACAACATGCCATAACCCATCACAACCGATTCACAACCTACGGGCGCAGCAAACTCATGCTCACGCACTATGCGCTCGACCTCGCGCATGAACTTGCACCACGCGGCATCCGCGTAAACTGCTCAGACCCGGGAATCGTCGATTCAGGCATAATAACGCTCGGCAACCGTGTAATCGACATGTTGAGCGACAAGTTTTTCCGTCCCTTGATATCGACTCCCGCCCAGGGAGCCGCACCGGCTCTTAATGCGGCCGGCACCCAATTGACAGGACAAATATTTACGCTCAATCACTGCACCCCGATACCCGAAAGCTATCTCCGCAATCCGCTTCACTCAATTGCTTCGGAAGCCGTCAACGACGCTCTTGCCATATCGACTTCAGAGGCCATGCCGTAATGGATGGGCAGCCGAACACATAAACACGGAAGCACACGCGATTGATGCTCCTATTAAGTCATGTGAAAACACAGAAATAAAAAGGGAAGTGCGGCTATCGACAGAATCAATCCACAATAGCTCACACTTCCTCCCAAAACCTTTTTAACCTTAAAAACTAATGGCCTTTAGAAACTCGGATAACCGGGATTCTGAGTATATTTACCTAATGAAAAATTATATTGTGCAACGGGAATGGGATAGTACTCCTCGCCATCATCAAACTTGGCATCCTGATAGTAGATGCGGTTGTCCTTCTCGGCATTGAAGTAAGCAGTCATCACCTGCTTGGCAACACCCCATCTCACGAGGTCGAAGTAACGCTCGCCCTCAAGAGCCTTTTCAAGACGCATCTCGGTGCGTAGAGCCTTGCGTGCATAGTCCTGATTCCATCCAGTAGCGGGGTAAAGTCCTATCTTATAGTTGGCGGCATCCTTCGACGGGTCGTTGAAGTCCTTGACATAGGCACTGCTCTTGGCGCGCTGACGGATGCGGTTGATTATGTTGCGTGCCTGCTCAAGGTCCTCGCCTATCTCTATCAAGGCTTCAGCCTTATAAAGAAGCATGTCGGCGTAACGAATTATCTGCCAGTTGAGCTGCGAAGCTCCCCAAGGCCAACCCTGATACATGTCGGATGACTCGGGCGATACCCAGAAACGTTTTGCACAATTATGTCCGTAGACTCCGCGGTCACGCACCCATGACTGGCAGGGAGTGTTGCGATAGGTCTTGTAGGTGATTGTCGGACGACCGGTCACAAAGTCAAGACGGGGATCGACATTGGGCTCGGTGTTGCCGAGTGTCTGATGCTCATCGTCGATGAATGTCACGACACCGTAGTCGGGACGCGACTGGTAGTCAAACACGGGAAGCCCGGCATCATCGGTCTGATAAGCATTAATCAGGTCCTGTGAGGGGAGGAAGAATCCGTCACCGTGATAAGGGCTGTTGCCGCCGGGTGAGTTAAGCAGGTTGCTCCAGTTGACGCGTCCGGCATCGCCTGAACCGTCATTCATCGAATACTGCACGGCAAACACCGATTCAACTCCATTTTCGTTGGCAACCAGGTCAAGACCCTGGAAATCGGGAAGCAGGTCGTAGCCCGACAAGCGGTCGACAAGTTCAACCACCTCCTTGAGAAGGCCCTTATTGATGTTGACTACGGCATGAGTCTGTGCATCCTGCTCATAAGCCTGATAGAGTTTTACCTTGGCGGCGTAGGCGAGCGCGATGTTGCGGTTGATGCGGCCCACCTCATCCTGGCGTTCAGGAAGGTCATTGGCTGCTTCAAGGAGCTCCTTGGCTATTCGGTCGAGGTGCTGTTCGCGTGTGAACTCGTCATTGCGTACATTGACATACTCGGTTTCAGGAAGGTTCTCATCCATGTAAGGAATCTTGTTGAAGAGGCGCACAAGTTCAAAGTAGAAGTGTGAACGCAGCACCTTCATCTCGGCTATGCGTGATTTCTTGACAGGCACATCATTTTCATCGGCTTTGTTGAGAACTCTTAGAGCCGCGTTACATCGTGATATCTGGCTGTAGAGGTTAAACCACTTTCCGTCAAGATTACCATTGTTGCTCTGTACCTGGAATGTTTCCATAGCATGGATATCCCACAGGTCACCTTCACCGCCACCGCCTTTATAGGCATTGTCGGCGCGAACTTCACCGAAGCTCCAGTTGGTGGTAGGTCTTACCCAGGGATCGCCCTGCTCATTGGTAAAACCCGATAGTGAGGCATAGGCTGAGTTTACCAGCAAATCTATGGCGTCGGTCGAATTCATCACACCGTCCGAAAGGCTGCCCTGAGGCTTGTTTTCAAGGAAGTCATCGCTACAGCCCACGAGCATTGCGGCACATCCGAGAGTAAGTAATATATTTTGTATTTTCATTTTATTAAAAATTTAATGGTGTTGTTGTTTTGTTATCAGAAACCGAATTGTATACCCACAGTGTATTGACGGGGCAATGCGTAGGGATAACCGAGTCCTTCGGGATCGGCTCCCGAGTAGTTGGTGATGGTGAACAGATTCTGTGCCTGAAGATATATTCGTGCATTTGACAGCTTAAGCTTGCTGCGCAACGAGGCGGGCAGCGAATAACCTACGGTAAGTGTCTTCATGCGCAGGAACGAACCGTTTTCGATGTGAAATTCCGAAACCTCATGCTCATTGTTGTTATTGTCGGTCGTAGGAGCCGGAGTGTCACAATTATAGTAGCCGGTCAAGAGATAGTTGTCGTAAGCCTTGGCGGCATCAAGCAGGCGGGTGCCGTGGTTACCGTTCCAGCACTGGAACAAATCGGTATAGTACTTCGAGTTGTTGAATGCGTCACGTATGATTGAAGTAAAGAACATGCTCAAATCAAAGCCTTTCCAGTTGGCGGCGAGATTAAGTCCGAACTGAGCCTTGGGAAGGTCACATCCGAGCCATGTGCGGTCATTGTAGTTTATCTTGCCGTCACCGTCGGCATCGACATATTTCACACGACCCACTGCCGGGTGTCCGAACTCTACCTGATAACGATTGCAATATTCATCAACCTCTTCCTGAGAGCGGAAAACACCGTCGGTCTTGAATCCCATCCATGAACCGAGCGACTGTCCCACAAGTGAGTGTCCGGCATAACCTCCGCCGTAGGAATAGTAGATGTCGTCGAGCAGGTCGGTCACTTCATTCTTCTGAAGCGTGAAATTGAATCCTACCTCGTAGCTGAAGTCACGATTCACATTAGTGCGCCAGGTGATTTGTCCCTCGAAGCCTCGATTAACCATCTCACCGCCGTTATACCAGCAGTAACCGCCTTCACCTATGGTCGCTATATATGGTTTCTCAACAAGCATGTCCTTGGTTTCCTTGTGGAAATAATCGATTGAAACGGTGAGTCGGTTGTTAAGGAATCCGGCATCGATACCGAAATTGGTCTGATAGGTCTTTTCCCATTTAAGATCGGGATTGGTGGTGCGGATACGGAAGGCTCCGGGTGACAGTGTAGTGCCGTCGCCGTTCATGTTATAGGAACCACGGTCAAGGCTCATGAGATATTTGGCATAGAACGCTTCATTGTCGATGAGGTCGTTACCGTTGATACCCCATGATCCGCGAATCTTCAGGTCGGAAAGCCAGCTGCTTGTCGATTCCATGAAACTCTCCTGCGATATGCGCCATCCTGCCGAGAACGAGGGGAACCAGTCGTAGTTGTGATCCTTGGAGAGGCGTGACGATGCGTCACGGCGTATAGTGAACGATGCAAGGTACTTGTTGTCGTAGGTATAGTTCAACTTTCCGAATCCCGAGAACATCGAGTAGTTGGAAGCACCGGCGCCCACATTCTTGTTGGCCGTCACGTTGCCGAGATATATGTAGTTGGGATCCTCTATCTCCAGTCCCGTACCGTAACCGAAGAAACTTTCGTTGTGATACTTCTTCGACTCCACACCGGCAAGAGCCATGATTGAGTTCTTGCCCAAGTCGATGTTGTACTGAGCGGTGTTGGTCCACACCCAGTCGACATTCTTTGCGGTTGACTGAGTAAGCTTGTTGACATCGTCACGAAGCCACTTGGGCTCAAAAGTCTTGTTGGTTTCGTTATAGTAGTTGACACCGAAGTTGGTCTTTACTATAAGGTTCTTTATAGGCTCAATCTGAAGATATGCGTTACCGAACACTCGCCAGTATTCATGATTGTTGGACTTGTTATTGTTAATAAGACGCATCATGTTGGGTGCATCACCCAATATATCGTTAATCTGGTCAACATACACGCCGTCGGCATCATAGACAGCCTTGGCGGGATGCTGCTTAACGGCATTCTCCTCGGCGCCGTCGGGCATATAGTGGGCCTTCCACCAGTTCACGGCTATATTACCTCCCGCCTTCAGGCGATTGCCAAGGAATCCGTAATCGGAGCTGAATCGGGTGTTGATGCGCTGAAAGTCGGAACCCTTCACGATGCCGTCATGATTGAGCCAGCTTAGCGAGAGTGACGACGAACCGTTTTCAGCACCCTTTGAAAGACCTACGCTGTAGGTTTGCATCAGGGCAGTGCGGTGAATCTCCTTCTCCCAGTCGGTCGATTGGGGAAGCACGTCGACACCGTTGAGATTCTTGTAGGTCTGCAATACGGGGGTGGCTCCGTTGCCGTATACGGCCGATGACGGAGTAGCTCCGTTATGTGCATATTTATAAGCCGACCAATATACTTCGCCCCACTGATAGGAGTCGAGCAAGTCAAGACCGCTGTTGTAGGTCTGCATTGTCAACGTAGCATCGAATGTCACGCGCGCCTCGCCCGACTTTGCCCGCTTGGTGGTTATGATGATAACACCGTTGGCAGCCTGGGCTCCGTAGATTGAAGCCGAAGCGGCGTCCTTCAACACCTGTATCGACTCGACATCGTTGCTGCTGAGTATTGTTCCGGGATTTTCACGCGTCATCACGCCGTCGATTACATACAACGGGCCGTTGGCATCGCCTCGGAATGATGAAGCTCCACGTATTGATGTTCCTGTGCTGAGTCCGCCGGGCGTTCCATCGGTAGTGATGGTCATACCTGCCACACGGCCTTGGAGCGACTGAATGACATTGCCGGTTGGCGTGTCGGCGACATCCTTCATCTTGACAACCGACACCGAACCGGTGAGGTCGGATTTCTTTTCCGAAGAGTAACCTACCACAACCACCTCATCAAGAGTTTCAGTATCCTCTTCAAGAATGATAGTCATTTCAGGTTGGGCTTTCACGGTCTTGGGCTTAAACCCGATATAAGAAACGGTAAGGTTGGAACCCTCGGGAACAGTCATGATGAAGTTACCGTCAATGTCGGTTGCAGCACCATTAGCACCCTTTACATCTGAAATCACGCTTGCACCTATAAGAGGTTCGGAATCGGTTGCCGAAACCACCGTTCCATGCACTGTGATGCTCTGTGCTTGTACTGCGATTGCTACTATGAGCAAAAATGTACTTAGAATTATTCTTTTCATGTTATATTTAGATTGGTTTGTTATTTCCGACACAAAGTTATGTCCAATAGGCTGCAAAGGCATATAATCGATGTTGCACAAGCTATGAATTTTGATTCATTGCACGATTATTGATAGATAAAGCATCATTTTTCACATCGCTCATCCCTTTTTGCACAAAACACACCCTTCAACAGTAGTGAAAGGCGTGTTTTATGTTATGTGTCGGTTGTAAACTCTATTTTTTAAATGCTATGCGTTCTCTAAGTTCGGTCGGTGTTTCATCGAATGCTTCCCTGTAGCATCTCGTGAAATAGGCCGGGGAGGAGAATCCCACTTCGTAGGCAATCTCGCCTATAGTCTTTTCGGTCGTGGTGAGCATCTCACGTGCCTGTTTCAAGCGCAGGTTACGCAACAGCTCCACGGGCGAATAGTTGGTAAGTGCCTTTATCTTGCGATAGAACTGCGACCGTCCCAGCCCCATCATCGAAGCCAGACTGTCGACATTCAAGTCGGGATTTCCCATCTCCTTTTTCATTATGTCGAGAACCTTGGAATAGAACTCGCTGTCGACATCGTTTACCGGCACTGACGCATTGCGCTCCTTTGCCTTTACATCACCGCCGCCATTGGACGACCACAGATTCTTGATGCGCTTGCGGTTATCTATAAGGTTACGACATCGCGACTTCAGCACCGCGCTGTTGAACGGCTTCGACAGGTATCCGTCGGCACCGCTGTCGTAGCCTCGCGCCCTCTGTTCATCCATCGAGCATGCCGTGAGCATCAACACCGGAATGTGGGATGTCGACACCTCATCCTTTATGATACGACAACATTCGAGTCCGTCCATGACAGGCATCATGACATCGCATATTATCAAATCGGGCACATATTTTGCGGCTAACCTCACTCCTTCACGACCGTCGGGAGCCGTGACAATGTTATATTCATCCTTCAACAACTCGACTATCATGCGGCGTATGTCGGCATTGTCGTCAATAACAAGAAGCAACGGAAGCTCAGTGCCGGCGGTGGTTGTCCTGTCGACCTCTTCCAGCCTGTCAAGCTCGGCATTGACATCGGCTTTGGTTATGAGATTGTCGGTATCGGCCGGCATGCACTCCTCAACATGAACCACAGGTAATGTCACGGTAAATTTCGAGCCCACCCCAAGAATGCTTTCAACCGCTATTGAACCTCCGTGAAGCTCTACAAAGGCCTTGGCCAACGACAATCCTATGCCCGATCCGTTGGGATGTATCTTGTCGACCTGATAGAAGCGGTCGAATATATTGTTAATGTCATCGGATCCTATACCGTGCCCTGTATCCTCGATTGAGAAGCGGAGGTTGTCGCCATCCAATCCGCAACTGAATTTTATCGAACCGTTGTCGGGCGTGTACTTGAAAGCATTCGACATGAGGTTGAAGAACACTCTCTCGATCTTTTCGGCATCGACGGCCAACGTAAAGTCCTTGTCAAGCGTCACATCGACGGTAAGAGTTATGTCACGCTTGCGTGCTATGGAGTTGAACGACTCGGCCCACTCCTTGACAAGGGTGCCAAACTTCGATTCAACAAGATTAAGGTTGAGCTTACCGTTTTCATACTTACGGAAATCCAGAATCTGATTGATCAACCGCCTCAGAATCTTCACATTCTTATTGGCTATCTTCATCAACATGCTCTGTTGCGGAGTAAGGTTGTCGGCAACTGCAAGTTGCTCCACCGGCTCGGCAATAAGCGTGAGCGGGGTTCTCAAGTCGTGTGACACATTGGTAAAAAACACCAGTTTTGATTGTGTCGCGGCATTAAGCTGCTCATTAAGTTCGCGCTGAGTGTCACGCTGCTCCTCAAGTATCTTGTTTTGACTCATCAGCACATTCTGATGCTTTTTACGCTGCCAGAAAGCCCTAAGAACCAGAAACAACACTCCGAATAGGAGCAACAATATTATTATCATTGCATAGAACAGCGATGTCTGTGCCGAATGACGGTTCCAATAATCGTCGACCTGCGACTTCAGATACTTTATCTTGGATGTTTCTTCCTCAAGCGACTCATTCTGCAACAACAGGATGTCGGCATTTGACAAGTCGACAGCCGACGACAACGGCAGAATCTTTTCCCTTTCGTAGGGACGGCCGCTCAATATGTTCAATGCCGTGCGTATAAGCCTGTAGCCTTCGGTGGGATATAGAAACGTTGCATCGATCACCGAATCGGCAACAGCCTTTATGCCTATTTCGGGAGCTGCATCTATACCTATTATTCTTATATCCTTGCCATGCTTACGCGCAACATCCGATGCAGCTATGGCCATGCGGTCATTGTGAGCATAAATCAGGTCTACATCCTCATATATATTAAGAAGTGAATCAACCTTTATGGCTGCATCCTCATAATTCCAGTTACCGTAGGCCGAAGCGATGATGTCAATTCCCTTCAGCTCAGCCTCCTTGGCAAATCCTTCATGACGCCCCACCGCCGGAGTGGAACCGGCAAGACCGTGTATCTCAATTACATTTCCACCGTCGGGGAGCAGATGACGGGCATAATCGGCCGCCGACTTTCCTATCCCTACATTGTCGACACCCTGATAGGCGGTATAGCTGTCGCCGTTTATATTACGGTCAAATACAATGACGGGTATTCCCGCATCATACACCTCCTCGATGACCGGCGTTATGGCATCGGCCTCATTTGGAGCGGCGATTATGATATCGAAACCGTTATCGGCAAAATAGCGTATGTCGGCAATCTGCTTTTCATTGCTGTCATCGGCCGAGCGTATTTCAACCGTAGCCTCGGGATGAAACATAATCTCGCGTTGAATCTCCTCGTTCATCTTGGTGCGCCAGTCATCATTGCTGCACTGCGAAACACCTATGCGATATTTGGTTTCCTCCTTACATGATTGAAACGCCGACAACATTATCACAATAAATATAATGTGACAAATTTTTCTATGCATATTATTTTACAGGTTTAACTATGGTATCTTTTTTCTATTCGCTGCAAAAATAAATATAATATTATGAAAAACAGTGCTTTTGATTATAAATATCGAGCAATGCAACATTTGTACAATATTATGGGTAATTTTTAATAACGCGTGACATTCTTATATATTAGTTTTGCATTGTGAAATCCAATCAAACAAAACAACCTCAAAAAAAGATAACATGAAAATAATCGCAAAAGCAGTCATGTCATTAGTTGCAATGTCACTCTCAGCTGCAACGATCACGGTCCTTGCATCGGAGCCGGGCATTAAAATCGAACATCTCGGAACCAACAACACGATTGTTCGCGTCGACAGCGACAGCAAATATCTGCTGCTTCCCGTGCAGGAGTCAATCGACGATGCTACAGTGAAGATAATAGTTGACGGAAAGCTTGAACGCACACTGGCCGTGCGCATGGCAAAATCCAAAGTGGACTATACCGTGCCTCTCGACCTTACCCCTTATAAAGGACACGACCTCATCCTTGATGTGGTCACCTCACAAAGCCGCTCATCGGTAAGAGAGGCAAAAGACGACGCCTGCTGGAACAACCTTGCATTTGCCGACACCATCGACACAACAAACCGTGAGAAATATCGCCCGATATATCATCACACACCCCTCTACGGATGGATGAACGACCCCAACGGAATGGTCTACAAGGACGGTGTGTGGCACTTGTGCTATCAGTGGAATCCTTACGGCTCGAAATGGCAGAATCTCTCATGGGGACAATCGACAAGCCGTGACCTCATTCACTGGGACCATCAGTTAAACCCCGTAGTGGAACCCGACGGACTCGGCATGATATTCAGCGGAAGCTCGGCAATAGACACAGCCAACAGCGCCGGATTCGGAAAAGACGCAATAGTGTCGATGTACACTTCGGCCGGCACAAGCCAGATACAAAGCCTGGCATGGAGCGATGACAATGGCACAACCTATCATAAATATCCCGGCAATCCCGTGATCACCCTTGAAAGCGAAGCCCGCGACCCCAATATGTTCTGGAACGACGAAACCAAACTGTGGACATTGGTACTCGCCCATGCGCTCGACCACGAAATGCTCATATTCACTTCACCCGACATGAAGGAGTGGACCCTGAAGAGTGCCTTCGGTAAAGGACTCGGCTCACAGGACGGTGTGTGGGAGTGTCCCGACCTTTTTAAACTTCCCGTTGAAGGAAGCGACGAGAGCAAGTGGGTTCTCCTGTGCAACATCAATCCAGGCGGCCCCTTTGGTGGAAGCGCGACACAGTACTTCATAGGCGACTTTGACGGAACCACATTCACCCCCGACCGTGACGCATCGGGTAACGTGCCTACAAAGTGGATGGACTACGGTAAGGATCACTACGCAACCGTAAGCTTCAGCAACGCTCCCGACAACCGACGCACTGTCATAGGATGGATGAGCAACTGGCAATATGCGGCCGAAGTGCCCACTATGCAGTTCCGCAGCGCCAACACACTTCCCCGTGAGGTGGGACTGTTCAAAGGAAATGACGGACAGATCTACGCCTCGTCGGCACCCTCGCCCGAACTGCTGTCGCTTCGCGGAAAAGCCGTAACCGATGTCAAGAGCATCAAGGCCGGCGCCAAGGCTCGCAACTACAACCTGCCTTCGGTCAACGACGGAGCATGTGAAATAGTAATGGACATTGAACCGGGACGCACATCCGATGTAACCCTGACGCTATCCAACCACAAAGGCGAAAAAGTTGTGATGACCTACAATCCGGCCGAAGAAACAATGTCGTTTGACCGTCGCGAAAGCGGAGTCACCGATTTCAGTCAGGATTTCCCCGCCGTCACCGTATCACCCACATTCGGCAAGGACTCTCGATTGAGCCTGCGCATATTCATCGATCGCTCAAGCATCGAGGTTTTCGGAAACGACGGACGATTTGTAATGACCAATCTCGTATTCCCAACAACTTCCTACACTACTCTCTCACTGTCGGCCGCCAACGGCAAAGCCAAAATAAATAATCTAAAAATTTACACAATAAAATAACCCATGGACACGACCCAATCACTATCAACAGCTAAACGCAGCTCATTGATGCAGATAGCACCCGTAATGCTCTGCTTCTTTGCAATGGGCTTCGTAGACCTCGTGGGAACTGCATCAAACTACGTGCAAAAGGATCTCGGACTCACCGACTCGCAAGCCAATCTGTTTCCGTCGCTCGTATTCTTCTGGTTCCTCATATTCTCGGTGCCTACAGGCATGCTCATGAACCGTATAGGCCGAAAGAAGACTGTGCTCATCTCCCTTGCCGTAACAGCCTGCTCGCTCATATTGCCGCTTACAGGCGACGGTTACATGACAATGCTCGCCGCTTTTTCACTGCTCGGAATAGGCAATGCCATTATGCAGACATCGCTGAACCCGCTCGTAACCAACCTCATCAGCAGCGACAAACTGGCTTCAACCCTTACATTCGGACAATTTGTAAAGGCCATCGCCTCGTTTCTCGCTCCAATACTTGCCGCCTGGGGGGCAACAACCTATCTGCCTACATTCGGGCTGGGATGGCGTGCACTGTTTGCAATCTATGCAGTAATAAGCTTCCTGTCCATCTCGGTACTCGGTGCGACTCCCATTGAGGAGGAGCGCCCCGACAAGGCATCGGGCATAGGTGCCTGCCTTAAGCTTCTGGGCCGTCCCTTCATCCTGCTATGCTTCCTCGGCATAATGTGTCACGTGGGAATCGATGTGGGCACCAACACCACCGCTCCCAAAATAATCATGGAGCGACTCGGACTTCCGCTCGAAGAAGCCGGATTTGCAACAAGCATCTACTTCATATTCCGTACTGCAGGTTGCTTCCTCGGAGCATTCATACTCCGCTCGGTTCCGGCAAAACGCTTCTTCGCGCTAAGCGTGATCATGATGATAGTAGCAATGGGAATACTGGTGAGCTGCGACACGCTATATACCATATACGCAGGCATAGCCATGATAGGTTTCGGCAACTCCAACGTGTTCTCAATAATCTTCGCACAGGCTCTGAACTCATCGCCCGACGAGAAAAACGAAGTGTCGGGACTCATGATTATGGGACTATTCGGAGGCACGGTATTCCCCCTCGCAATGGGATATGCAGCCGACACTGCCGGACAGAACGGCGCCGTGGCCGTAATGGCCGCAGGTGTAATATATCTGCTCTATTACACCCTTAAAATCAAAAAATAATACATTTATAAAAACTTAAACAATAACAATCATGAATGACATAGTAGTGGGAATGGGAGAAGCCCTGTGGGATGTACTCCCCGAAGGTAAGAAAATAGGCGGCGCTCCCGCAAACTTCGCCTATCACGTATCGCAATTCGGCCTTGAAAGCTGTGCAATAAGCGCAGTGGGAAACGATGCTCTCGGCACCGAACTGCTCGAGAACTTCAACCGAAAAGGCGTGAACTACCTTATAGAAAATGTGCCTTATCCCACAGGAACGGTACAGGTCGAAATCGACCAGGCCGGCATTCCGCAATATGAGATAAAGGAGAATGTGGCTTGGGACAACATTCCCTATACGGCAAGGCTTGAAGCTCTCGCCGAACGCACACGCGCCGTATGCTTCGGTTCATTGGCCCAGCGAAACGTAGTGTCACGCAACACTATCAATCGATTTCTCGATGCAATGCCTCAGGACGACAACAGGCTAATCGTGTTTGATGTAAATCTGCGCCAGGGATTCTACAACAAGGAAATCCTGTGCAACTCAATGAAGCGCTGCAACATTCTAAAGATTAACGACGAGGAACTTGTGACAGTGAGCCGGATGTTTGGATATCCCGGCATCGACCTTCAGGACAAGTGCTGGATACTTCTTGGCAAATACAACCTGAAAATGCTTATTCTCACCTGCGGCATAAACGGAAGTTATGTTTTCACACCCGGAAATGTATCGTTCCAGCCAACTCCCAAGGTAGAAGTAGCCGACACTGTAGGAGCCGGTGACTCTTTCACAGCCGCTTTCATTGCCAACATCCTTAAGGGAAAATCGGTAATCGAAGCTCACAAGAAAGCAGTCGACACATCGGCCTATGTCTGCACTCAACAGGGTGCCATGCCGGTGCTTCCCTCCTACATAACCGAATAAATCCATTGCAATTAACTCTACTCTTTTACGGGGTTGTGTCAACCATTACACAGCCCCTTGCCTGTTTAATTCATAAAAATTTAATAAACCGTTGAGGGAGGCTCTATGTTTAAAGATAGACGGGTTACGTTAAATTAGTTAAACAGTAATCGCGTGTATTTTGGATTTTTATGAAAGAATTATTGATTATAGTAGGTCTTATTCTGCTCAATGGATTATTTTCGATGTCGGAAACCGCTCTTATTTCAGCGCGTAAATCACGACTGTCACAGGAGAGCAAGCGTGGCAACCGTGCCGCACGCACGGCTCTCGAGATAGCCAACGACCCCGACTGTTTCCTGTCGACAATTCAGATAGGCATAACACTTATAGGCATCCTCACCGGTCTATACTCAGGCGCTACATTCGCAAATACATTTGCCGACATCCTCGTCAAGTGGGGAGTGGCTCCGGCTTACTCCGATGAAATAGCACAGGTGACGATAGTCATTGTTGTAACCTACCTATCAATCGTTGTGGGCGAACTCGTGCCTAAGCGCATCGCGCTTAATTCAGCCGACACTGTGGCAAAGATTGTGGCCCGACCAATGAAGCTGCTTTCAAAAATTACAATGCCTATAGTGTGGCTGCTTTCGGTGTCGACCAACCTTATAGTGAGGCTGCTTAACCTGCGAGGCGATGAAAACAAGACCACCGAGGGCGATGTGAAACAGATAATCGAAAACGGAGCCGCATCGGGCGAAGTCAAGGAGGTTGAAAAGGACATCATGACGCGTGCCCTCGTGCTTGGCGACCAGCGCGTGGCATCGATCATGACATGCCGCAAGGACATCGTAACGCTCGAAATCGACATGTCGACCGACGACATAAAGCGCAGCATAGCCTCAGAACTTCACGACACCTACCCCGTTCTCGACGAAAATCACGAGGAGATAAAGGGCACCGTGTCGCTGAAGGATCTCATACTCACCCTCGACAGCCATGACTTCGAGCTTAACAAGGTGTTGTCGCCCGGCACGTTCATTCCCGAAAGCATGAATGTATATGACGCTCTTGAGCGACTTAAAAACGAGCATGTCCACTGCCTGATTGTGTGCGACGAGTTTGGCACAATGCAAGGTGTGGTGACATTGAACGACATCCTCGACGGACTGGTGGGATGCTGTGACACTCCGGCATCGGGGCCCTATATATTGCCGATGGACGACGGCAAGAGCTATCTTGTCGACGCACGCTGCCCGGTTTATGACTTCCTCAACTATTTTGACCGAGGCGACCTCTACCAACCTGCCAATTATGCGTCGATAGGCGGACTTATCCTTGAAAACACACGCAAAATACCCGTTGAGGGCGAAAACATAAAGTGGAACGACTTCCTGTTTAAAGTCGTCGACATGGACAAGGCACATATCGACAAACTACTTGTGACAATAACGAAGGACGCACAATAACGCCCCGTCAAGAGAGGCATCATTGTGCGTCGACTCAAAAGAGTTTATCATTAAGAGCCGGTACGACAATAAATGTTAACGGCAGGGCGGTCAATTGTTGAGTGATTTTCTTTAGCTCTTTCGGGAGCGATGGGGTTCCATCGCTCCCGAAAGAGATGAAGAAAAGCGCCAACGAGTGGCCGAGGCGAAGGTAACTTTCGTCCCATCAAATAAATATTATGGGTATAATGTAATCGTCAGTCAGCAGTACCGGAGCATGAAAAGTATCGCGGCAAGATATGTCATTGCCCGAGCTGAAGACAGGTATCGCTCATAGTTCCGGCATAGTCGCCGATAGTTTTCGAGCCAATAATTTGTGCGTTCCACCACCCAACGGCCTGAAAGCGGGCGAAATTCAGCTGTACCGAAATTCGATTTCACACATTCGATAATGCAGTCCTCAAGCCTGGAATCAACGCCACAGTATCCTTTATCAGCCTTGACCATTCCATGGAAGCCTGACAAAAACTTACGGATGCGCTTCCGTCGGCAATGCTTAAACTTTATTTTCATGGAACCAATGATTTATGTTACTGAGGTATAACACAAATCAAACCTTTTTCCATTTTGGTTGAACCGAAATTACCATCGCCTCGCATATTGCGGGCGCTTTTCCGTCTGTTTGTCAGTCGTGTACATCCGGTACACTCCTTCCTCGCAGACCAAAAATCGCTCCGCACTATGCAACCCTGCCGTTAATATTTATTGTCGAACCGGCTCTAATATCACTGAGCGCGATTCAATTTCAGCGCAATTGTGAAACTTTCGGTGTCATTGATCCAAAGCGAACCGAGGTCGACCAACTTGTTTATGCCCAATTCAGGCATTATCTCGGTCATCAGCAACTTAACAACCGGGTCATTGGGATCGGCGGCTATCATCTCGGCAAGCTTCTCGTCGAGCTTGTCAAGTGCGGGAATAAACGCCTTGACCACCGAATCTATCATTTTTTCATCCAATACAAGGCTCATGCTGTTGTAATCGCTACGCACTATCTGCAACGGAATTCCATTCTTATTCCAATATTCAAAATTCTCCATCAGCACGCTCACATCCACTCCGAGTTGAGCAAGCTTTTCAAGCAGCTGCTTCTCCATTTCAGGTAACGCGCCGTTGTTCAAGTCAGGATCTTCGCCGTTGTCTATGGCTATCTGTGCCATAATGTTTGGCATATAAGGTATGACACACAGATAATTGCCGGGTGAATACCAGAAAGCAAGATTGCGAGGCGACTCTTTCCAGTCATTGTTTACATGGATGTAACGCCCCTGCTGCTTGTCGACACCGGCTTCCATGAATGTCACCAGGTCAAAGCCGCTGCTATATAGAGCCGTTACGTTTCCATCGGGGGAAAATGTTACCGATTTCAGCATCTGATACACAATGTTGCCGGCAAGAAGACTTGCCATAGCCGACAATCGGGCATCCATTTCAACGCCACCGCTCTTAGTAACCCAGCTAACCTGTACGGGAGCATTGGCCATTCCTTCGGGTGTCAACGGCAGATATTCGGCCAACACCCATGTTCCGGTAACATGGTTTTGAACATTGTCGGCCAACACCGCTTTAAAATTCATGTCAGCTTTTCCCTGTGTCGTGACATTTCCTTCAACCGACAGATTATAGATGACAAGCTTTTCGTCAGATTTCGATGACGGAAGCATACAAGGAGGAGTGTCAAGTGTAGTGGCTCCCGTGACATTAAACGAGCCGTCGGGCTGTTGAGCCATGTCAACAGCCATCGTTACTTCAGGATAGCCCGGAAGTACATTCACAACATTAATCACACCCTTGGATGAGTTATCGGCCTTAATCTGAACCGAACCGTAGGAACGATCGCCGTTGAACGTTATCATTGCATCGGCACCGGTTATAGGTCCCGAAGGCAGCTCCTCCCACGGAGCTTTATTGTCATCATCGCTACAGCCGAATGTCGCCAGCATGGCCATCGACATTATAAACAAGAGAGATTTTTTCATAATTTGATAATACATTATAAAGGGTTGTTACTTTTCTTTTAACAAATACTCCCGCCCTATTGATGGTTTAACTCATGTTAAATAGCACGTAACTTAAAAAAGAGTGACCGGTAAACGAGTTACCGGTCACTTTTCATCAGGGATTGTATGGAATGTCAGTAAGAGTATGCTACAATGTAATTAGCGATAGTCATGAAATTGCTGCTGAAGTTTTTGACGGGCAAAGAATATGCGGCTCTTCACTGTTCCGAGAGGCAGATTCATCTTTTCGGCAATTTCATTATACTTGTATCCTGCAACATGCATTGAGAAGGGAACACGGTATTCGTCGCTGAATGAGTTGATGGCCTTGGTTATCTCCATGGCGGCAAATGATCCTTCGGGAGTCTGGAAACCTGAATCTTGGGGCAAGTTGATATGATATAAATCTTCTGTCTTATCAACAACTGTTGATGAACGCACTACTTTGCGGTAGTTGTTGATAAAAATGTTACGCATAATAGTAAATACCCAACCTTTGAAATTAACATTGTCAACATACTTGTCTTCATTGTCGAGAGCCTTCAATGTAGTGTCCTGAAGCAGATCGTAGGCATCGTCGTAGTTGGATGTTAACATGTAAGCAAAATTCAATAGATTACTCTGAAGGCTTAAAAGTTTGCCTTGAAATGTAGTAGAAGTTCCCATGATGAATTGTTTTTGTTAGTTTGATTGCTTTATGTTTTAGTTTGATGTTGCAAATATACAAATAATTTTAATAGACAAAACATTTTTGTCTATTTTTTTCAAATATTTTGCAAAATAATTTTAAATAAATATCTAATTTATTATTAATCAATTAATTAAATATAATATTATATTATTACAATATTATTACATAGTTTACATTATATATTACATCATTGCAACAATAGTGTTACTACTACACTTATTTTATAATGTAGTGAACTTTTTTAGGCCTTTTTTATTGTCACCCTTAATGTAGTTTAGCGTAATTTTTGAAGTGTAAAAATTACACTTCAAAAATTACGCTGTTCACAAATGTACATTGTGATGTAGATAAAGCTTGATAAATTAATAAGAGATTTTTACAACTAAATTTGCATCGTATTCACCCCTGATTGTATAACCGGATAATCGTAATTACAAAATAAGTTATAATAATGATTTAATAGTATTATACACCTGTTTCAACATAGTTATCAAGAGTAATGGCGTAACGTTTTTATTAACATTGAATGTTATAAACCGTATGTTAATAACATTGTGATATCATTGGAAGATTGCAATATAGCAGTATTTTATATGTAGATTATTTGTAGATTGTAGTTTCATAAGTTAATATGCAAGCATATACCGAAAAAGTTATCACACTTATCAACATGCTTATATAATCTTACTTTGAAAGTTTTTTGAAAAAATTTTTCGAAACAAAATAGAATAATAATGTTGACAAGAAAGTCGAGGGAGTGGATCGAATTCCAATTTAGTACATTGACTATGTTGTCATGATGTGTTGATCCATTTTTATTGCCTATATATAATAAACCTATATATATAGATGTACGTGTATAAAGTTATGTCCTAATCTTGCCTAATAATTAATAAGTTGTTACCTTTGCAAGCCATTCACATGGTGCTTATTCACATCTTACTATAATATTACTTATTTAGTATAGATTTATACTTATAATATATCAATCTATGACAATGAATGTCGATAAAGGCTATGTCGACTCTCCGGTTGACAAAGACATTGACTTGAAAGCTGAGATTCTTCGATTGAAGAAGGAGAAAGGTGCGGTCATTCTTGCCCACTATTATCAGAAAGGTGAAATACAGGATATCGCCGATTATATAGGCGACAGTCTTGCGCTTGCTCAGATAGCTTCGCGACTAACCGAACCGATTATCGTACTGTGCGGAGTCAACTTCATGGGTGAAACCGCCAAGATACTCTGTCCCGACAAGAAGGTGCTTATTCCCGACCTTAGTGCCGGCTGTTCGCTTGCCGACAGTTGCAAAGCCGATGAGTTTAAGAAATTCATAGATGATAATCCCGGACACACTGTAATAAGTTATGTGAATACATCGGCCGATGTAAAGGCTCTTACCGATGTACTCGTGACATCAACCAATGCACGGCAGATAGTGGAGAGTTTTCCTGAGGATACTCCAATCATATTCGGTCCCGACCGTAACCTCGGAAACTATATAAATTCAGTAACGGGACGCAACATGAAGTTGTGGAACGGTGCTTGTCACGTTCATGAACAGTTCTCGGTTGAGAAACTTGCAGAATTGAAGCGTCAGTATCCCGATGCCAAGGTATTGGCTCACCCCGAATGTCCCGCTCCACTGCTCATTCTTGCCGATAAGGTGGGTTCTACAGCCGCTTTGCTCAATTATGCAGTAAAGAGCGACAACAAGGAGTTTATTGTGGCCACTGAAAGCGGCATACTTCATGAAATGAGGAAGCGTTGTCCCGACAAGATATTCATTCCCGCTCCTCCGGCTGATTCCACTTGTGCATGCAACGACTGTTCGTTCATGAAGCTCAACACAATGGAGAAGCTCTATAATTGTCTTAAATATGAGCAACCTCAGGTTGAGGTCGACAGTGAAATAGCCGATAAGGCTCGTCGTCCAATAGAGCGTATGCTTGAAATAAGCGAGAAACTGGGACTATAACACCATTAACCGAATAAAATAAAAAATCATTATATGGAATATAATCATAGAGATATAGAGAGCCGCTGGCAGCAGTATTGGAAAGAAAACAAGACTTATAAGACGGAGATTGACAATTCGCGTCCCAAGTTCTATGTGCTCGACATGTTTCCTTATCCTTCGGGAGCGGGATTGCACGTAGGTCATCCACTTGGTTACATAGCAAGTGACATCTTCTCGCGTTACAAGCGCCTGCAGGGTTACAATGTGCTTCATCCCATGGGATATGACGCTTACGGTCTTCCGGCTGAACAGTATGCCATACAGACTGGTCAGCATCCCGAGATAACCACTGTCAACAACATAGCACGCTATCGCAATCAGCTTGATAAGATAGGTTTCTGCTACGACTGGGATCGAGAAATCAAGACTTGCGACCCCGAGTACTATAAATGGACACAGTGGGCGTTCATGAAAATGTTTAACAGCTACTATGACACAAAGCTGGATAAGGCAATGCCCCTAGCCGACCTTATAGCTCACTTTGAGAAGGAGGGAAGCAAGGGTGTGAATGCAGCCTGCGGCAAGGAACTTGAGTTTACTGCCGAAGAGTGGAATGGCTACAATGAAAAGCAGAAGAGCGACACTCTCATGAACTATCGCATAGCTTATCTTGGAAACACTATGGTCAACTGGTGTCCCAAACTTGGTACAGTGTTGGCTAATGACGAGGTGAGCGAAGGTCTTTCAATACGTGGAGGCTACCCTGTTGAACAAAAACTGATGTATCAATGGTGTCTTAGAGTGTCGGCTTATGCTCAGCGTCTTCTTGACGGTCTTGAAAGAATAGACTGGACCGACTCCTTGAAGGAAACACAACGTAACTGGATAGGTCGTTCCGAGGGTGCCGAAATGCGTTTCCCCATTGCAGGAAGCGATGTTGAACTTGAGATATTCACCACTCGTGCCGATACCGTGTTTGGCGTTACATTCATGGTTATGGCCCCTGAAAGCGCCTATGTCGACATGATAACTACTCCCGAGCAGCGCGCTGCCGTGGATGCCTATATCGATGAGGTAAAGCACAAGACCGAGCGTGAGCGAATGATTGAGAAGAATGTATCGGGAGTATTTACCGGTGCTTATGCCGTTAATCCGCTTACGGGTAAGGAAATTCCCGTGTGGGTGAGCGATTATGTGCTCGCCGGTTACGGTACGGGTGCTATTATGGCCGTTCCGGCTCATGACAGTCGTGACTATGCCTTTGCAAAGCATTTCAATCTTCCTATAGTTCCGCTTATTGAAGGATGTGACGTAAGCGAGGAGAGCTTCGATGCAAAGTCGGGTAAGATGATAAATTCATGTGGAGCCGAGCTTGACCTCAACGGTATGGAAGTTAAGGATGCTATTGCAGCAACCAAGCGTTTCATCGAGGAGAAGGGAATAGGAAAGGTAAAGGTCAACTATCGTCTTCGTGACGCTATATTCAGCCGTCAGCGTTACTGGGGTGAACCGTTTCCCGTATATTACAAGGACGGTGTTCCTCACCTGTTGGATGAGTCACAATTGCCTTTGCTGTTGCCCGAAGTTGACAAGTATCTTCCTACCGAATCGGGCGAACCTCCGTTGGGTCGTGCCAAGGATTGGAAGAGTGCCGAAGGCTATCCTCTTGAATTGAATACGATGCCCGGATTTGCCGGATCGTCGGCCTACTATTTGCGTTATATGGATCCCCGCAACAATGAGGCTCTCGTGTCGAAGGAAGCCGATGACTACTGGCAGGATGTCGACCTTTACATAGGCGGTACCGAACATGCTACGGGTCACTTGATATACAGCCGTTTCTGGAACAAGTTCCTCTATGATTTGGGCATTGTGTGTCGTGACGAGCCTTTCCGCAAGCTCATAAACCAGGGTATGATTCAGGGACGCTCCAACTTCGTATACCGCATTAAGGACACCAATACTTTTGTGTCTTATAATCTTAAGAAGGATTATGATGTTACACCTATCCATGTCGATGTAAACATCGTCAGCAACGATATTCTTGACCTTGACAAGTTCCGTGCATGGCGTCCTGAATTTAACGATGCCGAGTTTATTCTTGAGGATGGCAAGTATGTTTGCGGATATGCGGTTGAGAAGATGTCAAAGTCCATGTTCAATGTGGTGAATCCCGATGACATTGTAGAGCGTTACGGTGCTGACACACTTCGATTGTATGAGATGTTCCTCGGTCCGCTTGAGCAGAGCAAGCCTTGGGACACTAACGGCATTGACGGCGTAAACCGCTTTTTAAAGCGTCTGTGGGGACTTTTCTATAAAGGTGACAATCTTGTTGTAGATGACAGCAAACCTTCAAAGGACGAGCTTAAATCGCTCCACAAGCTTATAAAGAAGGTGACATGGGACATTGAGAACTTCTCGTTCAACACTTCGATAGCTGCGTTCATGATATGTGTCAACGAACTCAATTCGATGAAATGTCACAGTCGTGAGGTTCTCGGACAGCTGTTGCTCCTTCTTGCTCCTTTTGCTCCTCACATCACTGAAGAGCTTTGGCATGCCATAGGTAACGACAGCACTATATGTGACGGTTCATGGCCTGTATGCAACGAAGAGTACCTTAAGGAGGATACCGTGACAATGGCCGTGTCGTTCAACGGTAAGGCCCGTTTCAATATTGAAGTTGCTGCCGACACTCCTCGTGAAATTATAGAGAAGACAGCTCTTGAACATGAAGGCGCTGCAAAGTGGCTTGAAGGAAAGAGCGTGAAGAAAATCATCGTAGTTCCCGGTAAGATAGTCAATATTGTCGTGGCTTGACATGTCACGGCAATAAATGACTCGTGTAATGCGTTAATTCATTGAAACATCCATGTCATCAGGTTATGAGAAAAATAGTATTTGCAACCAACAACAAGCATAAGCTCGAAGAGATTAGGGCTATATTGGGTAATGAATTCACTATACTCGGACTTGGTGATATAGGATGCAATGAGGATATACCTGAGATTGCCGACACACTTGAAGGTAACGCTGCTATAAAGGCTAAGTTTGTAAAAGAGCATTACGGTTACGACTGTTTTGCCGATGACACCGGTTTGGAGGTGGATGCCCTTAACGGTGCTCCCGGAGTCTATTCGGCCCGTTATGCGGGTCCGGCTCACGATTCGGCTGCAAATGTGTCTTTATTGATGCGTAACATGGAGGGTGTGACTGACCGTAAGGCCCGTTTCCGCACTGTCATAGCCCTTATAGAAGGTGATGACATAGTTGAGATGGAAGGTACGGTAGAGGGTGTCATAATCGATGAATTGCGCGGTTCCAACGGATTCGGATACGATCCCGTATTCATGCCCGAAGGTTATGATGTGACTTTTGCGGAAATGGATGCAGCGGAGAAGAACAGAATAAGTCATCGCGGTCGTGCCACCGAGAAACTCAGGAAATATCTGACTGAAAAAAATATCTTTTCATAGAGTCACGTTTCCCGGTTTTAAAGCATGATTTACCGAATGTTTCTACTTGTGTTGTCGTCGCTTATGGCGACAACATTGTCTGCGCACATACCTGTAGGAGAATGGTCGGTCTATAACAACTATACTCATCGCACAGGCAAGGTTATAGACACTGCCGACAAAGTTTTCTTCCTGTCGGAGGGTAATCTTTTTCATTACGACAAAAAGTCGGATGAAACATTCGGCTACACCATGTTCAATGGGTTGAGCGGTGTAGACATTGCCGATATTTACCGTAATAACGCAGGCCGTTATCTTCTTGTAGTCTATGGTGACGGTAATATTGATTTGTTGCATGATAACGGTGATATTATCAATCTCGGTGATATAAAGGATGCTCCCCAGGTGACGGGTAAGAATATAAACGATGTAGCTTTTGAGGGTAATCTTGTGCATGTAGCCGCCGGATTCGGCATCGTGACATTCAATACACGTGACTACACCGTAGTTGAATCAGGCATATTTAACCGTGAGGTGACGGCTATTGCTGTCGTAGGTGAAAATATGGTGATATGTTGCGATGACAAGCTCTACACCTCGCCTCTTAAAGAGCGTCACAATACATTTGATGCATTTACCCCTCTGGGTGAATTGGCTTCAATGTCGATGGCCGGAATAAGCGAAAACCGCGCATTGTCGGTTGATGGACGCGACAATGGTAAGGCTTATGTCATTGAATTTGATTTTGAAAAAGGGAGTTTCAAGGCACGTGACATAACGATGGGACGCTCGCGTCACATCATCGATAGCGGTGACTTCCACACGGTGTCGAGCCGCTATGAGCTTGCTATTTTTAATAGTGAAGGACGACAGCTTGAACGCATCGACATCCCTTCGGAATTCAGGTTGCTTGACGATGAACCTTGTGTGTCGACATGCAAGGGCATGGAGAGTGTGTGGCTCATAAACCGTGACGGACTTTGCAATGTAAACATGGGTAACAAGGGTGAGAGCGTGACATTCAATCATGCGTTTTTGCGGCCTATGGGTACTTCGCTTGTGAGTGGTGCCGGTTATCTTGCAAAGGGAGTTTCGGGAAATGTGTATGCGTCAAATAGAGCTGTGGGTCGAAACGGATTTATGGCCGGATATGACGCTGTGATGGGCATAAATATAATCAATCAGGGATTTGTAGAGAATATAACGCCCGAATTGAAGGATGTAACGTTGAATAATCGTGTTTCTCACGGATTGTTGAGAGCGGGAACACGTATATTGGAGGACCCTGAGGAACCTGGCACTCTATTTGTTGGAACCTGGTATGAGGGCATCTATAAATTCCGTGACGGAAAGCAGATAGGAAAGTATGATTGGAACAATTCACCCTTTAAACGTGACTATTCATGCTGTGTCCTTGAACTTGCTTTTGACAGCTACAACAATCTTTGGTGTTACGGCATAAATGCATCTGATTTTGTCATAGCGGTTCTTCCTGCATCCAAGCGCAAGTTTGACAATACAACTGTTGACGACTGGGTAGTAATAGACATCGAGGATTTCGGCACCTACGACACATGGAATGCCGTCATACTTCCGTGTAAGAGCCGTGAATCAAGAAACGTTACATTGATTGCCGAAGGATGGAATGAATTTAAGTTTGCAGTCTACGATACCGGGGGAACAATGGAGAGCATTTCGGATGACAGGTATCGTGTGATAGATGAATTTGTCGACCAGGATGGAAAAGTGTACTCCTCTTTGGCCGTAACGTGCATGGTTGAGAACAGCGACGGCAGTGTGTGGCTTGGAAGTGATGAAGGTGTATTCATAATAAGAAGGCCTGTAGATATGCTTAACTCGGGAACTACAGTCGAGCATGTCAAGGTTTCACGTAACGACGGCAGCGGATATGCCGATTATTTGCTTGACGGTATCAAGATTTCATCCATTTCGATTGATGCTTCAGGGCGCAAATGGATATCGACGACAAGCGACGGCATATATCTTGTAGCACGTGACGGGCGTGAAATAGTAGAGCATTTTACTACCGGCAACAGTGACATCCCCACCGATGAGATAAATGTAGTGTTATGTTCCGATATTGATAACACTGTCTACGCGGGTACCCGTTACGGAGTGTCATGTTATGGAGCCGACTTTGCTCCCGTTGCCGATGATTTTTTCAATGTCACGGTTTATCCCAATCCTGTCAGACCCGATTATTCGGGACCGGTGACCATCGAGGGATTGAGTGAGAGATCACTTGTAAAGATAGGTGACGCTTCGGGCAACATATTTTTTCAAGGCCGTCCTGAAGGCGGAATGTTGACATGGAATTGTTGTGACCGCTCGGGAAAACGTGTGACATCAGGCGTTTACTACGTATTCGCTTCAAGCAGCGACGGCAGTGAAGGAGTGGTGACAAAGATAATGGTGATAAATTAATGACCAAAAAATTCTATAAACCGAATCCAATTGTGTATATTTGGTGTTAATTTAAATATAGACTCATCAGATACGCGACTATGGAATTACGATACATAAATGAAGATGAAAAATGCTACGGTATAACCGGTATGGCCATAGGTATGGTAGTGTGGAACGCTGAGGATGTACTTGCCTCGGTGTCGCTTGACGCTCCGGTTGATGAAGTGGTGGAATTTACCAATGAATACTATTTCAACGGCAATCCCCGATTGTCGGCCAAAGTGGCATGGAATCATATACTCGAACACTATCAGGTGTCAATGGGAATGATGATAGGCAACGTTCTTTGCCGAAGTTATGTGCTGCATGAGTCATCGCTTGACAACAAGATAAAGGACGAGCTTATAAAATATCTTGATGAAGAGGGACGCGAAACCTGTTCGCTTGAGAGTGATGAAGTGAGGAGATTGTTTGACAAAAGTTTCTCCTACCTTAACAAGGTTTTCAATCACTCGGGAGTGCAGTCGATAGCTCACGATTTCGCGCGAGTGCTGAAAAACCGTCGCCGAATGTCGCGCGGTGAAGTCATCGAGCAGCTACAGGCTCTCCATCAACTTTAATATACCTCTTAGTTGCCCGCATGAAGAAATAGAGAAACAGTGCGGCTGCAATGAACAGGCTCACCGAGAAACTCAATATGATGCCGTAGGTACCCATCGATGCCGTGAAGGCAAGCAGATAGGTGGCAGGAATGCCTATGACTACATAGCTCACAAAGGCTATCCATATCATGGGCATTACGTGTGATGTGCCTCGGAGTGCATTTGCGAAGTTTATCTGTGTGGCATCGCCCATCTGATATAGCACGAGCGGCACTATCAGCACTACCGTTGCGGCTATTACTTCGGGATCCTCGGTGAACGCATTAATGAATTCGTGTCCGAATACAATAAATAAGGTTGATGATATGGCGGCAAGAGTGAGCATGATGTGATAGCCGGCAAATGCTATGCGACGCATTCCTATGCGATCGTTCAATCCCGCGGCATTGGCTACGAGAACCGATACTGCCGATCCCATGCTGTAGTAGATACAGAAGCCGAGAGTGCCCGTTATCACGATTATCTGGAACGATGCAAGGCTTATGGCTCCAAGCCATCCGGCCATGACAGCCGCTATTGTAAACGAGCCTGACTCGAATGTCATCTGAAGCGATACCGGCCATGATGTGCGGTTGATTTGTCCTATCATCATCGAATTGATGCGTGATGCTTTAAATCCGTCCCTGTAGGTGCGGAAATCCTTGTAGAGGAAGAATATTACCATTACGACCACAGGACACAGCACGCGGGCAAAAAGAGTGCTGTAGCCGGCTCCTATGAGGCCCAGTTCGGGAAATCCGCATTTACCGTATATGAGAAGCCAGTTTCCGAGAATGTTAAGGGAGTTGGCCGAAAGGAGTATCCACATGGGAAGTTTTGTGCGGTTTATGGCAAACAGCCATTGTGCAAACACATTGAATATCGCTATGGGAAGCATTCCCGCCATCACTATAAGATAGTAGGGCTTGATGAGCGGCATCAGCTCCTCGGGCTGTCCGAGTCGGTCGATGTTAAGCCACAGTATAAACATTATCGTCGTCACGAGTAGCGAGAATATGATGTTTATAAGCAATCCGTTCTTTATCATGCCTCCTATCGTGGTGTCGCGTTTCTGAGTGAATAACGCACCGATAAGAGGAGTAAGACCGTAGGAGAAGCCAAGACATGCAAATGTAGCCACGTTGAATACATTGTTTACAAACGATGCTGATGCGAGTGCTTCGGTAGAGTAGCGACCCACCATTATGTTGTCGGCAAATGCAACCACAATCATTCCCAATTGCGATATGAGAATGGGTATTCCGAGGCTGAATATTGACGCGTAATTTTCCTTGTATTTTTTCCAGATATCTTTCATATTGCAAAGTTACTCATTTATAATCGAATGGGGAAATTAATAAAAACTTGTGAAAATACGAATTTAGGTTTGTTATAAACTATTAGTATTGTCATGAGCAGTCTTTTAAGTGATTCAGTGAGTTTCTTTGTCGAATATTCTTCCTATATTTGCAGCAGTTTAAAAATTAAAACATCTAAAAATGAAATCACTTCTTATTTCTGCAATGGTGATGTTGTCGGCGACGACAGCATCGGCCTTTGACTACGTGGTCACCGGAAATGCAGCTCCTGAAATGGAGGGTAAAATGTTCTATCTACTTGACGACAACAGCAATCTTGTCGATTCGACAAAGGTAACAGCCGGAAAATTCAAGTTTCAGGGAAATGCCGACAAGGCATACTATGGCCGTATAGGATTCAAAGAAAACGTTGAAGGAGGCGTGCGTACCAATTACATCGCCGAACTCATTGTAGAGCCCGGAACAGTTGAAATGGACATGAACAAGCGCATGCCAGCCAAGGGCGGTGAGCTTAACACAAAATTCGCCTCTCTGTGGGGTGGTGTCATGGCTAAGCAGAATGCCGTTATGAAGCAGCTTGAGGCTCTTCAGAAGGATTCGCTTGATCAGGAAACAATGATGCAGAAGCGTAACGAGATAGTGAACGCTTTCTATCAGGACTTCGGCACTACGGTTAAGAATGCAATACTGGAGAACAAGGACAATGCTGTGGGAGTTTCGGCACTGCGTCAATATTCACAGCTGTGTACTCCCGAGGAGTGGCAGGAAGTGTATGCGGTAGTGTCGCCCGACATCAAGAATCTTGACTTTGTAAAGGAGCAAAACAACAAGGTAAATAATATCCTTCGCACTTCGGTTGGAAAGAAATTCATCGATGTGGAGGGAAAGAATATCGACGGCACAGTAGCTCATCTTTCCGATTATGTGGGCAAGGGCAAATATGTTCTTGTTGATTACTGGGCAAGCTGGTGCGGTCCCTGTCGCCGCGAGGCCAAGGAAACTCTGATTCCTCTATACGAGAAATACAAGGATGACGACCGCTTCACAATACTCGGTGTCGCTACATGGGATGAGGCCGATGAAACAAAGAAGGCAATAAACCGTCTTGGCTACAAGTGGCCGCAGATAATCGATGCGGGCACAGCTCCTTCGGATACTTACGGATTCAGCGGTATTCCCATGATCATGCTGTTTGGCCCCGACGGCACTATTCTTGCCCGTGACATACGAGGTGAGGAGATTGTCAACAAAGTGGCCGAATGTCTGAAGTAGAAACGCGAGCGTAGCTCAAAATAAAAGAAGCGCGGCATAATTGTCACGCTTCTTTTATTTTTTAGTGCTATTGCGGCTGTTCATCGGGATGCAGCGCCGAGTATATTATTGAGGCACGTGCAGGGCCTGTTATTTCAGCTATCCGGTCGATTGATGCTTCCTTCAGTCGCTTTACGCTCTTAAAGTGCTGTAAAAGAGCCGTTTGTGTTTTGTCACCGATTCCTTTTATTTCATCTAATTCGCTGATTATCTGACCTTTACTTCGTCTGTTGCGATGATGCGTTATACCAAATCGGTGGGCTTCGTCGCGAAGATGCTGAACTATGCGCAGCGATTCGGAATTTTTGTCGATATAGAGCGGTATGCTGTCGCCCGGGAAGTATATTTCTTCAAGTCGCTTCGCTATTCCCACAACGGCTATTGTGCCTCTCAGTCCCATGTCGTCCAACGCCTCCACGGCAGCGCTGAGCTGTCCTTTTCCGCCATCGACAACTATCAGCTGGGGCAATCCTTCGCCTTCCTCCATCAAGCGTGTATAGCGGCGCGTGAGCACCTCTTTCATTGAAGCGAAATCGTCGGGTCCCTCGACTGTCTTTATGTTGAAGTGACGGTAGTCGCGTTTCGACGGTTTGGCGTTCTTGAACACAACACACGATGCCACGGGATTTGTGCCTTGAATGTTTGAATTGTCGAAGCACTCGATGTGACGGGGAAGCTCGCTTAGCCGGAAATCCGATTTCATGCGTTCGAGCGTGCGTTCCACCCGCTGTTCGGGATTGTGTTTTTCCATCATCTTCAGGGAGTCGACCTTGTTCTGTCGGGCATTGTGGGTCGACACCTGCAGCAGCTTGAGTTTGTCGCCGCGCTGTGGTATAATGAACGAAACTCCGGGCATCTCCATGTCGGGCAGCACGGGCACTATTATTTCATCGTATTCCAGATTGAATTTCTCCTTGGCTTCCACTATGGCATAGCTCAGAATCTGCTCAATCGACTCTTCAAGTCGTCGCTTGTACTGAAGAGTGATGCTGCGCACTATCGCGCCTCGACGCACGTGCATGTAGTTTACGTAGACATCGGTGTTGTCGTCGTCGATTCCGAATACGTCAATGTCGTCAAGTGTCTGACTCACGATGACACTCTTGGATTGATAACGCTCCACAAGCTGATATTTTTCTTTCAGCATCTGTGCCTCCTCAAAGCGCAATTCTTCGCTCAAACGCTCCATTTCAAGCTTCAGATAGTCGAGCAGTTCCTGGGTTTCGCCACGAAGTATCTGCTTCACGTGATCTATCATGTCGGCATACTTTTCGGGGCTTATTTGTCCGGTGCAGCATCCGAGGCAGTTCTTAAGATGATACTCAAGGCATAACCGTCCCTTGCCCTTGTTTATGAAATCGGGGGTAATTGCATGACGGCATGTGCGCACGGGATATAGTTCTCTTATCAGATTAAGAACCGCTTTTGCTATTCCCGTATTTGTATAGGGACCGAAGTATTTTGAGCCGTCCTTTATGCGCGTACGAGTAAGGAATACCCTCGGATAATGCTCCTTGGTGACGACTATCCAGGGGTAGGACTTGTCGTCCTTAAGCAACACATTGTAGCGCGGCTTGTACTCCTTTATGAGCGAATTTTCGAGGTTGAGTGCATCGCCTTCGGTGGGTACGACGATATATTTCATGTCGGCTATTGCACGTACAAGAAGGTTGGTGCGCACCGAGTCATGAGTGCGGTTGAAGTAGGACGACACCCGTCGTTTAAGGTTCTTCGCCTTACCCACATAGATTACAGTCCCGGCTGCATCGTAGTATAGATAGCAGCCGGGCGTATCGGGAAGAATGGAGATTTTCTCCTTCAGTTGTTGTGACTTTTCTACTTTAGCCAAATGGGTTGTCTTTCTGTTTTAGTAAACGATAAGCGATCTTACATCGGCATCGGCGGGGAGGTTTTTGCGACCGTTCAATGCGCTTAGCTCTACGATGAAGTTTATGTAGATCTTGCGCGGATTCATGCTCTTGACGAGTTCGTAGCAGGCGGCCATTGTGCCTCCGGTTGCGAGCAGGTCGTCGTGCAGCACCACTACATCGTCGGGGGTTATAGCGTCACGGTGTATTTCGATTGTATCGGTGCCATACTCCTTCTCAAACGATGCGCTCACGGTGTCGGCGGGAAGCTTTCCGGGCTTTCGTGCAGGCACGAAACCTGCTCCTATTTCGTAAGCGAGAATAGCGCCACCTATGAATCCTCTTGACTCGATGCCTACAACTTTTGTAACGCCTTTGTCGCGATAAAGTTGAGCAAGGTCCCATCCAACAATGTGCATGGCTCTTGGATCCTTGAACATCGTAGTGAGATCTCTGAATATGATTCCGGGTTTCGGGAAGTCATACACATCACGGATTTTTGACTTGATGTATTCCATTGTTTACACGTTTAAATATTTGTATATTAGAAAATTATTAATGTTTCACGTGGAACAATCACCTACCCATAAGCAACAGCAGTATGTTTATGTCGCTTGGTGATATTCCGGGTATTCGGGAAGCCTGTGCCACTGTTTCGGGGCGAATCTTTTCAAGCTTCTGGCGAGCTTCGGTCGAGAGAGCCTTTATCTCGGAGTAGTTGAAGCGGTCGGCTATCTTGAGATCCTCGAGGCGTCGTATTTTGTCGGCCACCATCTTTTCGCGTTCGATGTAGCCTTGGTATTTCAGCATTATCTCGGCGGCTTCGATTATCTCCTCTCTCCGATCCGGTTCGATGCGTTCTATTTGACGGGCGAGTGCGTCGATGTGGGGAGCGAGCATTGCTATTGTCAGCTGCGGGCGAAGTATCAGGTCGTGCAGTTTCACGCCTTGCTTCAGCGGAGTTGTGCCGAGGCTTTCAAGGGCTTCGTTTATGAGTGAGGGCTTCAATGAGTAGTTGCGTATAAACTCTACGAGCTCGTCACGCTGACAGCGTTTTGACTCCATAAGCAGGTATCGCTCCTCCGATGCAAGACCGATTGAGTAGGCTCGCGGAGTGAGTCGCATGTCGGCATCGTCCTGACGCAACAGGATGCGGTATTCGGCGCGTGAGGTGAACATTCGGTAAGGCTCGTCGACACCCTTGGTCACGAGGTCGTCGATGAGTACGCCTATATAGGCTTCGTCGCGTGCGAGCACAAAGGGTTCTCGGTTTTGGACGGCAAGTGCCGCATTGGCTCCGGCAATCAGTCCCTGTCCGGCCGCCTCTTCATATCCGGTTGTTCCGTTGACCTGACCGGCAAAGAATAGTCCCTTGATCAGTTTCGTTTCAAGAGTGTGAAGCAGCTGTGTGGGATCGAAGAAGTCATATTCGATGGCATAGCCCGGTCTATATATCTGCACATCTTTCAGTGCCGGAATCGACTCCAGGGCTTCGACCTGGATGTTGAGCGGTAGCGATGATGAGAATCCGTTAAGATAGAACTCCTGAGTGTCCTCGCCTTCGGGTTCAAGAAACAGCTGATGCTCCTCCTTGTCGGCAAATGTCACTATCTTGGTTTCGATGCTCGGGCAGTAGCGCGGCCCTATGCTTTGTATCTGTCCGTTGTAAAGCGGTGAGTCGGGAAGCCCGCGACGCAGTATCTCATGTGTCGTGGTGTTGGTGTAGACGGTGTAGCAGTCGCGCTGTTGCAGCCGGCGATGTACATTGGGGAGATAGCTGAATTTATGGAAGTCGTCGTCGCCGTGCTGAGGTGTGGTGAGCGCCCAGTTGACGCTGCGTCCGTCGATGCGCACGGGTGTTCCGGTTTTCATTCGTGCGGTTGTGAATCCGGCATCGCGCAGCTGCTCGGTGATGCCGTGTGACGCCGGTTCCGACACTCGTCCTCCCTTGACCTGCGCACGGCCTACGTGCATCAGTCCGTTCAGGAATGTGCCGGCTGTAAGCACTACTGCTTTCGATGTAAACTTCACTCCGAGCGCGGTTACCACGCCCTTTACTTTTCCCTCTTCTATAATCATTGACACTACCGCATCCTGCCATAGCGACAGATTGGGCGTGTTCTCAAGAACGTGACGCCAGGCGGCACTGAATTTCATGCGGTCGCTTTGGGCTCGCGGACTCCACATAGCAGGCCCTTTGGAGCGGTTGAGCATGCGGAATTGTATTGCCGTTTGGTCGGTGACGATTCCCATCATTCCGCCAAGGGCATCGATTTCACGCACGATCTGTCCTTTTGCAATGCCTCCTACGGCGGGATTGCAGCTCATCTGTGCGATTTTGTTCATGTCCATCGTTATGAGCAGGGTGCGTGAACCGAGGCGTGCGGAGGCCGATGCCGCTTCACATCCGGCATGTCCCGCGCCTACCACTATCACATCGTAGTCAAAATTCATAGGTCAAAAAAATGGATATGTGTGATTAATTATTGTCATCGCAACGGAGCATAGCGAGGGCTTCGTTCTCGTTCTGTTCCATGATTTCACGTTCTCCGGGGCCCTTGTCGTTTATGCCGCACAGGTGGAGCACTCCGTGAATTATCACGCGCAGCAGCTCGTTGTCGTAGCTTGCATTTACAAGCTCGGCGTTGGTGGCTACGGTGTCGAGCGATATGAACATGTCGCCGCTCACCATTCGTCCGCGTGAGTAGTCAAATGTTATTATGTCGGTATAATAGTCGTGGTTTAGAAATTGTCGATTGACTTCGATTATGCGGTTGTCGTCGCAGAATATGTAGACCAGCGGTCCCAATATACGGTCGTGCGACTTTACCACTCGGCCAATCCATTCGGCCAATGCTTCAGTGTCGATTTTCGGCATCTCCACATTTTCGCATATCCAGTCAATCTTATTCATTTTACAGTGTTTTTGTTACTACAAAAGTAAGCAAAATTCACTATATGGCAAAGTGAAAAAGCTTATTGTCGCACCGGCTCTTAACTGAAAAATATGTAGGCTGCGATGATTCCGGCCACCGACCCTACGGCATCGGCAAGGAGTGCGTAGGGCACGGCGTAACGTGTCTTCACCACGCCCACGCTTCCGAAGTACACGGCGAGGATGTAGAATGTGGTGTCGGTGCTTCCCTGTATAGCCGCTGACACACGTGAAACAAATGCATCGGCTCCGTAGGTGCTCATCAAGTCAACCATCATGCCGCGGCTTCCCGATCCGCTCAGCGGTTTCATCAACGCCGTAGGCAACGCTCCCACCCATTCGGCGTCGAGGCCGATGGCGTTAACGGCAAGCTCCATCCAACGTGTTATCACATCCATTGCTCCCGAGGCGCGGAACACCGCTATAGCCACGAGTATTGCCACGAGATAAGGAATAATCATTACTGCGGTCTTGAAGCCTTCCTTGGCTCCTTCTATGAATGCATCATACATGTTGATGCGTTTTCTCAATCCGGCAAGCAGAAACATTACGATGACCGAAAACAACAGTGCGTTGGCAACAAAGCCTGAGTAAAGCTCGACCTCCTCTTTGGGAAGCCGTGCGAAAAACCACACCACGCCGGCCACTATCAGTGCAAGTCCGCCAAGCCATGCAAGCATTACTTTGTCGAGAAGATTGATGCGTTGTTTTATGCACAAAGCCACGATGCCCACAAATGTGGCGATGAATGTAGCGAGCAATATAGGCAGAAACACATCGGTGGGATTGGACGCTCCGGCCTGTGCGCGATACATCATTATGCTTATGGGGATGAAGCATAGTCCCGATGCGTTCAGGATAAGAAACATCAACATGGCATCGGTGGCGGTGTCCTTCTTGTCGTTAAGCGACTGCATTTCCTGCATGGCTTTAAGTCCGAGCGGAGTGGCTGCGTTGTCGAGGCCGAGCATGTTGGCCGACACGTTCATGAATATGGAGCCCATAGCTGGATGTCCCTTGGGTATTCCGGGAAACAGGCGGGTGAACAGCGGACTTATCAAACGCCCGAAGAACTGGATGACTCCTCCGTGCTCTCCGATTTTCATCAGTCCCATCCACAGCGAAAGGATGCCGGTCAATCCGAGTGATATTTCAAATGCCGTCGCAGCGGATGAAAACGATGCGCTCATTATAGTACTCCAGATGTCGAGGTCGCCGAGAAAGATCGTTTTACCCACAGCCACGACAAATGCGATTAGGAAGAATGCTATCCAGATGTAGTTAAGTGCCATTGCAAGATTTTTTACAAACTTAGCTATTTTTTGTCACATCACTTTTCAATCGGGCGTATATTTGTGATTTTAACAAATATTAAATATATGAAAGGTTTATAAGTATTACCGAGATTTTTCACGATATTTTTGTATGAGTGAATATTTAAATATAAGCGATTGAATTATAGTGATTTATTGGACATTGTAAGCCTCTTAGATTTTGATATTTAAATTTATCCCGTATAGATTGCCGAATTTTTTAATTCTCGCAGGGAAAAATTTGTAACTTTGCGAAGGACATAGTCTTTACACATGATCAAGCATTGGCAAAAGGAACTTAACGAAGCTGCGCGTCCTGAAAAGATTAAAATACTTTCATCTTTCTTCAAGACGGGTCCCGGAGAGTATGGCGAGGGTGATGTTTTCATCGGACTTGCCGTGCCCGACAATCGTACCGTATCCAAGCGTTACCTTATTGCCGATTTTCCCGACCTTGCCGTTATGCTCGACTCGCCCATACATGAGTATCGCCTGTCGGCTCTGCTTGTCATGGTGGAGCAGTACAAGAGAGCCCGCCGCAATCCTGCGTTCAGGGAATCGTTGGTTAAGTTCTATATCGACAATGCCGTCAAGGCCAACAACTGGGACCTCGTTGATTTGTCGGCACCTTATATTTTGGGCGAGCATGTATATGAGAGTTCCGACGATGAAGTGCTTTACCGGTTCAGCGAGAGTGACAACTTGTGGGAGCAGCGCATTGCTATAGTGTCTACGTTGGCATTGATTCGTCACGGACGCTTCGATGTCACGATTAAACTGGCCGAGCGTTATATGTCGCATACCCATCAGCTCATACACAAGGCTGCCGGATGGATGTTGCGTGAGATGGGCAAGCGCGGAGGCGATGTGGAGCTGCACGATTTCCTCGACACCCATGCCTCGGTTATGCCGCGCACCATGCTCCGTTATGCTATAGAGCGGCTCGACCCTGATGAACGAAAACATTATATGAACCTAAAATAACCCCTCCCCTACCCTGCCATGGCACATATTTCAGTTACGATTATCACCTATAATGAAGAGCATCGAATTGAAGCATGTTTAAAATCGCTTCAGGATATAGCCGACGAAATTATTGTCGTGGACTCCTTCTCGACCGACCGAACGGTAGAGATATGCAACGCCTATGGGTGCAAGGTGACGCAGCGTCGTTTCCCCGGTTACGGTGCGCAACGGCAGTATGCCACTTCGCTTACGAGCTACAGTTATGTGCTGTCGATTGATGCCGATGAGGTTCTTTCGCCCGCTCTGCGCTCGTCGCTGATCAAGCTCAAGGAGGAGGGATTTGCTCATCGTGTGTATGAGATGTCGCGTCTTAACTTCTATTGCGGACAGCCGGTGAAGCACTGTGGGTGGTATCCCGATATTCAGATAAGATTGTTTGACAAGCGTTACGCCAACTGGAATCTGCGCGACCTCTCGGAGCGCGTCATATTTCCCGACTCTCTTAAGCCTGTTCTTCTCGACGGCGACATTCTGCATTACCGCTGCTCCACCCCCGATGAATATCGTAAGGTGCAGAATCGACATGCCGCACTGTCGAGCGGCATTATAAAAGCGCGTCGCAGTGCGGTGCCTTTTTTCACTCCCTACATTAAAGGGGTTAAGGCATTTCTAGAATGTTATATTTCAAAGGGTGCCATTCTCGACGGTCCCGAAGGGAGGGCGATAAGCCGCGAGAGCTATCGCACGGCCTACATGGCCTATGACCTCGCACGTCGTTCGTTGCGCAAGAAGCAGCAGTAATCCTATTTCAGGTATTTGTCAACTCCGTTGGCGCAGCGTGCGGGCTTGTCGTCGTCAAGGCATGAGCTGTAGGCAAAGTTTTTCTCACGGTTGTACATGAATTTGTCCTCATGCCACAGGTGGTACACTATTCCCGCAAATTTCAGGTAACGTTTTCCGAATCCCATTTTCTGCATTCTGACGCCGAAGTCGACATCTTCCCCACCCCATCCTTCAAAGAATTCATCGTAGCCGTTGATCTTGATGTAGTCGTCCTTGAAAAACGACATGTTGCATCCGAGTGCCGACGAGTGGTGCTTGCGGTATCTTGGCGCAAGATAGTGGGCGAGAGTCTTCAGATGCAGGGCATTCTCGGGCTTGCTTTCAATGCCCTTGGTGAGCCAGCTTATGCGTCGTGACATACCCTGCCGGCATATCTCCTCGGTGAGTTCCTTGCCGAGATTGGTGCGTCCTCCCTTTACATAGATTCCCGGTGCGGCTTCCCTAAGGTGGTCTTCGATGAATTTGGGATGCAGAAACACATCGCCGTCAACCTCGATTATGTAGTCGCCCGATGAAGCCGCCACCGACTTGTTGCGCATCATGGCGAGCCGGAATCCGTTGTCCTCGTGCCACACGTGCTTTATCGGCACGGGAAAGTTGCGACTTATCTCCTTTATGGTGTCGGCTGTTTCGTTGCGTGAACCGTCGTCGCCTATTATGACTTCGTAAGGCAATGTCGTCTGATGCTTAACGCTGTCAAGACACACCCTCAGGGCATCGGGACGGTTGTAAGTCGATACGATAAGCGAAACACGGTGTTGTTTTATCTCTTCGGGGCTCATATTGGGTTACGGTTGGAGAATTATTTCAGATATTTTTGCTTTAGTCGATACTTCACTTCACGGCGGTGCTCGAAGTTGTCAAGACCCTCGATTACGCGTCGCACAGTGTCGTCGACATCCCATTTGCGGTATTCGGCGTATCGGCTTATCAGGTATTCAAGGAGGTCACGCCTGTGGGTCAGGCGCACGAGGTTGCTGATGCAGCTCGACTTTGACAGGTTGCTCTTGAATGTCGACCTGTTGGTGTCGATAAGAGTGAACCTGATAGTTCCGTCGGCTTCGCGGTGATATAGGATGTTGTTGAGGTTGGGGTCGCCGTGCATCACTCCGTCGATGTGCATCTGTGCCACATACTGTGCCAGCTTGGCGGCAAGCTCGCGGTCGAAGTCGGGCGTTTCCACCAGGGCGTCATATAGAGGCGTGTCGGTTGTCACTGTCGATATGAAGTAGCACTCGTTTATCAGTCCGCCTTTCTTTATCTCGATGTAGGCTATTGGCGTGGGTGTGGCATATCCCCGGTCGAGAAGTATGTTGGCGTAGCTATAGGCCCTGGCGGCTTTGCTCGGGCGGAATAGAGTGTAGACTACTCGCTGCACGGCATTGGGGCGCTTGTAGCGTTTCACTATAAGGTCGATGCCGTCGCAGATGAATTTTTTCACCGTGTTGCGGGCTTTGTACAGCGTTGTGCCTCCCGATTCAAATGTTTCGGGAAGTGACTTTATAAAGTCGCCAAGTGAGCGGAAATCATCGTTTACTATGGTTTTCATTTCAGTTGTCCCTGTATTGTTCTTTATCAATTCCGAATTGAGTGCGCACGCGGCGTGTCGCTTTGGTTTCACGGCGTATCGCCCGGTTGATCGCGATAGCCTCCTCGTTTTTATAGGGGCGGTTGTGGTCGAGATGCAGCAATATTGCCGAATACCTTATCTGCCGTGACTTCATGCCGCTGTTTACGAGTCTTTCGCCAAATTCACGGTCCTCGCCTCCGTAACGCATCCTTTCGTCAAATCCGTTGGCTTTAAGGATGTCCTTGCGCCACACCGACGAGTTGCAGCCGTTCCATGACGCGCGAGCCGGTGTTATGCGGTTCATCAGCATTGTAAACAGCTTCGATTTCACGAGCTTGCTGCACTTGAACGAGCACTTCAATCCCCGGCTGCGAAGCCATTTAAGATCGAAAGCCCGGCCCGAAGCGATGTCGTCGGGCGTTATGTCACGGCTTATGTCCATGGGCAGCTTGAAGTATCCGCCTGAAAGGAAATATCCCTCGCGGGCATATCGGCGATGAGTTTCTATGAAGTCCCTGCGCGGGATGCAGTCCTGGTCGGTGAATATGAGATAGTCGGCCGTGGCGGCTGAAATGGCTTTATTGAGTATCTCGGTCTTGCGGAAACCGTTGTCCTCATGCCACACGTGGATTATAGGCAGATGCGTGGAGTAACGCTCGATGAGCTTGCGGGTATCGTCGGTCGACCCGTCGTCGGCAATGATTATTTCATCGGCTTTGCATGATTGCGACATATATCCCAACAGCGTCTTCTCAAGCCATTCGGGATTGTTGTAGGTGGAAATTACAACGCCTGTCGTCATGTCGTTATTTCTATCCATATAACGCAAATATAGACAAAAACCTGTAACAACCCAAATAATCATGCAGTCATGTATGGAAAATTTGTATATCTTTGTGGAGCTAATGACCAATTAACAGCCATGCCGATAGTTTCATATATCATTCCGGTCTACAACGTAGGCCCCTATTTGCGAGAATGTGTCGACAGTTGCCTCGGGCAGAATGGAAATCATGATTATGAAATCGTGCTTGTCGATGACGGATCGACCGACGACAGCGGCGCTATATGCGATGAATATGCGTCATTGCATGACAATGTGAAGGTTGTGCATCAGCCCAACGCCGGTTTGCCGGCCGCACGCAACAAGGGACTGTCGGTCGCTACGGGACAGTGGGTACTCTTTGTCGACTCCGACGACTTTGTCAGTCCCGATCAGCTTTCAGTGTGTCTTGGTGCCGTCAATAGGTATGGCGATGTCGACATGGTGCAGTTTGCCTACGAATATGTGAAGCATACCGGAGAGTCTATGGGCAAGGTGAAAGGCGCCAAGTGCAACAATCTCTACACCGACATAACCCGATACGGAAATGACGGAAATTATAAGCCGGTTTCAGTGGGCTATCTGATAAACCGCAGTTTACTTGACGGTCACGATCTACGTTTCGATGAAACTCTCCGAGCCACCGAGGATGCCCACTTTACTTTGCGATACCTGTTTTATTGCAAGCGCATAGTCACGATTTCCGATGTGTTGTACTACTATCGTCAGCGTCCCGGTTCTATAATGAATCAACGTGTCAACTATCGTGTACCTTATCATCATCTTAAAGTGGCCGAGTTGTTGATGGCGTTTTTCCATGACCAAAGCTCGGGCGGCGACTATCCCCGATTTTTCAAGAAGCAGACCACGCAGCTTGTAGTCAGTTTCCTGAAGAAGTTGTACAAATTTGAAGGGAACGACAAGCGCAGGGCCTACGCCGATTATGCCAAGTTCAAGCAATATGCCAAAAACTATCCCGGCAGCCTTGTGGGTGGATTCAACATGGGAGTCGCCAAGCTCAACATTTCACTCTACCGTAGAATGAGGCGATTCTTTCACGGCAAGTTATAATCTTAATTCAGCATCATGACCAATGTTCAATACCATGCCTACCGTATCGATTATTCTTCCGATATATAATGTCGAGCCCTATTTGCGAGAGTGTATCGACAGTTGTATCGAGCAGGTTGACGCGCCCGATTATGAAATAATTCTTGTTGATGACGGGTCGACCGACAACTGCGGCGCTATATGCGATGAGTATGCATTGTTGCACGACAACATCAAGGTGGTGCATCAGCGTAATTCCGGACTGGCGGCTGCACGTAACGCAGGATTGGCCGTCGCCGGGGGACGATGGATTCTATTTGTCGACTCCGATGACTTCATCGATAAGAGTCTTCTGTCGCGTTGCTTCAAGGCCATTAAGCACTACGGCGATGTCGACATGGTGCAGTTTGCCTATTGTCATGTCGACGATTCAGGCCTGCCGCTTGATGTTGTAAAAGGAGTGCGTTATAACCGCTTGTATAACAGCTTGGAGGAGTATGGCAGTGAGCGAGGGTATCGATGGGAGGCTTGGAGCTTCCTGGCGAGGCGTGACATAATAGAGCAACATGATTTATACTTTGATGAGAAGTTGCGGTTTGCCGAGGATGTGCATTACACGATGCGTTATCTCTACTACTGCGACAGAATAGTCACAATTGCTATCCCTCTATATTATTATCGGCAACGAGCCGGTTCCATGATGTTTAATCGCAATGTTTACCGTCAGGTAAAGTTTAACCTTACAGCTGCCGAGCTACTCATGAAATTCTTTTACGAGAAGAGCGGAGGAAGCTGTTATCCGCGTTTTTTCAAGAAGTGCACTACCCGATTGGTCCTGAATTTCATCAAGGCTCTCGACTCGCTCGATGCCTCCGATCTTCAAAAGGCCTCGGTTGATTATGCAGAGTTCATTAAATGTAGGAAGCGTTATCCGGGCACTTTGATATGGAAATTAAAAATAATGCTGACTGACCTTAATTTCAATCTGTATGTAAAAATGCGTCGCAGGTAGCGGCGATGATTCATCAGCGGCTCGGTTCCCCCGGAATTGAGATAAATTTTATATAAATAGGGCGCTGATATGATGATGTAGTTGATTTATTTCGTATTTTTGTATAGTTTAGAAATGCGGAAATACGATGCGAATTGTTATACAACGTGTACAGCATGCCTCCGTCACGATTGACGGCAGTGTATATTCCTCTATCGGAGCCGGACTGCTCGTTCTGGTCGGTGTTGAAAACGGCGATGTCGCCGCCGATGCCGAATGGCTTGCAGCAAAGACCTCGTCGCTGCGCATATTTGACGATGAGGCCGGCGTGATGAACCGATCGGTCAAGGATGTCGGCGGTGAAGTGCTTGCCGTGAGCCAGTTCACGCTTACGGCCTCGACGCGCAAGGGCAACCGCCCGAGTTACATACGCGCGGCAGGGCACGAAACTGCGGTACCTCTCTACGAGCACTACTGCAAGTGCGTGCATGACTTCACGGGTCGTGAGGTGAAGAGAGGGGTATTCGGAGCCGACATGAAGGTGGAGCTGCTGAATGACGGCCCCGTAACCATAATCATAGATTCAAGACTTAAAGAGTGACATGACTGACAATAATGACGACATAACGTTGCGTGACGCGCAGGCCACGGTCGACAACTGGATCACAACCGTTGGAGTGCGTTACTTCTCCCCTCTCACCAACATGGCGGTTCTCGCCGAGGAGGTGGGCGAGGTAGCCCGTATAATGGCGCGTCGCTACGGCGACCAGTCGTTCAAGGAGGGCGAGCGTGACACTCTCGGCGACGAGCTTGCCGATGTAATGTGGGTTGTCATGGCAATTGCCAATCAGAGCGGTATCGACCTTACCGAGGCATTCAAGGCCAATCTGCGCAAGAAGAGCGAGCGTGACGCGTCGCGCCACAAGAACAACAGTAAATTATCCAACTAATATATAACTCAAATACTTAGAAATCATGAGCGACAAATACCACGACACCGTGTCGGCATCGGCTGTCACTACCGATGACAACGAAGTGAAGGCTGCGGTAGAGAAGATAATTTCGGAGCACCTCAGCGAAAACATGAATCAGGATGTGTATAAATTCCTGTTCAACTGCATTGACCTCACCACATTGTCAACTACCGACTCTCCGCAATCGGTAGCCGATTTTGTCGAGAATGTCAATGCTTTCGACAACGATCATCCCGAGCTGAAGAATGTAGCCGCTATATGCGTCTATCCCAATTTTGCCCCTGTCGTGCGCACCGTGCTCGATGTGTCGGATGTAAAGGTGGCCTGTGTATCGGGCGCATTTCCCTCGTCACAGTCGTTCCTTGAGGTGAAGATTGCCGAAACTGCGCTTGCAGTAGCTTCAGGAGCCGATGAAATAGACATTGTGTTTAATGTAGGCAACTATCTCGACGGTGACTGGGAAGAGGTGGCCGATGAAATAAGCGAGCAGAAGCACACCTGTCGTGACGCTCACCTGAAGGTGATTCTTGAAACGGGTGCGTTGAAGACGGCCGAGAATATACGTAACGCATCGATATTGTCGATGTATTCGGGTGCCGACTTTATAAAGACCTCTACCGGAAAAATCTATGAGGGTGCTACGCTTGAAGCCGCTTACGTGATGGCGCAATGCATCAAGGAGTACTACGAAAAGACCGGCAACGCGGTGGGCTTCAAGGCCGCAGGAGGCGTGTCGACTACCGAGGATGCGGTTAAGTACTATACCGTAATCAAGGAGGTGCTCGGCGAAGAGTGGCTTACCAACGAGCGTTTCCGCATTGGTGCGAGCCGACTTGCCAACAATCTGCTCAGCGATATTCTCGGAGAGCCTGTGAAGTGTTTCTGATAAAAATAATCGGGGAGTGACCGCCCGGTCGCTCCCCTCTAAATAACATAGTAATGCAATACTGGACTATAGTCAACAATGTCAAGGTGGGCCCCATGAATGCCGCTCAGCTTATAGCCTACGGCATAAATCCCAACTCGCTTGTGTGGTGTGAGGGAATGGCTCAATGGACTCAGGCCTGCCGTGTGCCTGAATTAATGCCCTACTTCAGGAGCGCGCAGCCTGTAAACAACTTCCGCCCTTGTCCGTCGACCTATTTTCCGTGGGCCATAGTCACGACATTGCTTTGCTGTTTTCCGGCCGGAATCATTGCTCTTATCTACTCCACGATGGTCGAGTCGCGCTATTCGCGTGGCGACTATTACGGCTCGGTGAAAGCGTCGGAAACCGCTCTGCTGTGGTGTATAATAGCCTTGGTGTTCGGCCTTGTAAGCTGGCCCTTCGCACTGTTCTTTAATTTTCCGGCCAATTACTATCTATTTTAAACAGTGGCGGCTAAGTCAACCAACCGGCGCCTTTTTATAGCTATAGGAATCCTTGTGGTTCTTGTGGGATTGTGCGTATATTTCTATTTTGACCCGTCAGACAGCGCGTTTTTTCCTAAATGCGCATTCTTTTCCATGACCGGCTACAAATGCCCCGGATGCGGCTCGCAGAGGGCAATTCACGCGATGCTTCACGGCGATGCGTTGGGAGCCATCCGATACAATGCCATGCTTCTTCCGGCAATTCCTGTTGTCGTGCTTCTTTTTGTCGCTGAATTCAACCGCGAGCGTTGGCCTCGCTTCTATTCCAAGGTCAATTCCCGATGGATGATATGGGGGTGCTTCATCATGGTCACGGCATGGTGGATAGGCCGCAACATCGCTGATTGGTGAACGAGGGTCTAATAGTCGCTGAAGAACTGGGGCTTGATTACGAGTCCTACGCGCAATTGTGAGTGAAATTTGTTGTATTCGAGCAATCCTTCGCCGTATCCGTTGTAATACTGCATGAAGAAGTATTGGTTTTCGGCCTTGAAGAGCCTGTAGTTAAGCTCGATTATGGTGTTGTAGTTAAGATTCCATCCTTTGCGCTTAACGAGCACCACCGAGGCTCCGAATCGCTTCGACGGTGGCATGTAACTCAATCCCATCTGGTATATTCCGCTGTATTTCAATATGTCGCGGTTGTTCTCGCCGTCAACTATCGGAATCCAGAATTTTCCGTGAACCATGATTGTGGGGTCGATGAGAATGTTGGCTCCGAATGTGATTTTGTTCCATGAACGGCTCATTTTTCCGGCCTTTCCGTTGCTTTCATGTTCGATTAGGAATATCGCCTTGCCTATGAAGCGGTCCTTTACAAAGAGCGGGCGTGCCAATCCTATACCCGGGTTGAAGTTGAGGTCGGTCATTGGCATTGACTTCTGCAATACATTCCAGAAGCACTTTTGGGTGTAAAATAGAAATAAGTAAGTGTTGAACGGAAGCACGCTCTTGGACAGGCGCTGTGCTACCGATATCTGAAATTTTACGTTGGTGTTGGACTTATTGGCTTTGGGGCCTATCGACGGACCGAATATGAAGTAATTGTCCTTGTAAAGACCGAAATATGGAGCGTTGTCAAACTCGCGGCGCATCGAGTCGACATCATAAACGGCATCACGTGACGGTGCTACTATCTGGCCCGTTGTCACGCATGGAGCAAACAATAAGATTGCGAACAATAGCAGAAGGCAATATCTATTCATTATACTACTCAATATTCTTTGCAAAGATAGTCATATAAATTTGTGGGATATTAAAATAAATGTCCCTAAATATGTCCGATTGTTCATATTTTTCTTTGTGGCGTGTGGCCTTATCATTAACTTTGCGGTAATCATAATAATGCCGTCACTATGGTGAAACGTTTCAATTTGTTAATTGTTTTGGTCATATCGCTAATTCTTTCTTCATGCGGTGATGACAGTCAATTTCGCATAACCGGGTCCATCGAAGGGCTCGGTACCCGTCATGTCTATATCATGTATGTTGCCGATGGCACCGTAAACCGATTCATGACAACGGCCATCGACGGTAAGTTTGTTATCGACGGCGTGTCAAACGACTATACTGTTGTAGAGATATTTTCATCCAATAAGGAGCTTGTGGGGCGTGTATTGGCTAAAAACGGACAGACGATAGAGTGCCGGTTCAACCCCGACGATTACTACTCGATGAAGATAAAGGGTAACAAGCCTACCGAGCAGTGGGGACGCTTCCTTAATGAAAATTCAAAGGTATTGTCGACTGGAACTCCTGCCGAAGTTAATGCATTGGTGAAGAAGTATGTAGTCGACAACAGGGACAACATCGTTTCATCGTTGCTTATGATGACACAATATGACGCTATCGACAATGAGTCGCAGGCCGATTCGCTCTTTTCGCTGATAGAGCCTAAGGCGCGTCCCGAGAAACTTGTCGACGATTATCGCCGGCTTCTAATACAGATCAACAATTCAGCTCTCAACATCAAGGTGCGTCCATTTTCGCTATATTCCTACGGTGACTCGATGGAACGCTACTCACCTTCGAGGTCGAGCTGCTCGTTGCTCTATTTTTCGACTGTCCAGTCGGGCCGTGACACTATAATATCCACTTTGCGCAAGGCATTTGACCGTTATCCTCGCCGCCGGTTCAAGTTGGTCGATGTGTCGTTTACTCCCGATACCTTGTCGTGGAAAAATGTAGCGCGCATGGATTCGGTTGGCTGGCCTCAGGTATGGGCAGTGGGTGGCGTGGCCAATTCTGTGTTTGATGAACTCAATATTCCGCGCCTGCCCTACTTCATCGTCGCCGATTCAACCGGAAAGCAGCTTTATCGCGGAGCGTCGGTGAGCCGTGCGGTGTCGGCCGTCAACAAGCGGTTGAGCCATTAAAACATATAAAATTCAGGTATTTGGACAAAATAATTTGAAATCATTCCAATGGATTTCAAAAAACGCGTTATCTTTGCGAATGTCCTCACTTTTTATACCTGAAAAATGCTTGTAAAGACATACGGAGCCGCCGTTTACGGCATTGATGCTATAATCGTCACCATCGAGGTGTCGGTTGAGATAGGCGTGTCATTTAACCTTGTGGGTCTTCCCGATACTGCAGTCAAGGAGAGTTATCAGCGCGTGGTGGCCGCCATGCGTCACAGCGGGCGTGACTTTCCTCGGCGTTCGGTATTGGTGAATATGTCACCTGCCGATGTGAAGAAAGAGGGTGCCGCCTATGACCTGCCCATAGCATTGGGAGTATTGGCCGCCTCGGAGCAGATCAACGGCGACCGCCTGTCGCAATACATGATAATGGGGGAGCTGTCGCTTGACGGCAGCGTGCTGCCTATACGCGGGGCTTTGCCTATGGCCATAAAGGCCCGTGAGGCAGGATTCAAGGGTATGATTGTGCCCAAGGCCAATGTCACGGAGGCTGCCGTGGTCAACAATCTTGATGTGTACGGTGTCGACAATCTCACACAGGTGATTGATTTCTTCAACGGCCTGCTGTCGGTTGAGCCTACGGTCATAAATACCCGCGAGGAGTTCAGCAAGGGGGTTGCCGAATTTGACTTTGATTTCTCGGAGGTCAAGGGGCAGCATCTTGTAAAGCGGGCATTTGAGGTGGCGTGTGCCGGCGGTCACAACATTCTGCTTGTGGGCGCTCCGGGTTCCGGAAAGTCTATGATGGCCAAGCGGTTGCCGTCGATAATGCCCCCGTTGTCGCTTCAGGAAGCTCTTGAAACCACCAAGATACACTCGGTAGCCGGCAAGCTTAAACGTGGATCCATGCTGATGACGCAGCGGCCATTCCGTTCGCCTCATCACACCATATCGCCGGTGGCCCTTGTGGGCGGAGGTGCCAATCCCATGCCGGGGGAGATTTCGTTGGCTCATAACGGAGTGTTGTTTCTTGACGAGTTTCCCGAATTTTCAAGGCAGGTGCTTGAGGTGATGCGTCAGCCGCTTGAAGACAGGCACATATCAATATCACGTGCCAAGTATCAGGTCGACTATCCGGCGGGTTTCATGCTTGTGGCATCGATGAATCCATGTCCGTGCGGCTACTATAATCATCCCACCAAGGCATGTGTATGTCCGCCCGGTGCGGTGCAGAAGTACCTGAATCGCATTTCGGGTCCCCTGCTCGACCGCATCGACATTCAGGTGGAGATAATGCCGGTTCCGTTTAAGGAGATGTCGTCGGACACGGCCGGAGAATCGAGTGCTTCGATAAGGGCGCGTGTTGTAAAGGCCCGTCATATTCAGCAGCTTCGTTTCAAGGATTGCAAGGGTGTTCACTGTAACGCACAGATGAACTCACGCCTGCTTAAGACTTATGCCGCACTTACCGACGAATGTCTTGATATATTGCGGCAGTCGATGGAACGATTTGACATGAGTGCCCGCGCCTACGACCGCATCCTTAAGGTTGCACGCACAATAGCCGACCTCGATGGGTCGCCCTCTATCTTGCCCTGCCACATCCGCGAGGCCGTCAGCTACCGCAGCCTTGACCGCTCGTCGTGGGGTGTCACCTCACCCCGCCTCTGATTCCTTTTCAAACAAGCGGAGGCAAGCCACCTTGCGCCTTTTTGAGGATTTCTAAAATTACTCCGACTTGACTTGCAGGATGTAGCCGCGTTTTTTGATGGAGATGATGGTGAGTGACGGGTCGGTGATGTGTCGGCGCAGATAGGTTATCTGAACGTTGAGTGCCAACGAGTTGGAGTAGCTGGCATCGCCCCACACGCTTTCCAGTATTGTGTCGCGGTTGACAATATGGTTGCAGTTGGAGGCAAGGATGTCGAGTATTTCGGCCTGCCGCACCGATAGGGATGTTGTTTCGTTATTGTAGGTAAGTGATGACTGCGACACGTTGAACAGGGTATTGCCAAGCTGATATATGCGCTCGTCGGCTGTTGTGTCGTCGTTGAATCGCTCCTCGATTTTGGCAATCAGCACCTCGGGATAGAATGGTTTGGGTATATAGTCGTTGCCTTTTAGGCTGAATCCTTTCAGGCGGTCGGCTTTTTCAGTGCGGTCGGTCAGGAAAAATATTATAGTGCGCCTGTCGTGCTCCCTTATCAGCGAGGCCAGCTCAAAGCCGTTCATCTCGGGCATGTTTATGTCGAGCAGAATGAGGTCGGGCTTCTCCGATGAGTAGAGTTCCCATCCTACCCTGCCGTTGTTGGCATAGGTGACGCCGTAGTTTTCGGCTTCAAGAAACCGCTTAAGCAACATGGAGTTTTTGAGGTCGTCGACGAGCAATATGTTGAGTCGTTTATTCATGTCTGAGGAATGGTGATGGTGAATGCTGAGCCTTGTCCCGGCTTGCTGCTCACGTTGATAGTGCCGTTATGTGCTTCTACAAGCATCTTTATGTAGGTAAGGCCGAGTCCCATGCCGGGTACATCGTTATGCGACGGCACGCGGTAATATTTGTCGAATATGTGGGATATGTCTTTGGCCGATATTCCGAATCCGTTGTCGGTAACTGATATTGTCGCCAAATTGTCGGTAATTCGGTAGTCGATGTCTATCTCCACATTGTCAGATGAATATTTTATGGAATTTTCGATAAGGTTGCTCATGATGTTTGACAGGTGTATGAAGTCGGCGTTTATCGTTATATCGTCATCGGGAATGATTTTTATTTCGACCGATTTGCATGACGGCAGGTGGGTTTTGGCAATTACATCTTCAAGCATGTCACGCACGCTGAACCGGGTTGCGTTCAGGGGAATCTGCTCAACGTTGTTGAATGTTATGTCACGCAGTTTTGTAAAATAGGCCGACAGGCTGTCGAGTGCGTCACGGCTGTCGGAGAGGATTTCATCACGGGTTTCACTGTTTTCCAGCATGCGTTGGTTATTGAGTCCCGAAACACACATTTTCAAGGTGGCTATGGGGCGTTTCAGCTCGTGAATCATCGTGCTTACGAAGTCGTTGCGCATCTTGTCGAGGCGGTTTTGCTTAAATATTGTTGATATCTGCCAGATAAGGCACAATATGAGCAACAGCGATATGATGATGCTGAGAATCAACGTGTCCATCATTATTGTGATTACATTGAACACGGGAATGTCATAGTCGATTATCACAACTTTCTTTTCAAGGGCGCTGAATGGGCTCGTTATTCTGATGTGAGGTGATGTCAATGATTTTTGGTGTTCAAACTTGTTTTGCCACAGCATAGTGTCGAGAGTGGCAATCGTTATGTCGGCCGTTATATCCTCCCGGCGTAGCACCGAGTCCAGTCCCTCGGCAGTGAAAGGCGAATAGAATTCAAGCTCAAAGTCCCTCATGGCATCCCATATATCCGACTCTTTCGGTGCGTTATCAACCTTGAATGTGCAATCGGTATAATCAAGGTCTTTGATTTTATTCAATGCGATATTGTTGGCCTCCTCCTCTTGCTCTTTGGTCAATTGCTGGTTACGCGGAATCGAAAGCAGCTTGTGGGCATCAAAAACGTAGGTGGTTATGTGGGCTATTTTGCTATTTGGAGAGTCGTATTTATTTATATCTTGGTTGAATGACAGAGAGCATCTTGTATTATATTTGTAGTCACCGGTTGGGATGTTCTTGTTTTCACTTTGGTAATTTCGGTATGCTTTTATCGCAGCCATTATTTTTTCGTTAACGGTTGTACTATATTCCGTTATGGAGTACTCGTAACGTGAGTTCAGCCAGTAGGCCTGCATACTCAGAAAAGCGATGATTGATACTATCGTGATGATGTATATTATTTTGATGCGTCGTTCCATATAGACAAATTTACGTATTGTCAATCGATTATGTGTTGTGTGGGAAGCCGTTTTTCGTGTGGAGTAATAATTTAGTAATAATTGAGCAATAATTGGGTAAGGATTATTTTCGGTCGATAGGGGTAGTTCTATGTTACTTTGCCTTCATAAACTTAAAACAATTAAGAGTTATGATCAAACGAACGATTCCTTTCGTGATTTTGTGTGCAATCGCATTGCTGCCTGACATAGCCAATGCAAAGGTGCTGCACCGCCGGTTGAACATTCTTCAAAGCTCGGTACCTGATTCAAAGTCACTTGCAACCGACAACATGGAGTTTATCTATGACTTCTTCTATAGTGTCGACACGGTTAGCAACAGCATTGACACTCGTGACAAGATGATGCTTCAGATTTCGCCTGAAATGTCGAAGTTTTCAAGCTACACCAACATGAATGTCGATTCACTTATCAATACGATGTCACCCGATGAGATTGTGGCAAATGCTGAAAAGCTGGTCAACGGCATACCCATGATAATTTTGAAGGATTATGCGGCGGGAAAATTCACCCATTCCGAGAAGATATGCGTCGACTGGTTCAAGTATGAGGAGCCTGCCCCGGAATTTGAATGGGAGCTTGTCGACAGCGTAACCACTGTATTGGGCTATGAGTGCAAGGGTGCTCGATGCTCGTTCCGCGGCCGTGAATGGATGGTGTACTATTGTGAGGAGATACCTGTTATGGACGGGCCATGGAAATTTCACGGGCTCCCCGGACTTATTATGGCCGCCCGCGATGCCAACAAGGAGTACGCATTTGAGTGCATAAGCATCAATTCACACTCGTCGCGTGACATAACGGTGTACGATGTCCCCTACAACAACACTACACGCAAGAAATTCTACGACACGCTGCATCGCTATGATACAAATCCTTTCAGCTATTATCAGACGACTACGGGCGGCTCCGTCACCGTGACCGACGAGGCCGGAAATCCCGATCTTACAGCCTTCGATCCCATGGAGCTGGATTACGATTATATTGAACGTGACTGGAGGGAAAAATGAAGCGTTACATCACCCTATTTATGTCGACTCTATTGGGAATCGCCGTCATGACGGCTGCGCCTGAGATAATCAGGGGCACCGTCACCGACAGCGAAAGCGGAGAGCCGTTGCCCGGTGTTGTCGTGCAGTCGATAAATGAAGCGTCGAAGTCGGTGAGCTTTTCATCGACCAAGGCCGACGGGTCGTTTACGCTGAATGTCAAGAGCGGTGTGAGCGTGACATTCCGCTGCATGGGCTACGAAACTTTGTCGATGAAGGTGACCGACGACTTTGCGTCGGTGAAGATGTCGCCCAAGGCAACACAGCTCCGCGATGTTATAATAAAGGCTCCCGACATATATCAGAAAGGCGATACGCTGGTCTACAATGTCGACAAGTTTGCCAAGCAGCAGGATGACGCCATAATCGATGTCATAAAGCGTCTGCCGGGTATAAAGGTGGACGACGACGGCACAATCATGTATAACGGGAAGCCCATCAACAAATTCTATATCGACGGGAACGACTTCATCGGCGGCCAGTACGGACTTGCGACAAATAATCTGTCGAAGGATGACGTGAAGTCGGTAGAGGTGCTTGAAAACCATCAGCCCATAAAAGCCCTCGACGACATAGAGTTTTCCGATCAGGCGGGTATAAACCTCAAGCTAAAGGAGGATGCCCGGCAAAAGTGGGTGGGCGTAGCTCAGGGAGCCGCCGGATTTTCGCCGATGCTATATGACGCATCGCTTTTTACGATGCGCATTGCCTCCAAGATTCAGAATATGTTTACGCTTAAGGTCGACAATACCGGCTGGGACCCGTCGACACAGATAATCGAGCATGATTATGAGATGCTTTTTGACCGGAGTTACGACGCAAATATATGGAGCGACTACATATCGGCCGATGCCGTGAGCATTCCGCTTGCCGACAGGCGCACACGCGACAACCTGTCGATGCTTGCCAATGCCATAACGGCATGGCGCACAGGCGACACATCGATGAGGCTTAAACTCAATTATTCGGGTGACCGCCTCGATTACAGCTCGGGAGTGACTACCGATTATTTCAGCAGCGACATACCCGACTTCGTTCAGAACAAGTCGCTGCGCACATCAAGCCATGATGTCACGGCGCAGCTTAACTCGGAGGTGAACAAGAGCGGATACTATCTGAAAAACAAGCTTGTGGCCGATGCATTGTGGCGTAACTCCGACTCCGATGTGTCGGGCTCTTACAGCCTCGGGCAACGGGTGAAGCGTCGCACGCTGTCGGTTGTCGACGATCTTCGGCTTGTAAAGCGCAACGACAAGCGGCTCGTAACAGTGTCGTCGCGCAACTCGGTGAACCACAATCCGCAGGAGCTGAATGTGACGGGAGATGAGATTAACGCCGACCAATGGATAAACACAACCGATGTGCGCAGCACCACCGAGGTGAAGTATGGACGCTTTTTCGGGCGATGGAAACTGTATACTTCGGGAGGTGTCGACTTGAACTACCACAGGCTTAGGTCGTCGCTTACGGGCCGGGAGTTGCCTGTGGAAGGTGACGGACACTATAATGCCTTTGTGTCGGGCGTCTATGTCACGCCGCAGCTCGACTATGATTACAGGTCGTTCAACCTGTCGATTTGGCTGCCTGTCAAGTGGCGTCACTACAGTATAGCCGGCAATCGTGACTTTGTAGATGTGTCGCCGCGGGTGTGGGTGCGCAAGCAAATAGGGGCGAAATCGGAGTTTTCGGCTTCGGTGGCCTATGCAATGTCGTCGCCTTCGGCTGAAATGTTTGTCGACACGCCATTCATGCTCGACTCCCGCAACATCTATCGCGCAGTGGCTATGGAGCGTTACACCAACAGTTCGTCGGCCTCGTTAACCTACAAGTACCGCAATCCGTTGTCGGCCTTTTTTGCCAACATATCGGGCTCGTTTCAGCTTAGTCGCGCACCTTTTATGTCCAATCAGCTCTTTACGGGCGATTTTATAGTGTCGACCTACTCGCCCATGGCCTGCACAAGCCGCATAATGTCGCTTTCGGGCGGTCTTAGCAAGGGTGTCGGCCACGGACGGCTTGTGATGGGCATCGACGCCTCGATGAACCATGTCACATCGGCAACCATGCGCGAAGGAGGCAAGGTTCCGTACAAGCAATGGTTTGTGTCGGTGAATCCCTATGTGAAAGGAAACATCGTGAGGTGGCTGTCGATGGCCTACGACATGCACGGACAGCACAACAGTTTCGCCATCGAGGGTGAGCCGCCAAGTCACGTAAATTCATTCAACCACTCGCTGTCGTTGACAGTGTTGCCTAACGACTACTGGATGTTTACGGCGGGATGTGAGCACTATTACACGCGGTTTGCCGAGGGCAATCACTCCAATCTGGTGCTGTTTGACGCATCGGTTGTGTGGCAGATCACCGGACGGACACGCTTATCGCTCACAGCGTCCAATCTGCTTGATGAGCGCAGTTACCGTTACATGAGCTACGGCACATTGTCGCAAAGCGAATATGCCTATCGCATAAGGCCGCGCAACGTGTTGGCTTCGGTTCAGGTAAGATTCTGATTGTCGGGCGACAACCGGTTGAGGTTGCGCAACAGTCCTGAAAGTTTCGTGCGCTTTATGGCCGAGTGCCTGAACAGCGCATTGAAACGCTCGGGAGTGAGATTGGCAATGTCGTCGCGGTCGAGTGCGAGAAATTCGGGTGACGGAGTGAAATCCTCAATTTCGGTGGGACGGCTCTTGCGGTTGTGAGGACACACTCTCTGGCAGGTGTCGCAGCCGTATATGCGGTTACCGAGATTCACGCTGTCGGGAAGTTCGCCGCGATATTCGATGGTGAGATAGGAGAGGCATCGTGACGCGTCGACAGTGCCGTCGCCTCTGATTGCACCGGCCGGACATGCACGCTGACAGGCCCCACAGTCGCCACAACGCCTGTTACAAGGCTCTGTAGGCGTTATCTCGGCAGTTGTGAGGATTTCTCCAAGAAAGAAGTAGGAGCCGCGAGAGGGCAGGATAAGCAGCGAATTCAGCCCCTTGAATCCAAGCCCCGACTTTACGGCCCAATATCGTTCAAGCACCGGGGCGGTGTCGACACACACGCGCGTGGCCGCTCCGGTGAGCTGCGTCACATAATCGGCGAGGCGTGACAGGCGTTCGCGCACTACTTCATGGTAGTCACGACCGTAGGCGTAGTAGGCAAACCGCGGATTGTCGGGCTGCCTGAATTGTGCAGGATAGTAGTTGAATGCTGCTGTTATTATGCTTCGTGCTTCAGGAAAAATCAATCGCGGGTCGGCGCGAAGATCGGGATAACGTTCAAGATAGGACATAGTGCCGTGACATCCGTCGGCAATCCATTGACGATAGCGTGACATGGTTTCGGAGTCGACAGGCTCGGCTGCAGCGATGCCTATGTCGGTTATGCCGAGTCGGCGGGCCTCGTCGATGAGGTCGTCCTTACATATCGATGGCCCTGAACTCATAGCCCTGCTCCTTAAGCCACTCGATGGCGCGGGGCAGTGCGTAACGCAGGTTGCGCTCGGCCTTCAGTGAGTCGTGAAAAACAATGATGGAACCGTTGCGGGCAAAACGCTTTATATTCTTCAGCACCTGCTCGCCGTTGAGTTTCTTGGAGTAGTCGCGTGACACAAGGTCATACATGATGATGTTGAAATGCTCCTTGATTACCTTGGCCTGTCCCCAGCGCATTATGCCGTGAGGCGGCCTGTAGAGGGGACTGTCGATGAGGTCGTCGGCCTCCTTGATGTTGCGGAGATAACGCGGTGTCTGCACTTTGAAGCCCTGCAGATGGTTCATGGTGTGGTTGCCCCAGCTGTGTCCGCGCTTCTTTATCTCTTCGAGCAGATGCGGATTGCGCTTAACGTTATCGCCAACAAGGAAGAATGTTGCCTTTATACCGTAATAATCGAGGAGGTCCAATACCCAAGGAGTTACCTCGGGTATCGGGCCGTCGTCGAATGTAAGGTATACCACCTTGCGTTTCTTACGCTTTATGCGCCACACCGCTTCGGGAAACAGAATGCGGTAGAGCAATGGCGGTTGTTCGATAAACATGTATCAGTGACGCGTTTATAGATTCTCGTCAATTGATTGAGGAAGAGCCTCTTCGGCTGCTCGCAGATAACGCGAGAAGTTGACTCCGCGAGCCTGAAGATCCTTCATCAACGACTCGGCATCGCCCCCGGCCTCGGCATATTGCTGAAGCAGCTGCAGATAGTAGGTGTCGTGGATGTAACGGTCGTCGCGCGGGAGCGTAGAGTACTGTGCGGGCGACAGGCTCTGGAAGTAGAGTATGTAGCCTGTATAGAGCTCTATCTCGTGCAGCAGGATTTCCTGAGCTTTTTCAATGTCGTCCTTTCGGTCCATGACCAGTCCGAGCCTGTCGTAGAGGTCGGCAACCTGAGCGCCTATCTGTATACCGTAGGGCGAGGTATATTCAGGAAGTTTCTCGGTCATGAGGTCGAGAACGTTCTGAGCCTTGGTGTAACGGTCGACAATGAATTTGTGAATCTTCTCACGCTGAGCCTCGTCCATCGACGCGCTGTCGTTGTTGAGATATATCTCGGCTCCAACACCTTCGTTGTAGAGCGAGGTTGCAAGTCGTAGTATGGTGCTGCGTGTTGTCGTCACCATGCGCCTTACCGTTTCGTCGAGATATATGTCGTCGGCGCTCTTGGCTTTGTCGATGCCTCCCCAGCGGAATTTGTTCACGACATTGTCATAGGCTTTGTCGGTGTTCACGTCTATCGTGTAGCCGTCGAAGTCACGGTTCTTTATAGGGCCAACTTCGTAGGCCATTCCGGTCGAGCGCATATAGGGCGACAAATTGAGATAATAGTCGTCGGGAATAGTCATCGCAAAGTAGATGGGTCGCTTCCATCCGTTTGCAGCATTGGTGGCGATCATGTCGAGTGATATGACATTGCTAAGCGAAAGTCCTCCGTCGGGCACATCGTTAAGATTCACATCGATGTATTCCTCAACAGCGGCTGCTTCATCTTCGCTCACCCTACCCTCCTTTACTACGGCTTCCTTGTCGACGGGAATGTACATGTTGGGGTAACGGAACTCCGACAATCCCCATGAATTCTTGTTGGAATCATCGGAATAGAGAGCCTTCAACGCCGACAGGGCGTTTACCTTGGCGGTGTCGGGAGTGAGGAAGTAGTTGAATTGTCGCTTGTCGTGGGCATATTTGTCGGGCGTGGCCATCATGTCGATTGCCGCAGCGTCGTAGGTCGGATACTTCATCTGGTTGACATACCAGTCGGTTGTCAGATAGGAGAGGTTTACGACTCTTACATCGGTGCGGAATCCCTCGACTTCCTGGGCATACCACAAGGGGAATGTGTCATTGTCGCCGTTGGTGAATATGATACCGTTGGGCTCGACGCTTGACAGGTAATTCATACCGAAGTCACGTGCCGCATATCGTCCCGAACGGTCGTGGTCGTCCCAAGTCTGCGACACCATCTGTAACGGAACAATCAATCCTATAAGACATGCAATCGACACGGCTATTATGCCGGTGCGGCGCTGTGAGGGAGTTTCCTCCGAATCAACAGTCGAAGCCGCCGGACGCTTTTTCCTGGATTCAACGGCGTTGACAATCAGTCGCCATATACCTGCGACTCCCATGCCTACCCATATTGCAAATGCGTAGAACGAACCGGCAAATGCGTAGTCACGCTCACGGGGCTGGTTGGGTGTCTGGTTCAGGTAGAGCACGATGGCTATTCCGGTCATGAAGAAGAGGAATGCAACCACCCAGAACTGCTCGATGCCTCGCTTTGAGGTGAATGACTGCCATCCGATACCTATTATACCGAGCAGAAGCGGCAGCATATAGAACACGTTGTGTCCCTTGTTGCCCTTGCCGAGTGGTTCGGGAAGCAGCGACTGGTCGCCGAGGCGGGGATTGTCGATGAAGGGGATGCCCGATATCCAGTTGCCGTGGGTCACTTCACCGTTACCCTGTATGTCGTTCTGCCGTCCTGCAAAGTTCCACAGGAAGTAACGCCAATACATGTGGTTGAGCTGGTAGTTGAAGAAGAACTGAAGGTTTTCCAGGAATGTAGGCTTTATGCGGGTCTGCTGATTGCCGGGATAGGGATTTCCGTTCTGGTCGACAGCGGTTGTCACCGTAACGGGCTTGCCCTTCATTCCGGTCCAGTCCTTGTAGGCGCCTGCATATTTTCCGTCATACATTCGCGGGAATAGCATGTTGAGCTCGGGAGTCATGACATACTCACTCTTGTGGCCGATCACTTCGTAACGGTCGGGGGCGTCGGGCGATGTCTTTACGCTCTTGCCGTAGATCACCTTGCCCTCTTCCTTCATGGCCTTGGGCTGGCCTGAGGCATCGACTTCGTAGACTATGCCCGAATTGAATGTGTTGCCGTAAAGCAGCGGACGGTCGCCATACTGCTCTCGGTTAAGATAGGAGCTGAGGTCGAATACGTTGTCGGGCGCATTCTGATTCATGGGCGTGTTGGCCGATGAACGTATGAGCAGCAACGCATAGGAGGAGTAACCGATGAAGATTACCGTTATGCTCAACAGTATCACATTGAAGATTCGCACGGGTATCTTCTTGAGATAGACAAACAGGTAGTAGAGCAAAGCACCGAGCAGCACTACGGGAATCAACCATCCGTCGCCGATGAAGGTTATACCCGACAGGAATACCGCAAGGAAGAATGATAGCTTCATCAGCTTCTCATTGCGCTGACGGTAAAGCTCATAGACAGCCCATATCATCATGCCCAATGCAATGATGGTGTAGGCCAATGCTCCGCTGTTGTAGCCCATTCCGAATACGTTGACAAACAACAGCTCGCAATACTGTGCCATCTCGATGAATCCGGGTACGAGTCCGTAGAGAATCAGTGCCACGATTACAAACGACACGAGCAGTGCAATGAGCGAGCCCTTGCCGTCGGGGTTCTTGAATTTCTTATAGTAGAACACAAGCACGATTGCCGGAATACATAGCAGGTTGAGCAGGTGCACGGCAATCGATATACCGATTACGTAGGCGATGAGTACAAGGTAACGGTCGCTGTGAGGCTGGTCGGCCCTATTTTCCCACTTGAGGATGAGCCAGAATACCAAGGCGGTGCAGAACGATGAAAAGGCGTAAACCTCGCCCTCTACGGCCGAGAACCAAAAGGTGTCGCTCCAAGTATATACAAGCGCACCGCATACACCTGAACCGAATATGGCAAGCATCTGGGTGAGTGACACCTTTGTCGCATCATCATTGACAATCAACCTCTTGACAAGATGAGTGATGGTCCAGAAGAGCAACAGGATGGTGCCTGCGCTCAATAACGCCGACATTGTGTTGACGGCTATTGCCACATGCTGGGCGTCGGGTGCGAAGTTGACGAAGAATCGTGCGGCAAGCATGAATATCGGGTTGCCCGGCGGGTGTCCGATTTCAAGTTTATAACCTTGTGATATGAATTCCGGGCAGTCCCAGTAGCTCGCAGTGGGCTCGAGTGTGAGCAGATAGGTGACGGCTGCGATTACAAACATCAGCCATCCGAGCGAGTTGTTTAATATGCGATATTGTTTCATCCGTTAGGGAAAAATGTGACAATAAAGGCCTGTCAGCCAAAATAAACACGCAAAGATAAGTATTTATCTCGGTATAATGCCGCTTAGGAGGGTGTAAATGTGAATATCGTGATTTAACTTTAACGATTATTCAAAGTTCCAGGTGATGATGCCCACCTGTTCGGCCTGGGCGTCGAGGTCGACCGAGAACCGTGAGTTGCGCGATGCCTCGATGCAGCTTCGGCGAGTGGCGCTGTTGGCTGCCGCCGGTCCGCTACCTCCAACATAGGTGGGATTGCCTACCACCCTACCCTGTCGGTTGACGCTTACGCGTATGCGTATCGTGCCGCTGAGCGTACTGCTCGGACGGCCCCATGACTCGGCCGTGCGGCCCTTGAGGTTGTGTCCCGGCATTCCGCTCACAGCCCCGGTTGTCGAGTTTCCGTTGGGCGAGCCGGTCTTGCCTGAGCCTTTCTTTCCTGAGAAGCCGCTTTTGAGTCGGTCGCTTATCTTGGATTGCTTTTCGGCACGTTCTTTCTCGCGCTTAACCCGCTCATGTTCGGCAAGTTCCTCTTTTGTAGGGCCTGTAGGTGCGGGTTTCGGTTTCGCCTGCTCCTTCATCGGCGATTCCTGTTGGCTTGTTGTCAACGGAGCAGCTTCGTCGGATGGCAGCCCTTCGTTGGTCATGTCCTGACCCGAATGCGACGGGGCGTTCACCGCTTCGGCGGGTGCCGGTGTGTTGTCGGTCTGTGCCACTTCCTGCTGGATGTCGCCCAACATCACATATTCTCCTCCGAATACGATTTCGCTTGTGTCCTCGGGAGGCCAACGGCGTTCTTCGGCCTCTCCGCTATAATGCAAATAGACCAGAAGCAGTATAGCCGCGATAATTATGTGAAACACGGCTGTTCCGACTCCGGCTATGATGCGATCTTTCTGTGATTGTTTCATCGTGCGTGAGAGGTGTTGTTGTTTTGAGCGTTATTTATTGAAGCGGTTGCGGGTTTGCGGCCGCTGAAGGGGTAGTTTGGGTGGGTTTGGTGGCAAGCACCATCTTGAGGTTGTTGCGGGCTCCCATGTCAAGAACTTCAACAATCTTTCCGTAGGGTACCTCTTCGTCGGCGTATATGGCTATGAAGCTTTCGGGCTCGCTCTTCTGGGCAAGCTGGAGGAATGCCAACAGGGCTTCAGGCTCGATAGCCTGCGGCTCCTCGTCGCCAAACGATGCGTAGAGCCGATGCTCCTTGTCGATATAAACCCGTGTGCCGGGTTTGATGGCTGTCTGCTCGGAGCTTTGGGGCAGGTTCACTTCAAGAGCCGTAGGGAAAACGAATGTGGAAGTGACCATGAAGAAGATGAGCAGAAGGAAGATGACATCGGTCATTGATGCCATCGAAAACATCGCCATCATGTCGTGGGGTCGTCTAAGTGCCATGACTGGTTGCGTTTTTTTATTGGGCCGGCTCGTTGAGCAAATCCATGAATTCCATAGTCTTACCCTCAAGAAGCTTCATGACACCGTTGATGCGTGACACAAGGTAGTTATAGGCAAACAGAGCGATAATACCTACCACAAGACCTGCAACGGTGGTGACAAGCGCTTCATAAATACCTCCGGCAAGTACGCCGATATTGGCTGCGGAACCGGCGCTTGCAAGTGAGAAGAATGCCTCGACCATACCTATTACCGTTCCGAGGAATCCGAGCATGGGCGCTCCCGCAGCGGTTGTTGCGAGCCAGGGCAGTCCCTTTCCGAGGTTGGCTATCTCAAGGTTGCCGGTGTTCTCGATTGCTACAAGCACATCGTTCATCGGGCGTCCTATTCGGCTGATGCCCTTTAATATCAGTCGGGCGTAGGGCGAACCGTTCTTCTTGCAAAGATTTTTCGCGCTCTCGATCTCGCCCTCATGGATGTAGTCCTTTATGCGCTTCATGAAAGAAGCGTCCTCGCGATTGGCTCGGCGAAGCACGATATAACGTTCAATGAATATGTATATGCATATTATGGAAAGGAGTGCCAACGGAATCATTATGAATCCACCTTTAAGACACAATTCCCACACTGAAAGCTCAACGGGCTCGGGAGCCGGAATGCTCTCCACCACCTCGGCAGTCGTGGTTACGGTGTCGGTCAGCGTGTCGGGTACTTGGGCTTGAATAATGCCTGTGACGGTCGATGCGCTATTTGCAACCGTGGATATGACATGGGTTGCAGCATCGAATACCTGTGAGATAAGCGAGTTTAGGGTTGACATGAAATATATTTATTGTGATGAATTCTTGTAGAGGATTTGTTATCTCAGGCAAGGCACTCCTTGTATTGCCTGATTGTTTCTTTCAGTCCGAGATACAGTGCATCGGATATCAGCGCATGTCCTATCGACACTTCGTTGAGGAACGGTACACGCTCGTGGAAGAACTTCAGGTTGGCGAGGCTGAGGTCGTGACCTGCATTTACGCCAAGACCTGCCTTGTGGGCTGCGCGGCTTGCCTCGACGAAGGGAGCCACCGCTTTTTCGGGATTGGTGGGATACAAGTCGGCATAGGGCTTGGTGTACAGCTCCACGCGGTCGGCGCCTGTGGCTGCGGCGTCTTTTATGTTTTCAATATCGGTGTCCACGAATATCGATGAACGTATTCCGGCATCACGAAGGCGATCGACTATGTCGGTCAGGAATTCCATGTTTTCCTTTACGTTCCATCCTGCGCTTGACGTTATTGCATCGGGAGCATCGGGTACAAGGGTCACTTGTTCGGGTTTCACTTTTAGAACGAGATCCAAGAACTCCGGAGAAGGATATCCCTCAATGTTGAATTCAGTTTTAACAAGCGGGCGCAGGGCAAATACATCGTCATGACGGATGTGACGCTCGTCGGGGCGCGGATGTACGGTTATACCGTTGGCTCCGAATGATTCGCAATCAATAGCAACTTGCTCCACGTTAGGCACATTCTCACCTCTTGCATTTCGCAAGGTGGCTATTTTGTTGATATTTACACTTAAATTAGTCATCTTTTTTACCTCTAATAGTAGTAAAGTGTTGTTATTATTAAAAGCTTACTTTAGTGTGGAATAAAATTCTTATATTTGTAAGCTAAAAATAGCGACTACAAAAGTAATCAGAATAAATAAGAAAGCGAAAAGTTTTGACAGCAAAAGACGCCATATCACCACAAATTGTGCCTTTACGCTCGGCTACTACCTATAGAGAGGGTCTTGAAGAGATGCGTAACGCAGGCCGTCACATTCTCCCGGTGGTTGACGACGGGGTGTATATAGGCCTGGTGAGCGACTCGGCACCGCTTTATGCTATGGAGAGTGTAGGCGATGCGGTCACCGTTATGAAGCCGGTAATTGCGTCCACCCCAATGCCGCTGCTGTTGTGGCGAATGGTCGATGAGCAGGCTTCGATATTCCCTGTTGTCGACGACCTTACCGGCGATTACATAGGAGCTGTCGACCGAGAGTCGATTATCAGGTCGGTAGCGCGGCTTTTCCCTCAGGTTGATGAATCCACTGAATTGACCATAACCTGTCGTCCGAGCCAATACAGTGCATCGGCCATCGCGCATGCCGTTGAGGATGCCGACGCGCATCTGCTTAATCTTAATGTTACAGCCGGCACGGCACCCGACTGCCCCACAACAGTGCAGTTGCGTGTCAACCACAGTCGCGGAGAGTCGGTGGCACGCTCGCTGCAGCGTTACGGATATGACACGGTTGAAATGGCCGGCACGCCGGGACTTGTAAATTCGGATCTTGCCGAGAGGGTGAACGCCTTGTTGCACTATCTGGAGGTGTGACATAAGAATTAAACGGATATTGATGTTATGAGAATAGCGGTTTACGGCAACAGTTACCAGGAAGAGCATCTTGAAGAGCTTTCAGCGCTTTTCGAGTTGCTGTCGACGCATAATGCCTGGGTTGAGATTGAGGCTTCGTTCTACCGTTATCTGTGTAAGGTGTTGCCTACGCCTCCCAAAATAAACGATGTGATAGAGGGCGACGATTTTTCGGCAGCCATTGCCTTAAGCCTCGGCGGTGACGGAACTTTCCTGCGCACCGCGCAATGGGTGGGGAAAAAGGAGATTCCGATATTGGGAATAAACACCGGGCATCTGGGATATCTTGCCGATGTGAGAATAAGCGATGTGGGCAAATGCCTTGAATGCGTATTCAACGGAAACCACCGCATAGATTCACGCACGATGATTGAGGTCGATTGTGCTGAAACCGATGTCGACGGATGGCCTTACGCTCTAAATGAAGTGGCTATCCTTAAGCAGGATACATCGTCGATGATAGACATGGAGGCCCGAATAGGCGATGCATTGCTCGCCAATTACCGGGGCGACGGATTGATAGTATCGACACCTACCGGTTCGACAGGTTATAATCTGTCGGTGGGCGGACCGATATTGGAGCCTTCGGCGCCCGTGTGGGCCATTTCGCCCATTGCCGCCCATTCGTTGACCATGAGGCCTCTTGTTGTCAGCGATGACAGCGTGTTTACGGTCACGACACATTCACGGTCGGACGCTTACCGACTGAGTCTTGACGGCCGTTCGGTGAGTCTTGCCGCCGGAACGACCGTGACGATGAGGCGTGCGCCTTTCGTGACAAAAGTCATTCAAAGCCAGGATCACCATTTTTCCGACACGTTGCGCGACAAATTGCTTTGGGGCATTGACAAAAGATGAGAGAGGCAAAGCTTGTCGAATTTCCCTATTTGGGCCCTGTGAGAATAGCGTTTCGCAACAATACGTCACGCATAAGTGCGCGATGGAAGGACGGCATTGTGAGTGTGTCGGTTCCTTCGGGGATGGAATTCAATGAAATATTGAGGACAATAGAGCGTTTTACGCCACGGCTCATGTCGTTGCGCAAGGATGTAACTTATCGGGAAGGCGTCATGGACTTTGACGGCATAACCTTTGAAATCAGGAGGCAAAGCGTTTGTCCCGAAAAGGTGCTTGGCTCGATAAGGATGCCGCAGGCATTTATAGAGGTGGGAGTGTCGCTCGACATGGACAGCATTGAGGTTAAGCGTGCCATAAGCAGAATTATGTGCAGGATTGCTTTCAATGTTGCCGACAAGGTACTGCTTCCCGGAGCCCGTAGTCTGGCTGCGAAATTGAATTGCCGACCGGCAGAGTGGGGTATAATGCGAGGACATTCCACGCTTGGCCGCTGCAGTGGCTCAGGTGTGATTCATCTGAGTTATGTGCTTGTGTTCATGCCTCAGGAGCTGCGTGACTACATAGTGTGTCACGAGCTCGCACATCTTGAGGAAATGTCACACTCCAAGCGCTTCCATGCGATATGTGACAAGCTTTGTTCGGGGCGTGCCGCCGAGCTTGAGCGCAAGCTGAAAGCTTATAGATGGCCAATAATCAAGATGTAGCAGCGTATCAGGATATGGGATGTATGAACAGGAATCGTGCACCATTGCGATAATTCGGGTCGATGCACACTTCTCCGTTAACCATGTTGGCTATAAGACGGCATATATGCAATCCGAGTCCCGATCCTTGTGAGAAGTTGTTGACTTTCTCAAATCGGTTGAATATCATCTTCATCTTGTCGGCAGGGATGCCTATTCCCGTATCGGTAACCGAGAATATCACCTGTTTATTTTCCTTGTCTACTTTGTATCCCAAAGTTATCGAGCCCCGAGATGTAAATTTTGTGGCATTTTTGAGAAGGTTTATGAGCACTTGCTCGACGCGGGCTGCATCGGTGTTGAGTACGAAGTCTTTATCGCCTTCGTTTTCAAACTTCATGATTACTCCGGGGTTGGCGAGGTGCTCGACCACGCTTATGGCTATCGAGCATATCTGCTGTAGCGATGTGGGTTTGGAGTCAAGCTTAATTGTTCCCGTTTCCATTCCGGCAGTATCAAGCACGTCGTTTATGAGCGTGAGAATCATTTCGTTGTTGATCATGATTATGTCGGAATAGCGTTCCATGTCGCCTCGATATTTTTCGGGTATGCTGTCGACTATAAGTTGTGAGAATCCTATGACGGCACTCAACGGAGTGCGTATTTCGTGACGCATGTTTCTGATGAACTGTGTTTTCATCTTGTTGGCGCTCTCGGCCTGGTTGCGCGCCTCGATCAGCTCCTGTTGCGCCGTGATGAGGTTTTCTTGTTCCCTTTGCAGCTTTTCGCGCGATTTTTCAAGATTCTTGGCGAGTTTTCTTGTTCTGAGGTACAGGCATATAGCTATTACAAGCATTATGAGCAATATGACACCTGCTATTATGAATATGCGCAGCATGTTGCGGTTGGACTGCAGTTCGGCATTGCGCATTTCAAGTTCAAGCTCTACATTTCGGTTGCGGAGTTCGTTAATGTCAAATCTTATCTGAAGTTCCTTGTATATTTCGGCGGCTTTCAGCTTGTTGTACTCTTCAAGCTGCTTGTTGTAGGCCATTGTGGCATCAAGGAGTGACTCCTTGTCGTTTATCGCGCCGGCGGCTTCCATCATCAGCTTGAGGAATTGTCGTTTATGTGATGCGTTGACAGGATTGTCGATCTGTTTTTTCAACAACTGCAGGGCTTCCTTGTAGCGCTTTGTAGCCATAAGATAGTATATGGTGCTGCGCTGATTGTGCATGATGTCGTTTCGGATGGTCGAATTGCGGCGTGATATCGCGTTTATCTGGTTGTTGTAGTCCTCGATTTCTTCGGGCGAAAGTACCGAGTAGTTGCTGAGCATGCGACGGTATACGTTATAGTAGTTTGCGTCGTAATTCCTGTAGCGTCGTCCTTGACTGCGGTAACGTTTTTCAAGCTCTTTGACTATTTTCAGCTGCTCCTTATCGGCGGCTATAGCCTGAACATACTGGTTATTGGCCGTGTATATGGGCCCCATCTGCGAATAGTACATATTGCGTAGCGGGTTATATTCCTGGGGCAGTCGATTGATGAGGTTTATTAGCTTGTTGGCATAGTCGACATATAGCTCACCGTGGGTTGTGGTTCCAAGATATATGCATAGGTTGAAGAGCTGCCTTATGCGGTCGTACAGGTCGTTGCTGGGTTCTTCGTTGTATTCTTTCATAAGCTCGCGCAGTCGGTACTGGCGCTCGGCTTCGGTTGCGTTGCTTGCTTGTTTGGCGTTAAGCGCTATTTCAAGAAAAAGTTTTGTCATTTTCTTGTCATCGCTCTCAGGAACGAGTTCGGTTTCGGCTATTAGCACTTTGTGCATCGAATCGGACGGTGCGATCAGATATAGGTTTGAGAGATTACGAAGTATGTCAAGCTGTACATCGTAGAGCTTGTTTGCCTTGGCAAATTCGTAAAGTTCATTACCTATTTCCTTTTGATCCTTGCGTGGTGTAATGTCGAATATATTATACATTATGTTCAGACTGTCGGCAACGGTTTTTGAACGGGATAGTTCACGCTGCAAACTGTCACGAACAGATATAGGTGCTGATAATAGATGATTGATGTTCATCATCAGCAGTGTGACGAACAGAAATAGTTTTAATCGGGACATTATGTCATGTTAGGTTAATATTGCAAAAATAGGGATTTTTGTGAAAAGCGTAGTATAAAAACGATTAAAACAGACCATCAATTAACCAAATTGTAATCATGGTTAGTGAAAAATAGATTTGATTATAACGCAATCAGATTATTTCAACCGTAGGGCTCAGAAGGTATAGATTGTAGGTGGCGCGTGTCACGGCAGTGTACAGCCAACGATAGAAGTCGATTCCCATCGCTTCGGGAGGAATGTAGCTCATGTCGATAAAAACATTGCTCCATTGTCCGCCCTGCGCCTTGTGACATGTCACGGCGTAGGCATACTTCACCTGTATTGCATTGAAGTAGGGGCTCTTCAAGGCATTGGCGGCTCGTGTGGCTGCCGACTGCTCGCTGTCGTCGGGGTCGGCGACTATGCTCTCGTAGAGTTTCATCATGACCTCGCGGCTCATTGAAGCGTCGTCCGATACAAGAGTGTCGAGCATAATCTTACAGTCAAGGGTTATTTCACGGTCGGGGAGCAGTAATCTTACATCGGCAAACCGGTGACCGTAGCGTGACTCGGTGGCATATATCTTTTCAACCATCGCGACATCGCCGTTGGCAATGAAGTCGAGCCCCTTTATCTCCTTGCTCCAGTAGTAGTTGTTTTTTGCGACAAGAAGCAGTTCTTCGGAAGCAAGCTCCTCTTCGCTGTAGAATATGCGTGAGCGTATTGCGAGATTAAACTCGGTGGCGCGTTTGTTGGAGCGTGTTATCAGGATTGTTTGGGATACTCCGTCACGTGCGTAGGCTTCGTTTATCATGTCCTCAAGTTCTTCACCGTCGACTACGTTTACATCGCCAAATGGTGTTACGGTGAGCTTTGGCGGGGGCAGTGGATCCTTTTTCATAGCACGTCTAAGCCATGTGGCGTTATATAGGATTCCGGAGTCGGATGCCTGCCTGACGGTTGCAGTGAGCACCGCGCGATTGACTCTCAACCCGAGCGACCGCAGCTGCTTAACGCTCATGGCAGGACTCTCTTCGCATCCTACAGGTGGCAGCTGGGCGGTGTCGCCGAGTAGAATCAGTCGGCAGTTGATGCCTGAATAGACATAGTGTACAAGGTTTTCAAGAAGATTGCCCGATGAGCTGTCGTCGCCTATCATGGATGCTTCGTCGACGATGAATACGACATTGGTCGAGTTGTTACGTGCCTGACGGAGCACACGTGCCGATGTGATGTCGTTGCCTCCCACGCTGTAGATGCGCCTGTGTATAGTGTAGGAGGGGTGCTTGGCAAATGCACCGAGCACCTTGGCGGCGCGTCCCGTAGGCGCGAGCAGCACGGTGCCTATGCCCACCGAATTGAGTGTGCGTACAAGTGCGGCACATAACGATGTCTTTCCCGTGCCGGCATAACCGTTGAGCAGGAATACGGTATCGGAAGGTGTGCGTGACGAGCAGAACCGTGACAACGCCGCTATCACCTCGACTTGCTGTGAAGTGGGGGTGTAGGGCAATGAGCTCACGACAAGCTCGGCAAACTGCATCGTATCCATCGTGCGGGTTTATTGTTTTGCCGGTTGCGGCTTGTCGGTAGTGGAACGCGTGACGAAAGCCACACCTATGAATATCAGCGCCGTTGCGGTGATTTTGGTCAATCCGAATGCGGCTATTCCTATTGCTGTTGCAAGCAGGGCCGAGAACACAGGCTGGAAATAGGTGTACATGCTCACTACCGTAGGCTTAAGCAGACGCTGGGAGTAGGGTATGAGCAGGTAGGCGATGAACGATGCGAAAATGATGATGTAGGCTATCGACCACCACACGAAAGGAGGCAGCGAGGCGTAGTCGACCTCCATGAGCCATGGCAGACAACATGGAACGTAGGTGACGGCCGAGAACCAGAACATCCACTTCATCATGGTCCATGGCGAATAGCGGCTTATTATGTCCTTGAATATCACGTAGTACAACGCGGCGCAGAATTGGGCGGCAAGGCACAGGATGTCGCCAAGTATGGGGTTGGTCGAGCCGTGGGAGCTGTCGTTGTCCGACAATACAAGCATCAGTGCACCTCCAAGGCCTACGGCCACTCCGGCAGCCTTCATCCATGTTATGGGCATTCCTATGAGTATTGCCGCAAGAATCATGGTGAAAATAGGCGTTATGGTACACATGACAGTAGCGTCGATGGGTGATGTCAGTCCGACTCCCATGATGTAAAGCCCTTGGTTGCAGGCAATCATCAGGATGGATGCGAGAAACAGCTTCATGTAGTCGCCTCGCATTATTTTTTCCTTCTTTACGATGGACGAGGGCAGCATCATGTCCATCAAGAAGAAAACCAAAGCTCCCCCGGCGATTCTTATCGCCGAGAGAGCAATCGGGCTGACCAGCCCTGTAAGCAGTATGGTCTTGGAGATAGGGGCCATTATACCCCACACCATATTGGCAAACAACATTGCCAGATGTCCTTTCCAAGCTCCGTTGTCGGATAGCGTACGAGCCATTTTTTCAGTTATGAATCGCTATTTTTTGAGGCTCCATTCGTAGCCGTCCTTGGTGTCCTTTATGTCAAAACCTATTTCACCGAGTCGATTGCGTATAAGGTCGCTTGTGGCCCAATCCTTTGATGCCTTTGCTTTAGCGCGGATGTCGAGAAGCAGTCCCACAGCATCCTCAAAGGGCTTCAGCGCCTCGCCCGATGACGCTCCGTTACCGAGAATGTCGGTGCGTATACCAAGAATGTCGATCAGGAATATGTCAAAGAGCTCTTTCAGTTCCTTGATGTCGTCGGCTGTGGCTGTGGCCTTTCCGTCATTGACCTGATTTATGAGTCGGCATGCCTCAAAGAGGTGTGCGATTACAATAGGCGTGTTGAGGTCGTCGTCCATTGCCTCATAGCATTTTGCTCGAAGTCCTTTTACATCTATGGTCGATGTTTCCGACGGCGTAAGTTCGTAGAGTCGTCGCCATCCTTCAAGCATTCGGTTAAGAGCCTTCTCCGAAGCCTGGAGCGCTTCGTTAGAGAAGTCAAGAGTGCTTCGGTATTGAGCCTGCAGGATGAAGAAGCGTATGGTCATGGGAGAGTAGGGCTGTTCAAGCGACGGATGCGAGCCGGTGAAGAACTCATCGAGTGTGATGAAGTTTCCGAGTGATTTGCCCATCTTCTGTCCGTTGATGGTGATCATGTTGTTGTGCATCCAGTAGTGTACGGTTTCTTTGCCGTTGTGAGCCACCGACTGAGCTATCTCACATTCGTGATGGGGGAACATCAGGTCCATGCCGCCTCCGTGTATGTCGAATGTTTCACCGAGATATTTTTCGCCCATGGTCGAGCATTCAAGGTGCCAGCCGGGGAATCCCTCGCTCCAGGGCGAAGGCCAGTGCATTATATGTTCGGGCGCGGCTTTTTTCCAGAGGGCGAAATCGGCCGGATTGTGCTTCTCCTGCTGACCGTCAAGTGCACGTGTGGTTGCGAGCAGCTCATCGATGTTGCGTCCCGAAAGTTTGCCGTAATGGTGGTCGCGATTGTATTTGGGGACATCGAAATATACCGAACCTTCGCTGATATAGGCATATCCGCTGTCAAGAATCTTCTTTATATATTCAATCTGCTCGATAATGTGACCCGATGCGTGAGGCTCGATCGACGGCGGCAGTACGTTCAGGTCGTCCATGGCCTTGTGGTAGCGGTTGAGGTAGTGTTGCACGACTTCCATGGGTTCGAGTTGTTCAAGACGGGCTTTCTTGGCAATCTTGTCCTCACCTTCGTCGGCATCGTGTTCAAGATGGCCCACATCGGTTATGTTGCGCACATAACGCACCTTGTAGCCGAGATGAGTGAGGTAGCGGTAAAGGATGTCGAACGTTATTGCGGGGCGTGCGTGACCGAGATGTCCGTCACCGTAGACAGTGGGACCGCATACATACATTCCCACTCTTCCTTCATGTATTGGCACGAAACGTTCCTTGCGGCGTGACAGGGAATTATATAAAGAAAGATAGTTTTCGATCATTGTAGTGATTTTAGTGAGTTACGTTTAAATTATCAAGCTTTGAAGGGATTGGGCAGGTCACCGTTGTTTCCCATAGGGCGGCGAGGCTCAATCACGCCGAATGTCTTCTCATACAGTTCTACATTCTCTCGCAGGGCAAAAAGCAGTTGTTTCGCATTTTCGGGAGTCATGATTATACGGCTCTGAACCTTGGCTTGCGGCAGGTTTGGCGCAAGCGCGATGAAGTCCATGAAGAATTCGTTAGGTGAATGTACTATCATTGCGAGATTGGCATAGTGACCGTTTGCCACTTCGGGAGTAAGCTCTATCTTAATCTCGTTCTTTTTTCCGTTGTTGTTATCCATATCGTGAGAGTGTTATTGTTTTTTAGTGAATATGTAGACATCCTTTTTCAGGTTTATGTCGTTGACATGTACTTTTATCGACTGACAAGTGGGGAGTGACCACACGTTGGTCATATCGAATGAAGCATAGGTTTCCATCATGTAGTTTTCGGGCTGACCTTGCTTGTCATGGACGAGGTAGACCTCGGGCTGCGGATTTTTCAGTGTGAGAGAGTCGACCACAAGTCCGAATTGGCGCGGTTTTTCGGAGTATTCCACTTTCATGCGCAGGTTCAGGTAGTTGCCGGTGCGCCATATCGAGTTAAGGAATACCGGCGTGGCTGTCCAGTTGTATTTTTCGATAGGGCGTATGCGCGTTGTGTCGTTGTTTATTAGCGTGAGTCCCACAACCTTTATGGCTCCTGAAACATAGGGTTCTCCCGATTCGGGATAATATCGGAGCAACACGCGGTTGTTGACGATTTTTTCAGGGAGGTCGACATTGCCGGCGGTGAGTTTTATGAGCGGAGAGTCATCGTAACGTTGAAATTCAAACCGTGTGTCATTGCCCACCGATGTGACAGTGACAATGTCGCTCAGCATCATCTCGGTGCTATACTCCTCGTCGCTGCATGAGCTCAAGGTCACGGCCATTAGTGCGGCCATGAATGATGCTATTGTCTTATGTCGGAAAATATGTGTCATCTAGGCAATGGTGTCTTATTTTTGATTTATTATTTCAGTTATGTGACCGTCACGCATGTGTATTATGCGGTCGGTGTCGGCGGCCAGCGACTCGTCATGGGTGACGATGACAAATGTTTGTCCCATGTCGCGGCGAAGGTCAAAGAACAGCTTGTGCAGTTCACGCCTGTTGTGGCTGTCGAGGCTTCCCGACGGCTCGTCGGCGAGCACTACACGGGGGCTGTTGACAAGTGCGCGCGCCACTGCGGCACGCTGTCGCTCGCCTCCCGAAAGCTGGGCCGGCTTATGGTCGGCCCGTGCGGTGAGTCCGAGGTACTCTATCAGCTCCTTGGCTTTGGAAAACGCATCGGCACGGCTGCTGCCTCCGATAAGTGCCGGCATTGCCACATTCTCAACAACGGTAAACTCGGGCAAAAGTTGATGAAACTGGAAAACAAAGCCTATGTTGCGGTTGCGGAATTTAGCAAGTCGTGCGTCCTTAAGCGACATGACATCCTCGTCGTCGTAAAGCACCCGTCCTGAGTCGGGGCGTTCGAGAGTGCCTATTATTTGCAGCAGAGTTGTCTTTCCCGCTCCGCTGGGACCCACAATCGACACTATTTCGCTCTTCATAATGTCGAGGTTTATGTCGGAGAGCACTTGCAGGTTGCCGTAGCTCTTTGATATGTCGCGTACTTGTATCATCTTTTTCCTGTAATGCTGTTTATGGCATAGGCGGCAAGCATCATGCCGAATATGGCCGGTATCCATGCCACGGTTCCGAATGATGAAGCCTTGCAGGGCATCTCGTCGGTGAACATCAGTGAACTGCGTTGAGCCTGTTCAGTAGAAAACACTACTTTTACGCCTGAGGTTATTCCGCACTGTTTAAGCCGCTGACGCACAACTCGGGCAAGCCCGTCATGGAATGTTTCGGAAATGTCGGCATAACGTATTTTCGTGGGGTCGACGCGTCCTCCTGCACCCATCGACGATATCAGCTTGATCTTATTGCGACAGCAGTGCTGAATCAAGGCTATCTTTGGCGCTATTGAGTCGATGGCGTCGATGACATAGTGGGGATTGTCGCCGAGAATCGACGATACGTTATCAGGAGTCATGAACATCTCCAATGCCGTGACGGTACATTCCGGATTTATGTCGTGGATGCGGCGTTTCATGACCTCGACCTTGGGTGCTCCTATTGTCGAGTGTAGAGCCGGCAGCTGTCGGTTGAGATTGCTCGGGGCTACTACATCGGCATCGACGATGGTTATGTGGCCCACACCTGCGCGTGCGAGCATCTCCACCGCGTAACTGCCCACGCCGCCGGTGCCCACAACGGTTATGCGCCGTGTAGCAAGCAGCTCCACTGCTTCGTTGCCGAGCAGCAGAGCCGTGCGTTGGTTGAAATCATTTACCGGCATTGGTGTGCAATTGCGGGTGTTGATGAGTTGTTACTTTATCTTTGCCGCTGTTGCCGCAGGTATTGCGTTGCGGTTGACGAGTATGCTGAGAGTCTTTGCGAGGAAATAGGGTTCAGATACGTAGAAATATCCGTCATATATCTGGTTGGTGTCCCACGAATTCTTGACCTTGTAGTACTTGTTGCCCTTCTGGTCTACGGCCTTGCCTACGATTACCATGCCGTGGTCGTCGGTCGTTTCCTGACGGTCAAACATATCCTGGCGTATCTCGGGGGTGATTTCCATCTCTTCAACCGGACCCTTTATGTCGAAGCGTGAGTTGGCGCGGTCACGGTCGGAAAGCTTCACCCAACGGGCGAGTTCGGTACCGGTAAGATCCTTCTCGTTCTTTTCCTTAGGCATTACGGCAAAGCCTTCATTCCACTTGAAGCCGCCTTCGCTTACATCGGCAGCCCATACAACCGAGTAGCCTTTGTCGATAGCGTTGTCGACAACAGCCTTAAGCTCGTCAAGAGGCACATTATAGTAGTTGCCCCAAAGCCAGTTGTCGGACACCTCAAGACCGAAAGGCTTGTAGTAGGGGTGATGGGTAAACGAGGTGAGGGGCACATAGTCGTCCATGTCGAGATTGAGCTCGGCTGCGAAACTTTGCGGGGTGTAGGTTTTGCCTTTATAGGTGAACGATTCAGGCACTTCGCCTAAATAAGCGTCGAGGATTCCTTCAAATCCTTTGAGCCATGCGGTTGAATATTTGCGGTCGTGCTTGGCGATAACTGCGTCAAGATAGGCCTTCATGACAGACGAAAGCTCGCCGTGAACGTGCTTTTTCTCGCCATAGTTCAGGCCTGCGTAAGCTTCTTCGGGCATTGCGCCGTAGTGTTCCCACACGTAGGGCACATCAAGGATGCTGCCTCCCTGTGAAAAATTGGTGGCACCGTTCATCCTTACATATTTCTTTGCTTTGTCGATGTAACAGTTGCGCACAACAAACATTTCGCTGAGATCGACTTCGGGAGCGCCTTTGTGCATGGCTTCTTCCTCAAAGAATGAGTTTCCTGAGAAACACCAGCATGTACCTGTCTGGTTCTGGTCCTTAACGGGTGTGGTCTTGACCACTTTCACATCGGTGAATTTGAATCCTGTGCTGTCGTTTTTGGCAGCCTTGTCATCAGCGCTGGCGTTGAAAGCCACTACGCCGGCCAAAATGGCACTTAAAAGCAGTTTCATAATATAATGGCAATAAATTTTAGTCGTTAGCTACAAAATTACACAAAATTAGTAATAATTGAAACAATCGTCTTTATAAATGTTCCTATTTATCGGAAGGGTTAAAAAATATTGTTTATCATGGTGTTGGAGCGGGGTTGCGGAACATTGGTCGAGGATGTTATGTTATATGGTTGAGTGACTGCAAACAGAGGTAAAATATGATTGTGTCGGAGGACGCAGTCGTCAAATGATTCATGTGGCATATATCAGATTTTTTGACAATCCAAATATTCTATCTAAATTTGTAGCTTGGTAAAGTTATCGAAATTTTTTACTTAATTATAAACAACATGGATAACCAAGATTTAGACCGTATAAGCTATGCTTTAGGGTTGAGTATGGGAAATAATTTCCGCAATTCGGGTATCAAGACTATCAATGTCAGCGATTTTGCCGACGGAGTTGCCGCTGTTTTTGAAGGCGCCAAACCTAAAATGAGCTATGACGAGGCAAAGGAAGAGATACGCATTTTCTTCCAGGCCATGGAAGAGGAGCAGCGTGCAGCCGCTCAGAAGATGGGTGAGGTGAATGCCGCTGCCGGAAAGGCTTTCCTTGAAGAGAACGGCAAGCGCGTGGAAGTTAACGTTACTCCTTCGGGTCTTCAGTATGAGGTGCTGGAAGAGGGAACAGGCAAGCAGCCTTCAGCAGGCGACAACGTTACCGTACATTACACCGGCAAGCTCATCGACGGTACTGTATTTGACAGCTCGGTCGACCGCGGAGCACCTGCAACTTTCGGCGTAACTCAGGTGATACCCGGATGGGTCGAGGCTCTTCAAATGATGAAGGAGGGCGCAAAGTGGCGTCTTTTCATTCCGTCAAACCTTGCTTACGGACCTAACGGCGCCGGTAACATAATCGGCCCCAACTCTACCTTGATATTCGATGTAGAGCTTATAAAAGTGAATTAAACCAATTTATAATCAAATCAAAAAAGGAATTATGAAGAAATTATTTATGGCTTGCGGAGTATGCGCAATGCTTTTTAGCGCTACCGCATGCAATAAAAGCAACGCGGCCGGAAATGAGGACGCTGCGTTCAATGATTCAATCGCCGAACTCGCCGGAAAGGTAATCGGCTCGGAAATCGCCGGAAGTCTTGGTCAGTCAATGACTCCCGAACAGCTTAAGAAGGATGCCTATATACGCGGTATGCAGGTTGCCATCATGGCCGATACATCGGATATCGCATATCTTCAGGGATTGCGTGCAGGTGTAAACCTCGCACAGAACTTTGACGCTATGGCCAAGCAGGGCGGCATCGATATCGACCGCAACGTGTTCATGGCTTCGTTTAAGAAGGCATTCCTTGCCGACAGTGTAAACTCGGATGAGTTGTCGGCCAACAACATGGCTCTCCAGTTGATGATGCAGCGTGCGCAGCAGCGCAGCGAGGAGCGTCGCAAGGCTGAGCTTGAAAATGCTCCCGAGGCAAAGGCCAATCGTGAGGCAGGCGAGAAGTTCATTGCCGACTTGAAGGCAAAGGATCCCTCAATAAAGACTACCGAATCGGGTCTTTCATATAAGGTGATCACTGAAGGTGCCGGTGATTCAATAACCGATACCGACCGTGTGGCTGTCATCTATAAGGGTGAGCTTACCGACGGAACCGTATTTGACGATTCAAAGGGTGAGGCCCGCACATTCAGCCCCCGCAGCGTAGTGCCCGGTTTCGGTGAAGGTCTTAAGCTGATGAAGAAGGGTGCCAAGTACATCCTCTACATCCCCGGTGACCTTGCTTACGGTGTTGAAGGACAACCCTACGCAAAGATTGGCCCCAACCAGACTCTCGTGTTCACTGTAGAAGTAGCAGGTGTAAACGAAACTCCCAAAAAGTAAGTAGTATCGCACACCATATATAAAATAAGTCCCTGCCGCTCATAAACGGCAGGGACTTTCTATATAGGGGCGAATGTAAAAATCCTTGTTATTCGTAGTGTACCGGAATTTCGCGGTTGATGCTGTCATCAAGCGAAATGAGCGTTTCGGTGCCTTTTACACCGTGAATCATCTGTATTTTGTCGTTAAGCAGCTCCATAAGATGCTCGTTGTCGCGAGCATATAGCTTTATCAGCATGGTGTAGGGGCCGGTAGTGAAGTGACATTCTACTACCTCGGGGATTTTTTCAAGTTCGGGGACTACATCACGATACATGGCTCCACGTTCAAGATTAACGCCTATGTAGGTGCATGTGCGGTAACCGAGCACTTTGGGATTTACATGATAGCCCGATCCTGTGATTACCTTCAAATCAATCATTCGTTGAATGCGCTGATGTATTGCAGCGCGCGACACGCCACACTCTGTTGCCACATCCTTTGACGGGATTCGTGCATTGCGCATCACTATCTCAAGTATTTTTCGGTCAAGGTTGTCAATTCTTTCCATATAGGAACAAAATTATCGTTTTGAGTTGAAATGGAAAGCAAAAGTAGTGATTATTTTTTACAAACAAAGCAAAATGTTATAAAAATCATCTATTTTATGACCGCTTAATCAAAAAACGCTGTTATTCAGTGGCTGTATTTAGCCGAAAGCAGTAGTTTATGGTCTATGCAGTTGTATATAAAAAGATAAAAAGGCACCCTGCTGTAGATTGTGTACCGCAGGGTGCGCTGTGTATTTTACGCTTTTGTGCGTTATTATTCGCCTTCGGGAGCTGTTGCAGGTGCTGTGGGAAGCACGGGAGTTGCTGCGGGAGCTACATCGGAGTTGAAGTCGGCGGGCTGAGTCTGTTCGGTAGCCTGAGGCACGATGCGCGATGAGCTTTTGATGATGTTGCGCGGCATTGTGAATACACCGAGTATGGCAAGAAGGCATATTGCACCGGCAATCCACCATGTTGCTTTTTCGATGAAGTCATTGGTGCGGCGTACACCCATTACCTGGTTGGCACCACCGAATTGTGAAGAAAGGCCTCCGCCTTTTGATTTCTGTATAAGTACCACTCCGATCATGAGAATCGAGGCGATAACAGTGAGAGTGATAACGACTACATGCATTGTTTTTTGTTGTTATTTTTGTTTTTGATATTGCTGATTTATGATAAGTTTCTGTAAGAAACGTAATTGGTCTGCAAAGTAAACACTTTTTTCCGGATATTTCAAACTTAAACCGCTTATAATTTCAAAAGCTTTGGCATAACGGTGTTGTTTTATGTAAATTTTGGCCAAACTTTCGCTTAATAGGGAGTCATCCTGCACTTCAGGGGCCTGAATGGGTTCTTCGGGCGTTTTTTCACTGACGGTGTCTTCGGGCTTCTCGGCGCTCTCTTCGCTTGTCGCCGGGAAGTGTCCGTGATTTTCCTTGCTCTTGATGATAAATGCGTTTATCAAGCTCTCCCGGCTGTCGCCTGCAGCTTCTTCGGGCAGGGGCAGGCTGTGCTCCTCTTCGTCGGCGAGCAGTAGGGCGTAGTCGGGGGTGGGGTTGAATATGAGGCGCTCAAGCAGCTCGTCCTCGCGGGGGGTCGGCTTTCCGTAGTTTACGATGAAGGTGTCGATTGCTTCATCGGTCGTGGGTGCCGACGGACGGTCGTCGGGCGGATATATGTCGGCTATGTCGGCGGCCATCGGCTCGACTATAGAGTAGAGCACATCCTTTGACGGAGTGTTCAAGGCTATGCGCCGCAGCAGTTTGCGCCTGCGTTCGTCGCTCATGCCGTTGTCACGCTTCACCTGCAGCAGCGCGGGGACGGTGAAGTAGGGGTATTGGCGTGACATCTCATCGACCCATGACGAGTCGACTTTGTCGGAGCTGTTTTCAAGCAAGCGTACAAGTGTTTCACGCAGAGTTTCCATTGCTTGTCGATTACCAATTACCGAGGGTGGCGTTGAAAATAAGGTCTACGAGCTGGTCGGTAATCTCCTGACACAGCTGATCCTGCACATCGGTCAGCATTTCGGAGCTGTCGAAGTCCTGATAGGCCGAGAAGGTTTGGTCGACATCGTTTTTCTCATTCTTGGTGTCGGTGTATTTCACTCTCACGGTTATTGTTAGTCGTGTCTTTGACGCGATGGCGTTTTCGGTTACGGCCTGCGGACTGAGGCTGTAGCCGGTTATTTCGCCTTCCATCTCGAGGTCGCTTGCTCCGTCCACAACCTGAAGTCGGGTGTTGCGCGTTATGTAGTCGAGTAATTCGTTCTCAAACAGTTGCTGCAGAGGAGGATATACCAGGGCGGCTCGTATGGGGAACTGTGACACTCTTATCGTCTTGTAGACATTATAGTCGAGTGCGGCTCCGTTGAACTTGTAGCTTATCGTGCAGCTTTGGAATGCGAGCATTACGGTGAGGCAAAGTACGGCTATTCCGGCCAGCCGGCTTTTATATCGTGACATGAAGTTGTTGCGCATTTTGCGGATATTGTATTGGTTTATGTTTTTGTGTACTATTCGAGTCCGTATTCCTTGATTTTGCGATAGAGTGTGCGCTCCGATATGTTTAGCTCCTGTGCCGTGGCCTTGCGACGGCCTTCATTGCGTTCAAGCGCACGCTTGATTGTTTCGCGTTCGGTGTCCTCGAGCGTCATGCCCGAGTCGATGTTTTCGGCATCGGCTTGCGGTGCGGGCTGCTCTTTAAGCAGGTCGTGTACCGGGGTGTAACGCACCAGTGAACGGGGTGAGTCGTCGACCGTAACGGCTTCGTTGTAGGAGTGTCGTCCGTTTTGCATTTCAAGCGATTCGACAGTCGACCGCAATGAGTCGATTTCGTTGCGCATGCGGAATATCATGTTGAACAGCAACTCGCGCTCCGAGGCATAGGAGTGTCCTCCTTCCTGCGATACGGTGGGTGTGAAAACCGATGTTGCCGACGGCAGATAACCGTGAAGGTTTTCGGCGGTTATTTCATTCCCGGCTTCAAAAAGCGCTATCTGTTCTACTACATTCTTTAATTGTCTTACGTTTCCGGGCCATCGGTAGTGCAGCAATGCATGTGACGCGCTCTCCTCAAATGTCACGGCGGGTGTGCGATAACGTTCGGCAAAATCGGCTGCGAATTTTCGCGTGAGCAGCAGTATGTCACCGCCTCTTTCGCGCAGGGGCGGCACGGTTATGTGCACTGTCGAGAGTCGGTAATAGAGGTCCTCGCGGAATCGGCCTTTCTCGATGGCCTTCATCATGTCGACATTGGTTGCCGCCACGATGCGTATGTTGGTTTTCTGTACGGTCGAAGAGCCCACTTTTATGAACTCGCCGCTTTCGAGCACTCGCAGCAGTCGGGCCTGTGTGGTCAATGGAAGTTCGGCGACCTCATCGAGGAATATAGTGCCGCCGTCGGCTTCCTCAAAGTAACCTTTGCGCGATGCCACGGCGCCGGTAAACGCTCCCTTCTCATGACCGAAAAGCTCGGAGTCGATAGTGCCTTCGGGTATCGCGCCGCAGTTTACGGCGATGTACTTGGAGTGCTTGCGTGCGCCGTACTGATGTATTATCTGCGGAAAAAACTCCTTGCCCGTGCCGCTTTCGCCGGTTATGAGCACCGACAGGTCGATCGGGGCCACGCGCAGCGCGCGCTGGACTGCGGCGGTGAGCGCCGGAGCGTTTCCAACGATTCCGAATCGGGCCTTGGCCTGCTGTACTTCAGCTGAAATGTCTACTAAGCTCATCGACGGTCGCGTAATTCGTAGGTTTTACTTTTCAGGAATGTTCCGAGAGCTTCCACCGATTCATGCTGTTTCTGCTCCTCGGGAGTTATGATGTCGCCCACCGATACGTGTATTGTAGTGTGACATTTGCGCCACACCTCGGCGGGAAGGCGCAGTGTGCGCAGTTGCCAGCTTATCATGCCGAGAATGTTGAACCACAGGCTGTTGTGGCCGTGGAAATATATAGGTATCACAGGCACGTTGAGTTGCTGGATGAGTCGTATGATCGAGGGTTGCCATTCGCGGTCTTCGATGCGCAGCTTGCCGTTGATTTTGCTTACGGCTCCGGCAGGGAAGAATCCGATGGGATTTCCGCGGCGTACCTGCATAATGGCTTCCTTGATGCCTTTCATCGACACGGCTTTCTTGGCCGGGTCGTCCGATGCAAGCGCGTCAACGGCTATGAAGTTGGGCCTCATTGCCGATATGTGGTTAAGCACCATGTTCACCATCACTTTAAACGAGGGGCGTATCGAGCCCATCATTGCTATGAGCGATATTCCGTCGAGAGCGCCAAACGGGTGGTTGCTTACGGTGATGAAGGCTCCTTCGGGAAGGTTGTCGAGTACTTCCTTTCCGTCGATGCGTAGATTTATGTCGAAATCCTTTAGAAGATTGCGGGCAAATTCGGGACCGGGCTTGTCGCAGTAGCGGTCATGTACATCGTTCACCTTGTCGACCGAGAGCCAATGAAGCACACGGTTCACGAGCTTTTCGTGACCGCGGGCCTGTGGAGCTATCTCCACGATGTCGTTATAATCGAGAACAGTGCGCTTGATGGGTGCGTTGACTGCTGAATTGTTGTTTGTGTCCATTACATCAATCTATGAACTACAAAGTTACTAAATATCGTTCACACAACAAATCGAGCGGTCATAAAAAAGAAAAAAGAGCCGTATCTCACGACAAGGCTCTAATAAATGTTGTAAAGTGTATACAGGGATGTGATTATGCTTAATACGGTTTGTTTTTGTGATTTGGTCAACTTTCACGCCACAAATATATAACATATTTTTTGTAAAAGCAATTTTATTTTGGATTCTTTATATAAAAAGTGTGAAAAATTTGGATTTTGCACACATGGAGTCAAATTTTTTTTCACAAAAAATATATTTTTATGAAACATTTAGCAATAAATTTGTTACTATGTTAGTGTGAAATTTTTATTAAGGAAAAATGAAAAAGATTATTTTTTCGGTAGCAGTGGTTGCTACTATGGTTTTTGCCGCTTGTAGCGGAGAGAAGAAAGTTCAGGACGAAGCATCTTCAATGCAGTCAAAGATTGAGAATTGCACCAATCCCGACAGCTTGAAGGCCTACGCAGCTCAGGCTCAGGCTTACTATCAGAAGCTTGTTGCCGAGGGTAAGGTTGACGAGGCAAAGGCGTTCCTTGACAAGGTGGAGCCTACAATCAAGGAGAAGGTGCCCTCTCTGGCAGGTGCTTTTGAAACGCTGAAGAGCGGCGTTGACGCACTTCCCGGCAAGGTTGACGATGCTGCATCGGCAGTTGGCGACAGCATAAGCGCAGCCGCCGATCAGGCTCAGCAGGCAGTTGCCGACAAGACCGCTGAAACAAAGGCCGCAGCTGAAGCTAAGGCTGATGAAGTTAAGGCAAAAGCCGCCGACAAGGCTGAGGAAATTAAGGGCAAGGCTGCCGACGCTGTTCAGCAGGGTGCCGATAAGCTTAAGGATGCGCTTGGCAAATAATTTCACCTCGGGATTAAACAATTAAGAAATTAAAATCGCGCAGCGTGCTGTCAATTCAGCAGGCTGCGCGTATTTTTTTTGCCGTGTGTAGTGACGGCTCTTAGTATTGTTCCGATGAGTTGGGGAAGTCGCCGGTCTTTACATCGTCGATGTAGCATGCCACTGCATCGTTGATGACGGTTGAAAGGTCGGCATAACGGCGAAGGAATCGCGGAGAGAAGCCCTTGTTGATTCCGAGCATGTCGTGCATTACGAGAACCTGACCGTCGGTGCCGCCTCCGGCTCCGATGCCTATGACGGGAATCGACACTTCCTGTGCCACACGAGTGGCAAGTGTTGCGGGAATCTTTTCGAGTACGAGAGCGAAACATCCGATTTCCTCAAGCATTTTGGCATCTTCTATCAGCTTGTTGGCTTCGGCTTCTTCCTTGGCGCGTACGGCGTAGGTGCCGAATTTATTGATTGACTGAGGTGTCAGTCCGAGGTGTCCCATTACGGGGATACCGGCGCATAAAACACGTTCTATCGATTCGCGTATTTCAGCTCCTCCTTCCATCTTTACAGCCTCGGCATGGCTTTCTTTCATTATACGTACGGCTGAAGCAAGTGCTTCCTTGCTGTTGCCTTGATAACTTCCGAAGGGAAGGTCTACTACTACAAGTGCGCGGCTGACTCCTTTTACTACCGACTTGGCGTGGTAGATCATCTGGTCAAGAGTTATGGGCAGTGTGGTTATGTTACCGGCCATTACATTTGATGCTGAATCTCCTACGAGTATTACATCCATTCCGGCCTCGTCGATCAATTTGGCCATTGAGTAGTCGTAGGCTGTGAGCATTGCGATTTTTTCACCGCGCTGCTTCATTTCGGTAAGGCGGTGGGTGGTTACCTTGCGCCTGTCTTCAGTGTATGTTGACATGATTATCTATTTGGGATGAAAAACCGCGCAAAGTTACCCTTTATATATATTACAAGCAAGCATATTTATTCAAAATTGGCTTCTCAGCGGTTTTTTACTTATTTTTTAGCTAAATATTAACGATAGAACCGATTGTATATTTGCAATTTATATGTAAATTTGCATTGTTAAAAATCACTATTATGGAAACATCACATACTCAAGGCGGAATAATAGGTCGTATACGTCACCTGATGTATCTCAACCATCTTTCCCAGGCCGGGCTTGCCAAGCTTATCGGTATCGATGCATCCAATGTGTCGAAATATTTGAGCGGAAGGCTTCCGGTGAGTGACGCATTGATCAACAGGATAATAGTAAACCTCAACGTGTCGAAGTCGTGGCTTAAGGATGGTATGGGGTTGCCTTATGAAAAGATGTCGCTGGCTCACGATAACGATGCCGATGATGTCGAGCGACCTGTGAGTCAATCACAGGAGGGAATGCCGGTCTATAATATCGATGTGGCAGCGGGAACTACGGTTCTCAGCCGTGAGCTGACTCGCGAAAACATTATAGGATGCATCAATCTGCCCAACTTGAACCGTGACTGGTGTGTGGTTAAGGTGTCGGGCGAGTCGATGCAGCCTGTCATACGCAATGGCGGTTACCTTGCAATCGATCGCGAGAGCGACCCTTCATCGATATTGTGGGGACAGATATATGTAGTGGTTACCGATGATTTTCGTGTAGTGAAATATGTGCGCAAGCATCCCGACGACCCTGAAAAGGTGATACTGCGCAGTCGCAATGAGAACTTTGACGACATCGAGTTGCAGCGGAGCGAAATAGTGGCCCTGTATCCGGTGAAGTGCATTATAAATCTTGAAATGTGTATATGACATGGGCAAGAACAAGTTAAAGAAATTCAACGACATGGCCACGATGGATTGCGTGTTCCAATATCCGTTTGGTGTGCTTAAGGAGTCGGGATTCCCGATAAAGGGCAGCTGGAGGCGCGACTATTTTCATAACGACAATCCCATTGTGCTTGAACTGGGTTGCGGAAAGGGTGAGTACACGGTAGGACTTGCCGAAAGGTATCCCGACCGCAATTTCATAGGCATCGACATAAAGGGCGCCCGCATGTGGACCGGAGCTTGTCAGGTGCGTGAACGCGGAATGAAAAATGCCGCGTTTCTGCGTACCAACATAGAGTTGCTTCCCTACTTTTTTGCGCCCGACGAGGTTGACGAGATATGGATTACCTTCCCCGACCCGCAGATGAAGAAGGTGACAAAGCGTCTTACCGGAACCCGCTTTCTCGGACTTTACCGTCAAGTGATGAAGGATGGCGGCGTAATAAACCTTAAGAGTGACAGCCCCTTCCTTTATACCTATACGCGACTGATGACGCAGCTCAACGGTTTTGAGGTGATTACCGATACCGCCGACTTGTATAATGACGCTACGGTGGACGGTGACATACTCGGCATACGCACTTTCTATGAGCAGCAGTGGCTCGACCGCGGACTTACCATAAAATATATAGCGTGGAAGCTTGACCGTGAAACTCCGTTGCAGGAGCCCGATGTGGAGATAGAGCACGACACCTATCGAAGTTTCTCGCGCGGGGAGCTTCAATGTCCCGAACTGTGCAACAATCCCGAAGTGCGCCCTAAGGGGAGTCAAAGTGAAAAATAAGATTCATAAAACAATAAAACAACATCATAGATATGGAAACATTATATCCTCGTCTTATTCTTGACGCGCTTACCAATGTGCGTTATCCGGGTAACGGCAAGAACATCGTCGAACTTGGAATGGTGGAGGACGACATTCGCATCGACGGTAACAAGGTGAGCTTTTCGCTGATTTTCGACAAGTCGACCGATCCCTTTGTGAAGTCGCTCGTTAAGGCTGCCGAAACGGCTATTAATACCTACATCTCGCCCGAGGTGGAGATAAAGGGAAACATTGCTGTGAAATTCCGTCACACAACTCCCGAACCGCGAGAGAATCCGCTTCCCGGTGTTAAAAACATCATAGGTGTGTCGTCGGGCAAAGGCGGAGTGGGCAAGTCGACCGTTGCGAGCAATCTGGCTGTGGCTTTGGCGCGACTCGGCTATAAGGTGGGATTGCTTGACGCCGACATATTCGGGCCTTCGGTTCCCAAGATGTTTGGAGTCGAGGACGAACCCATATATATGGAAACAGTCGATGGAAATGACCTCATAGTTCCAATCGAGAAGTACGGAGTGAAGGTGCTTTCAATCGGATTCCTTGTCGACCGTAACAGCCCCGTGCTTTGGCGCGGTGCAATGGCTTCGCGAGCATTGAATCAGCTCATAACTCAAGCCAACTGGGGCGAACTCGACTATTTCCTCATCGACATGCCTCCGGGAACGAGCGACATACACCTTACACTTGTGCAGACACTTGCCGTTACGGGTGTCGTGATTGTAAGTACGCCTCAGGAAGTGGCACTTGCCGATGCACGTAAGGGTATCGCCATGTTTACCGATGAAAAGGTCAACGTGCCGGTGCTTGGAATAGTGGAAAACATGGCATGGTTCACTCCTGCCGCTCACCCCGACGAGCGTTACTATCTGTTTGGCCGCGATGGTGCGGTAAAGCTTTCCGAAGAGCTTAAGGTGAAGCTTCTCGCTCAGATACCTATTGTTGGTACAATATGTGAAGGTGGTGACAGCGGTTCGCCAATCGCGTTGAACGACAGCATAACCGGTGAGGCGTTCCTCGGCCTCGGGCGTTCGGTTGTTGAAGCGGTTGAAGAGCGTAACTCCCAGTTGCCTCCGTCGGCAAAGGTTGTGACTCACTCTTAAGGATGAATCTGCTGACTTCCTATGACAGGACACGGCCGAGAATTGCGGCCGTGGGGATGTTTGACGGAGTCCATGCCGGGCACCGTCATCTCCTTGATGTGCTCTGTCAGGCGGGCGACGAGATGGGATTGTCGCCTACGGTGATTACGTTTCGCAATCATCCTCGCAAGGTGGCTAATCCCGGTTCGCGAGTGGAGATGCTTTCTACGCTTGACGATCGGCTGGATATGCTCTCTCATGCCGGGATAGCCGATTGTGTGGTGATGGACTTTAACGACGGATTGCGCTCCATGTCGGCCCGCGACTTCATTGTCATGCTGCGTGACGATTATTCGGTAAAGGCCATGGTGAAGGGTTTTAACAACCGCTTCGGACATGAGAGGAATCTTGACCTGGATGACTACATCAGGATTGGCCGCGAGGAGGGTGTTGAGATAATATGCGCCGATGAATATCGTAGCGTTGCGACACCTTCGGTAAGTTCGTCGACTGTAAGGAAGTTGCTGCATGAGCATGAAGTGGGGAAGGTGGCTGAGTTGCTTGGCCGGCCTTACTCGATAAAGGGGCGTGTGATACACGGCAAGAAGCTTGGCCGTCAATTGGGATTCCCTACCGCCAATATAGAGCCGATAGGTGATTCCATATTGGTGCCGGGTAACGGAGTGTATGCCGCATTTGCCACCATAAGCGACGGTAGTCGGCATCGGGCAATATTGAACATAGGTCATCGTCCTACGGTTGACGGATGCGATTCGCCTGTAAACATTGAGGTGCACATAATGGATTATGACGGCGATCTCTACGGAACAGAAATGCGCATTGAGTTTATGGCTTTTCTTCGTAAGGAGATGCGCTTTTCAGGTCTTGACGAGTTGAAAGCGCAACTTGCGCGTGATGCCGAGGCTGCCAATGCCCTGTTGCTATAGCACTGGTTAGAATTTCACCTCAAATCCGGCCATTACGGTGGCTCCGGGCATGGGGAATCCTTCGTTTATTTCATAATGCTTGTTGGTGAGGTTGTCGCCTTTTACGAATATCTTGGCATCGCATATTCCGGCAATGTCGACATTATAAGCTGCACGTAGATTAAGCAGAGTGTAATCGTTTTTGGTGCCTGAGGTGACATTGGTGTACAGCCCCCATATCGACTGTACTTCGGCTGTGAACTCAAACTGACCGGGATTATAGTTGACCTCCGCGTTGAACTTGTTGCGGGGAGCGGCCAGGAGTGGTTTTGATGTATGCAGATAACTGTAGTTGGCGTTGGCGTTCCATTGACGATTGATTATATATGTAGCGTCAAATTCCACGCCTTTGTTTATGAACGATCCGGTATTGCCGTTGAGCGGACGGCCGTCGACCGTCGATGTTTGTATCATGTCTTTTCCATCGATGAAGAATAGTGACAGCCCTATGTCGAGATGTCCGTCGAGCAGTCGCTGGCGTATTTCGACATCGTAGTTATACATGTATTCGGGGTTGAGGTTGGGATTGGCCGGGCGGTAAAGGTAGAGTTCGCGAAGGTTTGGAGCTCTATATCCTTTGCTGAACGAGAACTTCACGGTGTTGTTGAGCACGGGATGCAATATGAATCCGGCCTGAGGCACCCATTCGTTACCGAATTGAGTGTTATGCTCGAGTCGCACTCCGGCGTTTACCGACATCATTTCACACAGTTGCTGCTGGAGCATCAGATAGCCTGCTACTTCGGTTTCTTTGCGGTCTATTATCTCTTCCCGGCCACCTTTGTCGAGGTCGTTCCAGGCATGTCCTCCGTATTGCTTGTAGTCAAATCCAAGGCTTAGGTCGCTGCCTGTCCACGGATTCAATGTTTCGTAGGCGGTAAATCCGCGGTTGAAGTCGGATAGTCGGAAAATGTAGTCCGTCGGTTCGGCATCGGGGGCATATCCGTCGTCGACCCAATGTTGTCCCCAGCTATAGTACATCTGAACGCCGCCTTTCAATCGGTCATACACATTGTTGGCATATAACGCGGCTGTGCCACGGAAGAAGTGGGTCCACATCGACAGCAACGGTTCATTTGTGGCACCCGGATTTCGGGCTAAGCTTTGCGTGAGGTTGATGTTGGCTCCTACGTTCCAGTTCTTGGATGTGTTGTAGCGTATCTGGGCAACTTCGTTTGCAAGCCAGAAGTCGCTTCCGGGTCGGTTGTTTTTGGATCGGTCGTATTGCGCTCCGGCTGTAGCCTGAAATTTATTGTGGCGGTAACCGAGGCTTATGCCGTAACGTTGTGTGGCGTGAGTACCCCACATCATGCGGGCTCTTCCTTGAAATCCGTTTCGATCTTGGTCACGGGTTATGATGTTGACCGAGCCGCCCATTGCATTTGAGCCGTAGAGCAGCGATGACGGGCCGCGCACGACTTCCAGATGGTCCACTTCGGTGGTTGTGTATGTGTCGGCGAGCGAGTGTCCGTATATTCCCGCCCAGTTGGGCAGGCCGTTGATCATGAACAGCACTTTGTTGCCTTGTCCCACGCCGCGTATGTTGATTGTTCCGGCCGAGCCGCCTGAAACTCCGTATCCGGCCATGCCTCGCTCGGTGACGAATAGTCCGGGCACTTTGTTGACAAGCACCGGAAGCAGCGATGTTTCGGTGCTGCGGCTTATCTGTTCGGCTGTTATGCGCATTGAGTTCAGAGGTATAAGCTCGATGTTTGTTTTACCGGGCTGTATGAATTGGACTTCATGCAGCGGTATAGTGTCATTTAACGAGCCGGCAAATGTGACAAGACTTGAGGCTGAAAGCGCAATCGACAATAATTGATTTCTCATTGATCTGGAATTTGGGTAATATTTAGGGTTCGTTGTTTTAATAATGAACAATTAAAATTATAAAATTGTTTTAAAGTTAGTAAAAATGTATAGTATATCATTATGAGCTGCCAGAATAATGTCGATTTTTTTGATTCCGTAGCCGAGTTATGGGATGAGATAAACACATATAATGTCGAAGCTATAAACCACATCATCGACAAGGCCGGTATCGGGCCTGATGATGTTGTGCTTGACTGTGGAACCGGAACTGGAGTGCTTATCCCCTATATTGTGGAAAAAATTACCGAAAACGGATGGGTCGATGCCTATGACATGTCGACCGAGATGCTTAAGGTGGCTCACCGTAAATTCTCGTCGACCGAAAAGGCAAGGTTCATTTTGGGAAATATAGAGCGCGACAGGTTGTTTGGTGCCTACGATCGAATAATGATGTTCTGCATGCTTCCGCATCTTGACGATCCTGTGGCTACGGTGGCTCGACTCTATGAAGGAAATCTGATGCCCGGCGGACGCATCGTGATTGCATTTCCTTCGAGCAAGGAGGAGATTAATTCCATTCACCATGAGCGACAGCATAACCATGTTCACAGTCATTTCCTTGTGTCGGCCGATGAGCTTGCCGATGACCTGAGGCATGCCGGGTTGAATGTCGACTATGTGGAGGACAACGACAGCTGCTACATAGTGCGGGTTGCCAAGCCTCAGTAGCTTGTAACGGCTATTTTTGCCTAAGCGGTAGATTTTAGCTACCTTTGCCGGCAAGATGAAAAAGAAGACCATTTGGGACTTGCACCGCATCTCCCCCGAAGAATTCAAAGCTTCCGAAAAGCTTCCGCTTGTAATGGTGCTCGACAATGTAAGGAGTCTTACCAATGTGGGCGCGATATTGCGCACCTGCGACGCCTTCAAGGTTGAGCGGGTGTTGCTGTGCGGTGTCACGGGCTGTCCTCCTTCGCCCGAGATTCACAAGACCGCCCTTGGTGCCGAGGATTCGGTCGATTGGCAATACTGCAAGGACACTCTTGAGGCTGTGAAGGTGTTGCAGGCCGAGGGCTACACACTGTGTGTGCTCGAACAGGTCGAGGGTAGCGTGTCGCTTGAGAAGATGACGGTCGAGCCCGGTCGCCGATATGCTATTGTTGCCGGCAACGAGGTCAAGGGTGTGGAGCAATCAGTTGTGGATGCCGCCGATGTGTGCATCGAAATTCCCCAGTTTGGCACAAAGCACTCGCTCAACGTATCGGTAAGCGCGGCTGTGGCCATGTGGCACTTCTTTGAAGCCTCGCTCCGTTAATAATGGAATGAAGAACCTCCCAAAAATTCTCGTAAGAGCGATGTCGACGGTATCAGCCTGTCGGTGATGGGAGTGAAATAGCTGAGTAATTTTCTTAATCGGTAGGCTTCGGCATACTCCCTGATGTCACGCGGCACTCCGTTGAGAATGTCATCGGCAAGTTCCTTCATGACCCCGAGTTCAAAGATTAATGAGGAGTTGAACATCGCATCGGCATTTTCCTGGAACGGGAATATCCACTTTTCTTCGCCTCGACGCACACTTGGCCATCGCTTTATGGTGTCGGTGGCGCTTACACCACGGTATTTGTAGTCACGTATTATTCTTCGCAGCAGTCGGTTGTCGGTTGTCGGTACCCAGTTGTGGTCGTCGATCGACAGCGTGGTTAGTGCCGACACATAGATGAGATATTTCATCTTGGCGTCGATATGGGCCGTGAGTTCGGGATTTAGACCGTGGATACCTTCGATCAGCAGCACTGAATTGCTGTTAAGTTTCAGCTTTTTCCCTTTGTACACACGATGTCCAAGTTCAAAGTTATAGGTTGGCAGATTCACTTCCTCGCCGGCAATAAGAGCGTTGAGGTCGCTGTTGAATGTTTCGAGGTCGAGGGCATACAGTGATTCGTAGTCATAGTCGCCGTCAATGTCACGCGGTGTAACCTCGCGGTTGACAAAGTAGTCGTCGAGCGATATCATTTTAGGCTCAAGGAGGTTGGTCATAAGTTGTATGGCAAGCCTCTTGGTGAATGTGGTCTTTCCCGATGATGACGGTCCGGCGATGAGCACGATCCTTGCGCCTCCTTCGGCGTAACGGCGTGAAATGTCATCGGATATTCGTCCTATTTTTTTGTCATGCAGTGCTTCGGCTACATTTATCAGCATGGCCGACTCCTTGCTGGCTACAGCTTCGTTTAGCTCACCCACGTTGTCGACCCCGATCACTCGGTTGAAGGCCAGGTAGTCGGTGAATGCGTGATACATCTTCTCCTGTACGATTGGTGACGCAACCATTGAAGGGTTGCTGCTGTCGGCTCCAAGCAATAGGAATCCGTCCTTATACAGCTGGAGGTCAAATATGTTGAGCATGCCGGTCGAAGGTGCGAGATTGCCATAGTAGCTGTCGCACACATTGTCAAGGCGATAATATACTGTATATAGTTCATGGGTGGAGCGTAGCAGCTTGACCTTGTCGTCAAGCCCCTGCTTTTCAAATATCTTTATCACATCGGATGTAAGACGCTCCTTGCGTTCAAATTTTATATCACGCTTTACGAGCTCGGTCATCCGGGCCTTTAATCGCGCGACGACATCCTCGTTTACGGTTATGTCGCCTGTGAGCCTACAGTAGTAACCGCGTGAGATGGAATGTTCGATTATAAGTCTTACACCGGGAAACAGGTCGACTACCGACTTGTAAAGCATCATGCACAGTGAGCGCACGTAGACGCGATGCCCCGAAGGACTTTGACGAGTAAGGAACTCGACTTGCTTGGGAGCGAACAACGGAAACTGTAGGTCCTCGGTCTTGTTGTTGACATGAGCGCATATCGGATGCTCGGGAATGCGGTCGGCGATGGTGTTGTATATGTCCATAAGCGTATCGCCGCCCTTGAACGGAATATACTCTTCTATATTCTTGCAGTAAACTTTCAGTTGGTCACTCATAATTTAATAGTCGAAAATGAATTATACTCTTGTAAAGATACAAAAGTTAGGGCAAATAAGTTTCCGGCAACAGTTAAAAAAATCCAAGACGATTATTTATTGTATTTGTCACTTTTTTTGATTACCTTTGCCGCCCATTACAAATCAAAAACACTTTTAACGTTATGACTAAAAGTAAGATATACACTCGTACGGGCGATCTCGGAGTGACTTCGCTCGTTGGCGGACAAAAAGTGAAGAAAACCGACATACGCATTGAGGCTTACGGTTCGGTTGATGAACTCAATGCCAACCTCGGCGTATTGATTGCAATCCCCAATCTTCAGTCTGAATATGTCGACCTGCTCCGTTTTGTTCAGAACAAGCTATTCAACATAGGCGCATATCTTGCGACTCCAAATGTCGATAATGCCATAACCCACTGCAACGGATTGACCCATGAGGACATCGAGCGCATCGAAACCTCAATCGATGTTATGGACGCTCAGTTGCCTCCGTTGACATCGTTTGTATTGCCCGGAGGAACACATCGCTCGGCAGTCGCTCACGTGTGCCGCACAATGTGCCGTCGCTGCGAGCGTCGCATAGTTGCTCTATCCGACACTACCTATGTCGATCCCAACGTATTGAAATTTGTGAATCGATTAAGCGACTTTCTCTTCGTGTTTGCACGTTTTAACAATGTCGCCAATCAATTTGATGAAATATTTTGGGATAAGAATTGTTAGTTAATCAATAGACAGACTAATTCTACCTTTCTAATAACTATAAAAATTAAATAGACCTATGTATTGGACATTGGAACTTGCATCAAAGCTCGAAGATGCACCTTGGCCCGCAACCAAGGAAGAACTTATCGACTATGCAATGCGTTCGGGAGCGCCGCTTGAAGTAATCGAAAACCTCCAGGAAATGGAAGATGAAGGCGAAACCTACGAATGCATCGAAGATATCTGGCCCGACTACCCCAGCAAAGAAGACTTCTTCTTCAACGAAGACGAATATTAAGTCAAAAAAGCGATAAAAGACGCTGAAATACAACTTAAATCATAAGCCATTGGGGACAATAAGTAAGTTCTCAATGGCTATTTTTGTCCCCTTATGGCTTGATATTTGTCCCCATTTATTGCTATCTTTGCAAAAATATTCCAAACAATTAGGATAGCAACATATATGGGAAGACCGAAAATTACAAAGATTAGCGGAAAACTCTACCTACGTACTGACCGTAAACCTGACAAAAACGGTCGTTTACCTCTATATCTCGATTATACGCTTGGCACAAAACACGCACGAATCGAAACAACCGTGTGGATTGAGGAGAAATATTGGGACAAAGAAAAGAAATCTATCAGTCCCAAACATCCTCAATATGCCCGATTGCAAAATCAGATAGAAAAACAGCGCAGGGATATTGATGAGCGTATATTTTCATTTAATGAAAGAGGAGCGAGGTTAACTATTGACGTACTTCGACAGCTTGTTGCAGGGAGAAATGCGCAAGGAGCATCTTCAAAAGAAGACCTACTCACATACGGCAAGAGTGTGATGAATGATGAGTATAAATTAGGTAAAATTGGAGTGGCAGTTAGAGATAACGCTTACTCAAACTTCAATCAATTTCGCAAGTTTTTATTACAGGTTTTCAAGGAGGATTCTATATTTTTAAATGAATTGACTGTTGACCTTATAAGGCAATATATCCTGTGGAGGCAAGGCAATGGAAATACAAATGAAACAATAAATAAGGCAATCACTCCATTTATTAAGATAGCTAAACGTGCAGCTGAGGAAAATTTGTTGGATTCATCAATATCATTTGGCATAAGCGGACTCTATCTTAAATCGCAAAAAGAACTCGGAAGCGAGAATGAGGATGGCGATGTTAGATATTTGACAGAACAACAAATGGGGCAATTCCTCAAATTATATGATGAGGCAAAATACGACCGTACTCGCGATTACATGGATATGTTCTTGTTTTCACTTAACGCGTGCGGTATGCGCGTAAGCGATATGATAACATTGGAATGGGCATCAGTAGACCTCAACAATGCCCTCATCAAAAAAATCATGTATAAGACAAAGCAACTATGTACTATTCCGATTAATGATATGGCAGTGGAAATATTGAAGCGTTGGCAAAAGCGTACAGGTAAAAACCGTTTTGTTTTTGGATTACTCCAAGACGATTTTGATCTATCTGATGATGAGGAGGCAAAACGTAAACGGCTTAATAAAAACAGGGCATTTATCACCTCATTAAAAGCGATTGGAGATAAGATGGATTTGCCGTTTAACCTTTCTCCTCATGTTGCACGCCATACCTTTGCGGTATGGGCACTGCAAAGAGGCGTAGATATTCATAAAATAAGCGTACTTATGGGGCATTCAAGCATTATGGTGACTGAAAAGGTTTATGCAAAGTTCCTTCCCTCAACACTTCAAGATGAGGTGAGAAACAAACTCAACTTCAAATTCGATTAAGTTAATTTAACAATAAAATCCTTGACAAGAGGGCTAAAATTTTGTAATTTCGTAATGCAGTTCAGCATCGCCTGCCCTCATTGTTGAGGTCGAGTCTTCAAGACATACTATCAAAGCAACCTTTACCATTTCAAGGTGCAGATAGCCTTCAAGATGCGCAACCCGAAGGAGGGGTTGAAAAATGGACATCTTAAATCATTCAGCTTCACTAATTTTGGTCGATAAAACAGTTATCGACAACTTAATTCAGACAGTCAAAGAGCTTCAGTCTGAAATTAAAACCATAAAGGTAAAACCATTTAAGAGTATTTTCAACAATCAGGAAATCAAAGGGCTTCTTGGTATTCAAGACAAGTTACTGAAAAAGTACCGAGATGAGGGGCTGTTGGCTTACACGCAAGTTGGTGACAAATATTGGTATACTTGGGATGACATACAATCGTTCTTACATTATCATAGGGAGGAGGCATACGCTTTAGCAGGTTAACCACCTATATAATAGATTAGTAAAAGGTTGTTTGATAGCCAATTTGATATACTACGTTGCGTATATGTATATTCCCTTGCATTAATCTCTACATATCATTTATTGTTGAAATTCTGTTTGAAAACTGCCACGGATTTAATACCACCCCAATTCTGAAATATAAGCATAGGGTATTTGTATTAGCATGAGCAACTGTTTGACAGCGGTATCCTCGCACTCAGAATGAGGTTAAATCTGTATTGAGGTATATTGAAACACACGGCTCTGTATGTAATCAGAGGCTAATAACTATCAGCCCCACAGTGCAAGCATCCCCCCGATTCCCCTACAGTATTTCCTTACTTGAAAATTAAATCTGTAAGCGAGTAGCTTTTCCGTTGTTTTGTGAATCTTATTAGTCTCCTACTGATATTCTCAAATAGGAGTAGACGTGACTCCTCATCAGACAGGCGAATGTATAAATCCTCCTCACTCCATTTTAAGTCATTCAGGATTTTGGCTATTTGCTTATGACTACCACATCGAACTTCAAGACGGTGGATTCCACAAAATCCATCCTCATCCTCGATATACGTTTTACCACTTTTTTCTTCAATCTCAAGCGATTTATCATACCCAATAATTTGTAAATCCTTACTTTTACTTCCGTTGCGGATGTGAAAGGTTTTATGTTTATATGGGCTTTCTCTACTTCCAAAATAGTGCCCATCGACCTCGGGGACTAATTCGTTCATAGCATCAGAAGTCTTCTTGCCATTTATTATGACAGAATAATTCTCGTTACGAAAAATTTTATAGAATCGCTTGACTATATTGATGTTTGAATCAAGTGCAATATCAAGTTTACTGATTTGCTTGAAAGTCAACCCAAGGGCATCCCCTATGTAAAACCGACCATGCAACAAAAATTCCTTATCATCGTAGAGGGCTTTGTTTGTATAGCTGAAATAAACGTCCTTACGATTGATATTAAATGATTCCCAGTATATTAACCCGATAAGAGTTTTACGATTATACCCATCATAATAGAAAACATTGAACTCAAACTTGTATTTTCGGCTCTCCTTGCGTTCCAAGATTAGGTCGTCGAACTTGATTTGAAGCGGTTCATCAGATTTTTTTGCCTGAATGTGTGCTTCAAAAAATTCATTCCACCCATCGGGAGCAATATATGTGATTTCAAGTTTATCAACAACGAGTTTGTACTTGTATACCATGTTCTTCTTGTGCTGCTATTTATATGTAAATATACATAAAGTTCAATAAAAACCAATATAGACCAATGCAAAGAATCAGACGAACATTAAGCGAGCAGACCAAATATAAGATGAGACTTGCCAAACTCGGCAAGAAAAACCCCATGTTTGGTAAGCACCATTCTCAGCAGTCCAAGCGCAAAATTAGTGAAAAATTAACAGATTATTGGCGAACAATCCCTATGGTGTAACAATAACGGTTGACCTCAACTCAATGAAGCCAACCGTATATGCCATTCGTTTAGATTTTAGAGTCTCTTGTAATCGTAATTTATTGTACCGTTTAAAGAGTATGTTGTGCCTTCGTTATCCGAAGTTTCAAATCTGAAATTATTAAACTTCAAGCCACAACCTTCGGAGTAATCAACAACTGTTATATCTCCATTAAGAACAGTTGTAACTTTCAGCGCAACCTGCGAACCTGAGACATTCCCTGCCCCGTCTCTAACAACAATATGAACGCGAGATGGGTCAAGTTTCGTTCCTCTTTCTAATGAGTTGCCGAAACGGTCATAGTATAAGAATACCGTTTTATTCCCACTCTCCGCTTTAATAGTAGCAACAAAACCGTATGCATCATTCTCCGTGTCGATGAGGTAAAACGCCGTACCGACAGTATACGTAGAGTTATCAAATGTTACGGTAGTTGACGTTGAAGTCGAAACATCATCGGGTTCATCGTCATCGTCCCCACAAGAGGTAAGGGCGAAGCTGAAAGCTGCAAACACCACTGCCATCAGCGAGTAAAGAAACTTTTTCATAAGTTTAGATTATTTCAATAGATAATAGATTTTGAATAACGCAAATTACAGCAAATAATCCTCCTGCGCCCAATGAAGCAAGTAAAGCCATAAAGAATGGGAAGCCAAGAATCATGAGAAAGAGGAAGCCAAGAAAGAATCCACACGCGGCTGTTATTATTGCGGTCGGAAAAACAGCAGGCTTATCCTTCTTAACATAGAAGGCATAGATGAATCCGAAAATCGGGAAGATAGCACACAACAATCCCATTATAAAAGAAAGATGGTCAGAAGTTACATTGCCATCCTCGTCTGTCACCTCAAATCCGAGTCCACCTGTTAATCTGCTATATGCAAGACTACAAGTATAATCTTGATGAGGCTCAAATGTGAAGGTGTGTTTCGCAGTACGGAAGCCACATTTTACAGTTACTTCTGTTTCTTTTGAGGGGATTGGAATATCAACGGAAAAGCCTTCTTTGAATGAGTATTTACCAACTGATTGACCATTTATGAGAAGGTCAACGGTTGTATCCATTGCCATCCATTTGCCCTCCCATTCTATATGGAGAGTGCCAAATTCGTCGGATACAGTGACGGTGATTGGCGCACCACATTGCGGACATACAGAAGCCTTATCGCTTACTTTTGCACCGCATTCGTTACATATCACTAATGCCATTATATCAATATAATGCGCTTAGTAGCTCAATGGCGCGTTTGTTTGGTTTCCGTTATAAACATAAAAGAAAGCGGAGCTACAATCTCACTTGCTCAATCGCTGTGGGCTTCGACTCCCATAATACACGGCAAGTGATAGCAACTCCACTTTGACCGTATATCATGTTATGTGATATTACAAGCCAAAGAGAGCGTACTTTCACCACCATTCCGTGTATTGTTGAAGTTGTCGAAGTTTCAGCGATTGGAACGATGCGAAAACGCTTACTTAATATGTCCGCGACTCCATTCGGAATCACGGTGCAAAGATAGCAATTTTCTGTGAAAGTACGCTCATTTAGAGCGAAGTATTTAACTGACAACCTTAAAAGTCAAGTAAATCATAGGTTTCAAGTAACTCTTTTTCCCTCAATCCAAGATAAATTTTTGTAATCGCTACGGATGAATGATTGAAAAGTTCTGATAATTTCACAAGAGCCAACTGCGCGTTTTCACCACTCTGCTCAAACACCCTGCGTCCGAAAGCCTTCCTCAACGAGTGGCAAGAGAAGTTATCAACTTTGATATGATACCTGTCTTTTATCTCTTTCAATCGAATGTTAATACGTTGAGTAGAGTACACCATTTTTTTACGCGATAGGAAACAGAGTGCATCCAAGTCCTCAACTCCAAGAGCCATCTTGCATTTTTCAATATGGGTGCGAAAATCAGCATTAACCTTAACCGTGCGAAGTTTAGTTGTTTTCTGCTCCGTGATTGTAAAACGGTCGGTATCCAAGAGCATTCGCCATGTAAGCCGTCTTAAATCTGATACTCGCAATCCGAAGAAACAGCCACAGCCAATAAACAATGACATGGTGTAATCACCATCTTTATAAAGTCTACGGATGAGGCTCAACATCGTATTCCATTCTATGTAATCTGCGGTTGTTTTAGTGCCCTTTACACTCATTTTTATCTTTTTGATGAGGTTAGTGAATATTCAAAATATCCCACAAAATTAAGTTGTTGACTTTCAACCCATATTCACTTTGTGATAGAAAGTGAATGTTCGGGGATGGTGGCAAAACCGCCCCCCCCTGTCATATCAGAAAACTTGTACAAGATTCTCCCATCTGAATGACCTCCACTCTCCGCACTCCACATCGAAATAAGCGGTTGTTTTGAAATACTCACGGCTTACACCTCGTCCGTTGGTTTTGGCGTTGGCGATATTGCGCTGTGTCGTTCCCCATGCCTCACGAAGTGAGCCGTCTTTCTTTTTGAAAACGAAATGAGCGATACCGTTTGAGAGTTTAACTTTGAGTGTGTCGATTAACATTGCCTTCATTACGCCCATCTCGGCTGAGTTAGTGCGTGTGGCGATTACAGTGGCGCGGTTAGCGGTTGAGTCGTTGATTACGATAGCGTTTACCATATCTTTGGGGTGTTAAGAGTTATTGTTTCTATTTGACGATACAAAGATATGACATATATTTAATATCTGCAACTTTGGATTGCTAAAGTATGTTAATTATATGGCATATCTTTAATAAATGCGATATTTGTGGTATCTTTGCCAATAATAAACACCCAAAACTATGGATAGAACTGTAATTCACGTTGAGCTTGATGGCAAACACCACTACTTCGGAAGTCTCGCCTCAATCTTTGACATATTTACACCTCAACAATTAGGAATAACATACGGCTCACTACGCAATTATGGATTATGTGAGGAAAAACCGTATCATAATTCGCATTGTACAATAAGAAAAGGAATCCTCATCACCAAGAGTGGAAATCGAGGTCGAAGGCCTGAAGGCGCATAGCGTTTTATCGTCTTTTACAGTCAAATATATGTCCCCAAAAACAGCATATTAAGGACTAAATGATTGTTATTCAATATTACATATTTTTAAAACCGAAGAGGAGTATTGACATAAAATCCTCTCGATTTTAAGACATAAATAACTAATATCCAAGCGATTGATAAGTAGCAAAATAAACTTGTCAATCGCTTTTTGTATCCTTTTACCGCACGCATGATTATTGCTAATCAGAAGGTTACATACGGGATTTAGAATAAACTTGGCTAAAATACATTCTATCTTCCGATGTTTATCTCGGTCACGCCTCGATGAGCTAAAGGTTGTGAGTATCTTGGATTCTGAGATGTGTAATATATCTATTCCTCGGCTATCTCGATGGCGCAACCCAATTCGCCCAGTCATGCGGAGGCGGTAGCAACGACACCTCACTATCTTGGGGACGCAATGAAGATAAAGATGACCGCCAATTTGCCTACCGCTGCATGATGCGAGCGCACAAGATGCTGAAACCATCTCAGCTAAAACGAGGGTTGGGAATAAGACTATGCAATCAACGACCTTTTACTTCACTGAGTTCGCAAATCTTCATAGGCTTTGCGGTGAGCCATCACTGTTTTCATGTTTGTCTGTGCCCATTCTGTAAGCTGCTGTATGAGCGGGAGAAGTGATTTTCCCAACGTGGTAAGACTGTATTCAACCTTAGGAGGTACAACGGCATAAACCTTCCTGTCTATAAAGCCGTCGGCCTCCAGTGTGCGCAAGGTTGATGAAAGCACTCTCGATGACACATCTGGAATCAAGCGGCTGAGTTCATTGAACCGGATAACGCCTTGTTCGCCTATGATAAGCACAGTAAGAAGCGCCCACTTGTTGCCGAAACGGGCTATGACATTTCTGACAGGGCACATCTCTATAATTGAACCTGTTTCCTCTTTCTTTCTCATATACAAGGATGTTTACTTTTATTTGCAAAGTTAGTAATTAGTTTTAATATACCTTCATAAAATCAACTGTCCCTATACATGGTCGATAAAAAGTAGTTGATTGTGAATTTTTTTCTCTCTGATAATCAGTAAAACCGATAAAAAGGTTACTATGGGCTGAAAATGTAACTTCTTGACAGATAGATGCTATAGTTGTAACTTTGCAGAAAATATGAAGATAAAGCAAAACGATATGGATAGCTTAAAACTCAATCTTGAAGTGATGGACAATTTCATCCGCTTCATAAACACCGGTGACATTGACCTCGGTCAATCGATAATATCGCCGGATGTGGTGTTTTACGCATCTACCCTGTTCTCGATGCTCATACAACTCGGTGTTATTCCTGAGCTGCAACATTGATATAAAAATCTTAACACTCAAATTAAACTCTACAATGAAACAGATTCAAACAATCGAAAAAGGCGCGAATTTCAGCGCGGCAAATTTTGGTAACCTCGCAGCCATTAAGGATTACGTTCTTGAACTCGGTCCGGAGGTCAAGATACCCGGAAAAGTGTTCGGCGGTCAGGCTGTCGGTGCAAACGGCGGAGAATTTTCATTTCAGGTATTTGCTCCCGGTCAGGAAACCGGATTCCTGCACACCCACAAGAATCATGAAGAACTATACTTTTTCATGAGAGGCAGGGGGGAGTTTCAGGTTGACGGGGAGGTCTTTCCTGTCGAGGAAGGCTCGGTGGTCCGCGTATCTCCCGATGGGCGCCGCTGTGTCCGCAATAACGGCACCGAACCTCTTGTGATGCTCTGCGTGCAGTATCGTGGCAACACGTTTACAGCCGATGATGCCGCTGACGGAAACATTCTCAATGAACCTATTGAATGGTAAGCTTACTAAAGAGGGTGTGTCTATTTTGACACACCCTCCTGGAATATCTGGTAATCTTAGTCTTCAATAATGCCTGAATAATAAATTCATAGAATTAATAGCATTCCATCGCCTTTTATGACAAAATAGATTTGTTTATTATATGCATCGATAATGCAACTGATTGATGGATAAATCCTTAAACTTAATTGAACAAAGAGGAGTATTGATATAAAATCGTTACGATTTTAAAACGTAGGAGGTAGTGTCAAAATAAACTGCCTTTATTTTTTTTGTGATTATATTGCAATAAATTCATTTGCAGGGCTTATATTTGCATATTATGATGAACGATAAATTACCTTCGATGCCTTCGGATGAAGATGTGAATTCCGATGGATATGTTTTTAAGGATGTATTTGAAGTGTTCAACTATATAAAGTCCAAGGGCTGGGACATTGGATGGTATGCGGCACCTCATTTTGAAGTAATGACATTGTATGATAACCATGTCGTGGCATCGCCCACTCCATTTTCACCGTTATATAGAGGGCAAAGCTCTTATTATGAGCGTTGTCTGCCATCGCTTTATCGCAGAAAATGGAGCGATTTGCAGAAGTTGGAACGGCTTGTACAGATAGAAGATTTCAAGACTATCCTTAATGACAATCCTGAAATAAAGGATGAGATTGAGGGCGGTTTGGCCGTCAATTATATCGGACTTGCCCAACATTACGGCATAGAAACCAATGTGATTGACATGACCAACAGTTTTGGCGTAGCTGCATTTTTTGCCACATCTGATTATGATAGCCTTACACATACCTATCGACCGGTTATGGAAATTGTGAGAAAAGGCGTGATATATTTTATGCCGACGGGTATTTTTAATTTCGGGCCAACTCTGGATAACCAGGTGTGGCCCATCGGCATGGAAGCTGATATGTCGGACTCCCGGTATGAATATGACACCATTTGATACGATGACAGATTTGCTATCTCAGGACTTTTTAAGATCCTACCGACAAAAAAGATTTTCTTTTCGCTGCAGAAATCATCGACTGCAGGGAAAGAAAATCTTTAGTAGTTGTTAAGCTCCACTCGACTGTCGGTCGATTGCGCGATTATATCTCTTTGAAATGCGAGCGGTCGAATCCGCATATCGGACATACGAAATCGTCAGGAAGATTAGTTTCCGATTCTACCTCATAGCCGCATATGTCACATTTGAATCTGCGCACATCTTTCTTGGTCACTGTAGTCGACTCCTGTTCGCTACGGTAGGTGGGGGCGTTTTTGGGCGCGCTTCCTTTTATCACTTTGTGGTAATACTCGTATGTCATGGGTGCGCCGCTTCCATCTTGCGTATCCTTCAGTTTGCTTATGACAATGACATGCGTTCCGCAGTCTATGAAATCAGTGACATCCAGAACAAGACGGCCGCAGAAGTTGCCTTTGACAGCCGGAGCACCGTCAAGGTCAACATATCCGAAGTCGGCATATTTGTCGGCATCACGCGATGACCTGAATCCGAAGGAGCTGATTATCATAGGATCAGTATCTTCTGATATGATTGATATGCAGAATTTTGGATTCTTCTTTATACAGTCAAGGGTGTAATTCTTTTTGTTTAGACAAATTGCCAGCGTAGGATTTTCACTTGTAACTTGAAAACAGGTGTTGACAATGCAACCGGCGGGCTTGTCGTCGGAATAGCATCCGACAACATATAGTCCGTAGGTTATGTTATATAGAGCATTGCTGTCCATCGCTTCCGGCATTAATAGTTTTTTGCCTCTATTTCAAAGAAGCTGCGCTTGTGATGGCATACGGGGCAGAGTTCAGGGGCTTTCTTGCCGATGTGTATGTGTCCGCAATTACGGCAAATCCATACAGTGTCGCCCTCGCGTGAAAACACGATGCCTTCTTCAATGTTCTGCAACAAACGACGGTAGCGTTCCTCGTGGTGCTTTTCTATCGCGGCGACAGCGCGGAAGCGATAAGCTATTTCCGGGAATCCTTCGGCTTCAGCCTCCTCAGCCATTTTTGAATACATCTCGGTCCATTCATAGTTTTCTCCTTGCGCTGCAGCTTGCAGATTGTCCATCGTGTCCGAGATTTCGCCTCCGTTCAGCAGTTTGAACCATAGTTTAGCATGCTCTTTTTCGTTGTTTGCAGTTTCCTCGAAGATTGCTGCAATCTGCTCGTAACCGTCCTTGCGTGCTTTTGATGCAAAATACGAATACTTGTTGCGTGCCATTGATTCACCGGCAAATGCTTCCTGAAGGTTACGCTCGGTCTTTGTTCCTTTTAAATCTTTCATTTTCTTGATTATTATTTGGTTATTAAACTGTTTATATTTGTTTTTTGCTGCATTCCGGGCATACGCCTTTAAAATATACATTTATGTTATCACACAAAAAATCGGCAGGGACTGTCAATATCGACATATCAAGTGGAATGTCAAAAATTTTTTTGCAGGTGCGACATATAAAATGTGCATGCGGCGTATTTAGTGTTGAATCGTACCTGGTGGATCCGGATGATATGTTGATATCGTTTATAAGGCCATTCTCAGCGAGCAATTTTACGCTATTGAATACCGTTGTGCGTGATAGTGTTGGATTATTCTGATGCATGAAGGAATATATTTCATCGGCAGTAGGATGACTATCGCATGAGGATATAAATTCTAAAATCTCAAGCCTCTGCATAGACGGTCTTATGCCCGCGTCAGTGAGCTTTTTGAGAAGAGTGGTTTTGTCGTCACAACTTTTCATCTGGAATCAAAACAATTCTATATATAGTACAAAGTTGCATCTAATTTAATACGGCACCAAGCTATTTAACACTTATTAATTAAAATATTATTTTAATAGGTTTTAAAACAGCAATTTTGACAAAAATCTAACACAACACTATTAACGGCCGATATTCGTTTATATAGCTGATCTTTTATGACTTTTGGGCAATTCGTTTTGCAATAAATAGTCACATAACTATCGCATATACTGCTCTCCCACGCTTGCTCATCCAATAACCTACTTATTGATTTGCCTCGTTTCATAGGATATATTCAAATGAAAAAGGGAAGCGAAAGAGTTTCAACCCTCTTTCGCTTCCTTTTTTTGTTATATAATTCACTCCATTATGACGACTATGTGATTTGTAACATGTGCTGCTAAATGGATTGTATCATGCGAGTTTTATCAGCTCGGGGATATAGCCTCTCACTTTTCGCGGATTCTCTTCCCCCGGCAGCGTCACATCGGCATCGCGGTCTGAAAATATCATTGCCACGCGATTGCCTGTTTCGTCGTCCGTTTTAATGACTACAAGAATCTCGGCATCATCTTTTCGGTATCGGTCAAATTCGTTTCGACCTCTCCACATGGCCGGATTGTCACGCCTGAATGTCATCGCGTCACACACGTAGTTAAGCAGTCGGCGTTCGCGGTCGTCATCGGCCTTAAGATGCCCCGATGTGCGTGAGGCGTTGTCCGATTGACTTCCCTCGCAGTCACGCGAAAGGTCGGCAAATTCGTCACCGTAATATAGCGTTATCGGCCCGTTGTATCCTGCAAGGATGGCAAATCGGGTCATTAGATTTATCTCATTATTGTCGTCATAGAAGCTGTCGGCCACTCTCACTCCGTCATGGTTGGTCAGAAACAGGTTGGGCAACACATCGTCGGGAGCATAACCTCGATCGGCAGGCGATGAGTACACTCTCATTATGTCGTCCCATCCGTTGTCAAGGCCGCCGTAGTCGTCACCGTTCATCGAACCGCTGATAAGCTGTTTGCCGTCGAAGTCAAATGCGCTTTTTAAGCCTCCGTCGCGGAATATTCTTGAGCTGATGCTTCCTGCATCGCTCCAGTCCTCGCCTACCATGTATCCGAGAATGCCCCATTCTTTACCTTCGTTACGGCGTTTGTCGCAAATTTCCCTCACGACTTGGGATATTTCGCACCAGTAGTTATGGCCGTTCTGGCACAGCTGATAGGCCTGGTCAAATCGCCAGCCGTCGATGTCAAACTTGTCGATCCAATAGGTGGCAACCTCCTTGAAATAATCGAGTGATTCGGGATACTTTACATTTCCCGTGCCTCCGTCTTCGCCTCTGTCGCTGAGTGAGGGCGTAGAGTCAATCTGAAAACCCGATGGCGAGGGTTCATTCACGCCTCCATGATGACCGAATACTCCGTCGAGAAACACGTATATGCCGCGTTCATGGGCTTTCTCAACAAGCTCCCTTAAGTCATCCTCGGTGCCGAAGTGCGGGTCAATCTTGAAATAATTGTTGGCAAAGTAGCCTGTGGCTTGAAGCTTTTCACCACCGTCGGCCTCCGAACTGTCGAATATCGGCGTTAACCATATAGCATTGGCGCCTATGCGCACGATATGGTCAAGTGCCTGAATTACTCCCTGCAGATTACCGTCTTTACGTTCCCCAGCCGGCCCCCAAAGGCTGTCATAGCCTTCAGCACCCCCTTCTCCATGGAGGAAAGAGCCGACCATAATCTGATAGATTGTTAGCGACCTCCAGTCGCTGCTCGGTTTGTTGTGTTTCGTTTCCATAAGAATTTGTAAGTGAAATAGGTGTGTGAAAATCATTATCAACAAATAACTTCCATCACGTTGCGATTGTTCATCGCAATACCTGATGACGCAACATATTTCAATTTTACGATTGCTTTCCCCTTTAAGCTAACAAGTTGTTAATCAACTACTATTTGCTAAAGGTTGTCATATTCAGTTATCGGCCCAGGCTCAAGCCAAATGTTGTCAATATTCTTATTCGGTCAGTCCTATTTGCGGGCGCTGCATAAATTAAGTAAGGGAATGCCGTCACGGCATCCCCTTACCTGATAATAAACCAATCATTATCACATTTCTTGCAATGGAAAAAGTAATTTTGCTATGTACTATTATAACATAGCATTAAAAATTTGGTTCAGGACAAGAATTATTTTTTACAGTGACAATCCTATTTTCAGCGGCTCGTTGCGCGTAAGCGTCACCGTAAGAGTGAAGTATTTGTCGGCTGATTCAGTTATCGTGCGAACTCGTCCGTTTTCGGTAACTGATTTTATATTTGAACTCTTGATTCCCGGCAGAACCAGCGTGATTGTCTTTTCGGCTGGCATTCCCGGATAATCGCCCGACATATCGATGTCGACGGTTATCGATGACTTCGATGCCGCCCCGCGGAATGTAATCAGGGCATACTCTCCGTTGTCAAGTGACGATGTTGACTTGCGGTCGTCCTCAAACATCACGTAGTCGCTCGTCACATTGCCTCGCGGATAGTAAAGCACTGTGTATAGCGATGCGTCGTAGTCGCCCGTGTTGTCCATCTCGTAATCGGCCTGAGGGATGAAAGCTCCTGCGCGAATGAGCATCGGCAATACGTTGAGGGGCGCGTCGTAACTTATTTTCGATGGCCCGTGATAGGTGACATCGGGGTTGTTGTAGTCGATCCATGTGCCGTCGGGCACTACGATGTCGCGCTTGCGGGCGCCTTGTTGCAGCACGGGTGCCACAAGCACCTCGGAACCCCACATGTATTCATCGGTTATCGAATCGTAGGGTGTGGCTCCGTGTGCGTCGAAGTTGAGAGGACGCACCATCGGATATCCCTGCGAAGCGTTTTCGTAGGCAAGCGTATAGTTGTAAGGCAACCAACGGTAACGAGTTTTTACCAAGTCGAGCAGCTCATCGGCATATTCGGGATAGTGGTAAGGCTCGGCAAATTCCTGGGCGTGGGTGCGGAGAATGGGGGAGAATGTTCCGAGCTGGAGCCAGCGCACATATAGTTCGGGATCAATGGGATTCTCCTTGTCGATTGCGAATCCACCCACATCATGTGACATGTATGCCAATCCGCTAAGGCCCGAATTGAGCATTATCTTTATTTGAGGCTGCAGGCCTGCCCATGAGCGTGACACATCGGTCGACCATGGGAATACGCTGTAACGCTGCAGGCCGGTAGTTCCGCCTCGCATGAGCGTCATCAGTCGGGTGTCGGGATATTCGTCCTTATATAGGTCATATATGATTGAGCTCCACACATTGCCGTAGACATTGTGGTATTGACGCGCCTTCTCTCCGTTGGCGTGTACTATGGTTTCGGGATGCACTTCGGGCTCGCCGAGGTCGCCCCACCATCCGCCTACACCTTCATCGGTGAGTGTGCGGTAACGCTCGCGCAGCCAGCGGCGTGTGTCGGGATTGGCTACATCAAACATTCCTGCTTCGCCCACCCAGGTGGTGACATCGTTTATTTTGCCTTGTGCGTCATGAGTGAGCATGCCTTTTTCGGCAAGCTGATTGTAGTTGTCAATTGCACCTATCTTGTTGATGTAGGGTTGCGATATTAGTACGGTGTTGACTCCTTGAGCCTTAAGATCGGCGAGCATCTTGCGATGATCGGGCCACTGCTCCTTGTTCCATTCGAGCCGTCCCATGTCGGTTTCCTTTCCGTACCAGTATAGGTCGAGCACCACCCCGTCAACCGAATATCCGGCATTCTTGAGCGTGTCGATCACTCCGCGGGTTTCCGATTCGTTGTGGTATCCGTATTTCGATGTTATGTATCCGAGCGACCAGAAAGGAGGCAGCTCCTGTCGGCCTGTAAGTCGGGTGTATTCACGGGTAACCGACGCAAGATTGTCGGCTCCGTATATGAAATAGTATGATATCGGGGCGTCGGATTCGGTGGTATATGTGATGGGATCGCTCATTACCAGTTCCGCTGCGGCGTAGTCGTCAAGGAGCACGCCGTAGCCTTGGTTGCTTACAAACAGCGGGATGCATATATTCATCTGGTTTATGCGTGGATCGCCCTCGCCGTAACCGTAGTTCTGACGGTTATACATCACCAGTGTGTCGCCCTCTATGTTGAAGCTGTGGCCGCGTTCTCCGGCTCCGTAGAATGAGCCGCCTTTGGCCGGCACGAGTGACATTGATTTGCGTCCGTCCGATGCTGTTGTCCTCACTCCCGAGTCATAGAGCAGTCGCTCTTTTCCTCCGGTGAACGATGTTGCGCCGCTCGCAGTGTTGAGCGACACTTCAAGACCCGAAGGTAGTGTCATCACGATTTGTGAGCCGTTTTTTACGATTTTACCGTTGAATTTTTCAGCCTTCATGGAGGCAGCCTGAGTGTGGCTTGGCTTCACGCCGCGGGGAGCATTGGTTACTCTTATGATATTGTCGCTTAAGGCACGCACTACCACGCAGTTGCCGTCGGGAGTGACTGTGGTCATGGTACCTGTAGGTGCGGCATTGAGCCATACGGCGACGGTGCCGAAAATACCCATCACCGCCGTTCTGATTAGATTCAGTCGTTTTAGCATGTTGATTGTAAACTAATTCTTAAAAATAGAGACGATGCAAATATACTGCTTTTTAACAAAAACAGCAAATCAACAACAATGGATTACAGTATATTACGATAACAGCCCCGCCCCGCTTAAAATGTGTTAACGACTTTAGAACAGGGTGAGTTGCTGGGGGTCGAGGAGGCGGAAGGTCATGCGGTGGTAGGGCGTGGGGCCGTATTCGGCTATTGCTGCGCGGTGGGCGCGGGTGGGGTAGCCCTTGTTCACATTCCATCCGTATTGCGGATATTGCTCATGCAGGTTTCTCATGTACTCGTCACGGTGTGTCTTGGCAAGAATTGACGCTGCCGCTATGTTGCCAAAGCGTCCGTCGCCCTTGACAAAAGTTTGAAAAGGGATGTCGCCATAGGCCGAAAATCGATTCCCGTCGACTATTATTGCACCGGGTTTTACGCCCAATGCGTCGATTGCGCGATGCATTGCCAGTATCGACGCCCTGAGTATGTTTATGTGGTCGATCTCTTCGGGTGTTACGATGCCCACTGCCCAGGCAACAGCCTCGGCTTCGATTATGGGGCGCAGTTTCTCGCGCCTTGCTTCGGTAAGTTGCTTTGAGTCGTTAAGCATAGGATGGCGGAAATCGTCGGGAAGTATCACAGCGGCGGCATACACCGAGCCGGCAAGGCATCCTCGTCCCGCTTCGTCGCAGCCGGCTTCGTTGCGCCCGGCTATATAGCATGTGGGAAGCATTTCACTCAACATATCCGTAACCGAATCCCGGGCGGTCGACCAGCTGTTCGGCGTAGCTGCCGAGCTTCTTGCGCAGTCGGGCTATGTTTATGTCTATAGTGCGTCGGCTCACCGGCATTTCACCCGGCCATATCGTGTCTATGATCTCGTTGTGGCTGAAAAGGCGGTTGCGGTTGTTGACAAAGAGAGTCAGCAGATAGAATTCGTTGTTGGTGAGGTCAATCAGCTTGTCGCCGATGTACACGGTCATTTCATCGATGTTGATTCTCATGTCACGGCAGGTAAGCACTTTTGCCGGCGGAGTGGGTGTGCTCATGCGGTGGCGGCGCAGCACTGCGTTTACACGGGCTATCATCTCCTTCATCGAGAAGGGTTTCAGAATATAATCGTCGGCACCCGAGTTGAGGCCGTTGATAATGTCGTTTTCGCCATCGCAGGCCGTACAGAATATCAGTGGAATCGATGTGGTGCTCTTTGTCTGCTTTAGGAGATGAGCGAAGTTCATGCCCATCATGTCGTTCATCATCACATCGATTATAAACAGATTATAGTTGGGGAGATCGGCCTGATAAGCTTCATCGACATTGCGGAACACATCAACCTCAAATCCCTCTTTCTCCAGATTGAATTGCATAAGTTCACACACCAGCGGCTCATCGTCGGCAATGAGTATGCGGCACGGTTGCTCGGATGTTGATTCTATATGCTTCATAATAGGATGCATTTTTATGAATGTTGAGTTGATTTCGCATGACTGATATGACAAAGATAACGGTAAAAGCAATGTGCTACAATGTTAGTAACCGCATTGTAGCACATTTTTAACCCTTATATCACATTACAATGGCAATTCGTAACATCAGTCACGGTATTGCCACATAGATGTAATTACTTAAGCAACATGCTTGCGAAAATGGTCGCGAATCGTATCTACTACATTTATTATATAGTCGCCCATCTTTTCGAGGTCGTTGATAATGTCCATGTAGTATATGCCCGACTGATACTCGTACACCTTGTTGTTGATGTTCTCGACATTGTTGGTGCGCAGCTGATTGCGCAGGTTGTTGATTTCACGTTCTTTGTTGTAGGAGCGTATGATGGCCACTTCCCTTGCTTTTTCTACATCGCTGAGCAGCTCTATCATGTCGGTCATAGCCTCTTTCAGGTAGCCAAACATCGTGTCGATGTTCTTGTATATCAATTCGGTGAAGTCGACACCGCTTTCCTGCTTGCGTATGAGTATCTTGGCGCATCCGAAGCAGCAGTCGGCTATGCTCTCGATTTCGCTGACGATGTTGAGCATCGCGGCGATGTGGAGTTTACCTTCATTGGAGAGTCGCCCCTCAGCGCATCGGTTGAGGTAGTTGGCGATTTCGATCTCCATGCGGTCGGAAATCTCCTCATATTTCTCAAGCCGCGAGAATAGTTGCGAGAACTCCTCGCTCTTCTCCTTGGAGTGTACGAGGTTTTCCGCCATGTCGATCATGCGTTGTACGCGTTGGGCATACACGGTCATCTCCTTCTCGGCCTGGGCTATGTTGAGTTCTGAAGCACTGAGCAAGCCGGCCGATATGAATTTGAGCTGGAACTCTTCGTCCTCCTTGTGCTTTGCGGGGATTAGCTTCTCGACAATCTTCACATACATTCCCGTGAGCCATATCATTATCGAAAGGTTGATGAGATTGAACACGGTGTGGAACATTGAGAGGCCAAATGACACGCTGAACTGCATCATGGCGATCTTGGCCAGCACTTCATGTCCTGCCGGAAGGCTGCCGGCAAAGAGTTGGTTGTATATGTCGGGCTGTGTATCTTCGAGAGTATTCACGTAGGTAAACAGAGTTTCCGGATTGCCTTGTCCGAAGGCTTCGGTTATCCACACGTTGAGGTTGACAAACGGATAGAACACACACAAAGTCCATATTATGCCGAGGGTGTTGAACAGCAGGTGTCCCATTGCCGTTCGTTTTGCCGCAACGTTTCCGCTCATTGACGCGAGCAGCGGCGTTATGGTGGTTCCTATGTTGCTGCCGAGCACTACGGCACAGGCAAGGTCAAATGATATCCATCCCTTGGTACACATTATAAGTACTATGGCGAATGTCGCCGCCGACGACTGGATGACTGCCGTGACGATTATACCCACAAGCAGGAACAGCAGCACTGAAGTGAAGCCCATCGATGCGTAACGCTCGAGGAAGGCAAACATTTCGGGATTGCTCTGAAGGTCGGGGACATAGTCGCTTATCATGTCCAGGCCCATGAACAGGAACGAGAAGCCTATCAGGAACTCGCCTATGGACTTGGTGCGGCTTTTCTTGGAGAAGAGCAACGGGACTGAACATGCTATGAGCGGGAGAATGAAGAGCGATGTGTCGACTTTGAATCCGAACAAGGCTATGATCCATGCGGTGAAGGTCGTACCCACATTTGCTCCGAAGATGACAGCCATTGATTGGGCCAGCGTCATCAAGCCTGCATTTACGAAGCTGACTACCATTACGGTGGAGGCCGACGAGCTCTGAATCAGGGCAGTGATGGCAAAACCGGTCAATGTACCTGTGAATCTGTTGCGGGTCATTGCCGAAAGGATGTTACGCAAGCGGTCGCCCGCAGCCTTCTGGAGGCCTTCGCTCATCACTTTCATTCCGTAAAGGAATAGACCGACGGAACCGAGGAGAGCTAAAAAGTCTAATAATGTATAATTCATACTTGAGGCATCGAAGTCGTTGGTGAAAGTCTTCTTTGTTTCCAACGACAAAGATATAATAAAAGTTCCTTATTACATAAATTTGTTAAATTTTTGTGATATAAAATTTTCTATATGGCTGTTGCGACACCCGAACTTAATAATTCTCTCAAGCGTTTTTAATCGTAAGTATTAAAATGTCTTGACGATGAAATTCCGATTCTTTATTTGTATTGCGGCTATGATGGCGTCGTTGACCGCATCTCGCGCCGATGCCTGTTCCCGCATCCTTTATGTAGGCGAGGATTCTCTTCGCATAGTGGGGCGTTCGCTTGATTGGAAAACTCCCATACCTACCAACCTATATGTCTATCCGCGTGGAATGGCCAAGGTTGGCAATGTCGGAGATAACGTAGTGAAATGGACTTCACGTTACGGTTCGGTATATGCTGTGGGCTACGACGGCGGAGTTACCGAAGGTATGAATGAAATGGGGCTTGTTATAAACGGCCTGTTTTGCAAGGGTACGGTTTATAACAATGATTCTACTGCCGGCAGGCCGGGAATGTCGCTTGCCGTGTTTGTGGCATGGCTTCTCGACATGAACGCAACGACACCCGAAGTGGTGAAGGTGCTGAAGGAGCACAATTTCGACATATCGGGAGCCACTTTCGACGGCGGAACGGTGTCGGCTCTGCACTGGGGTATAACCGATGCTCAGGGACAAAGTGCCATATTTGAGTTTGACCACGGAACAATTAAGGTTTATGAAGGTGAGGACATGAAGGCTATGACCAACGACCCGTCCTATCCCGAAATGCAGGCTATTAATGACTATTGGATAAAGGTTGGCGGCGAGAATATGCTCCCCGGAACCGTAAAGAGTCCCGACCGGTTTGTGCGCGGATACTTCTTTGACGGCCATGTTGAGAAAACTGCCGACTCCGACCTCGGACTCGCCATAATACGAAGCATATTGGTAAACGTTTCGGTGCCTTATACCTATCGTCTTGAAGGCGAGCCTAATGTTTCATCCACTCAGTGGCGTTCGTTTGCCAACCTCCGCGACCGACTTTACTATTTCGATATAGTGACCAACCCCGGCATATATTATATCGACTTGAAGAAGTGCGATTTGCGCCCGGGTGCTCCGGTAATGAAGCTTGACACTTCCAAGTCGAGCGTGATGATAGGCGATGTTACCGACAGCCTTAAGCCCGCCGATCCGTTTAAGCCGATGTATTGATTACCGGCCGAATGAAACCCTATTCCGCCCGGACTCGGAAAATCCGGACGGAATATTTTTATAGCTCATGTATAGCTTCGCTGTCGATTAATAGTGCTATTTTTGCATTACATTAAATGATTTAGTTGATGAAGTCACTCTTGTCCAGGCTTAGATTTGCTATTGCCGCATTGGCGTTGCTGTGCTCGGTCAGTGCCGTTGCGCATGACTACGCAATGGCCGATTCAGCTGTGGTCGACACTATTTCGGCACCTCACGCAAGGTGGTATCGCCAACTTATCGACAACGGGTTCCACATAAACGACCCCGACATCAATTACCCGCGATTCTGGCGATGGTGTGTGGATGTCTACAATTGGGGCGACCGCACCTTCAACAGCTATGACCCCGATTACGTTGTGGGTGCCGGGAAAAACTGGAAGGCGGGATTAAAGAGCTACAACTGGACCGAAAACTATACGCTGCTGTTCCCTCACAAGCTCCGGGTCAACATGGTGTCGGACATTTTCAGCGATGTCGGTGCCTATCTGTCGTTCATGGCCGTAAGCGTAGGCTACACTCTTAATGCCAACGATGTATTCGGCCATCCTGTGGCCAATCATCATAATTTCGATTTCAATTTCTGCTGCGCCCTGTTCTCGGCCAACCTGAATCTGGCTTCGACTTCCGGAGGCACTCGCATAACGCGCTTCGGCGACTACAACAAGGGCGAGCATCTTTCGCAACGGTTTGACGATGTGTCGCTGTCATCGGTGGGAGGCGACATATACTACTTCTTCAACCATTCCCGCTATTCGCAGGCGGCTGCCTACAGCTACTCCAAGTATCAGCTGCGAAGCGCTGGCTCGTGGATTGCCGGCGCGGCGGTGACCCATCAGAACATCAACATCGATTTCTCGGGACTTCCACCCGAAATGCTCGAAAAGCTCCCGGGCGACTATGAAAAGTATCGCTTTCACTACACCGACTATGGTCTTATAGGCGGTTATGCCTATAACTGGGTGCTTCATCCCAAGCGGTGGCTGATAAATGCCACAATTCTCCCGTCGATAGGTTACCGTCACTCCTACGAAGGAGCTACCGAAGGGCGCAAGGACATGTTTTCAACCAATGTGCGAGCAATGATGTCGGTTGTCTACAATCATCGAAGCCTTTACGCATCGCTTGTCGGACGATATGACGGACACATATATTATAAAAGCGCCTACACATTCGTTAACTCCAATAATTCAGTCACATTAAACATTGGCACGCGTTTTTAAGCGATTATTGCCGACCTGTCTAATTTTTAACATCTTCAACGGTGATTTTGGTGTAGTGTTATTAATAGATATTCAATATAATTTAATATCTTTGTAAATAATTATTTAAGCACCCAAGCCTGCTGAATCGTTTGCAGTTCAATAACATAGAAGTTTGTCAGCGTAGTAGCCGGTTACAATTTGTAACTTTGTGTGTTAAAATAGTTACAGTTTAATTAACAATCAAACCAAGTCATTATTATTATGAAGAGACTCCTTCTCTTGGCCAGTGCTATCTGGCTCATGTGTGCAGCGGCGATAGCCGCGCCGGATGATATCAAATGTAGTGGCGTAGTAGTCGATGAGCAGGGCGAGCCTATCATCGGTGCTACAGTGACCCTTCCGGGAACATCCACGGCCACTGCTACCGATGTCGACGGCCGTTTTACCTTGATCGTGCCTCAAGGCAAGAAACTCAATATCACTTACATCGGATACAAGCCCGTTGAGGTTGTCGCAAAACCCGACATGGGTACAATACCTATGGAGGTTGAGGCCCAGATGCTTAAGGATGTCGTGATAACTCAGTCGGCTGCCCGTACGCGACTTACTCCTGTGGCTGTGTCGACTCTCGGAGCGCAGACTATCGATGTCAAGCTCGGTAATCAGGAACTCCCCGAAGTGCTGAAGACTACACCCGGTGTGTGGACAACGCGTGACGGTGGCGGTTTCGGTGACGCTAAGACCAATATGCGTGGTTTCAAGAGCCCCAATGTCGCTGTGATGGTCAACGGTATTCCCATCAACGACATGGAGTGGGGTGGTGTTTATTGGTCCAATTGGGCCGGACTCGGTGATGTCGCTGCCAATATTCAGACTCAGCGCGGTCTTGGTGCCACTATCGTGTCGACTCCCTCGGTGGGCGGTACAATCAACATCACCACCCGCACTATCGATGTCGAGAAGGGCGGTAGCGTTTGGTACGGAATGGGTAACGACGGAATGAACAACTTCGGTGTGAAGGTGTCGACCGGTCTTATGAAGAACGGATGGGCTATAACCGTGCTTGCTTCGCGCAAGTGGGGCGACGGATACATCCAGGGTACTCCCTTCAACAGCTACAACTACTTCGTGAACGTGTCGAAGCGCATAAATGAAAACCATCAGTTGGCATTGACCGCTTTCGGTGCTCCTCAGACTCACTACAAGCGTGACTCCAACTATGGCGGTCTTACAATTGACGGCTATCAGACCTATGCAAAGCGCTATATGGGTAGCGAAAGCATGTACCGTTACAACCCCACATTCGGTTACGACAATAACGGACAGATGCGCAACTCGAGCTATAACTACTATCACAAGCCTCAGATTTCATTGAACCACATCTGGAAAATCGATGAAACTTCTTCACTCTCATCGGCTGTTTACGTTTCTCTTGCCAACGGAGGCGGTTACAGCGGTCAGGGTTCGGGCCTCGACGGATACTCCTACTCCGATTGGCGCGGTGCCCAGTACGGTGAGCTCAACATGAAGTTCCGTCGCCCCGACGGTACATTTGACTACGGTGCTATTCAGGATCTTAACGCAGCAAGTACCAACGGTTCAAAGCTTGTAATGTCGGAGTCAATCAACTCGCACAAGTGGTTTGGACTCGTATCGAGCTACAAGAAAGAGCTTGAACTCGGTCGCAACAAATTGAATTTGACCGGCGGTATCGACCTCCGTTACTATGTCGGCGATCATAAGAACAAGATTAACGACCTATATGGCGGTGAATACTTCATCGACTACAGCACACGTAAGGATGTTGACCCGCTTTTGAACTCGGCTGCCGCCAATCCCAACTGGAAATACGAGAAACTCGGCATAGGTGACATCGTTTACCGCAACTATCTCGGTTACACTGTACAGGAGGGTATCTACGGTCAGGGTGAGTACACGATCCTTGACGGTAAATTCAATTTCGTATTGTCGGGAGCTCTTAACAACACCAGCTACTGGCGTCGCGACAAGTTCTACTACGACAAGGCTAACGAAAAGTCGGAAACTGTCAACTTCATCGGTGGAACCATAAAGGGTGGTGCCAACTATAACATTGACGATTTCAACAACGTATTCTTCAATCTCGGTTACATAAGCCGTGCCCCCTTCTTCTCGGGAGGTGCATTCCTTAACTCGACCAACTCCAACGCCATCAACAAGGATGCCGTAAACGAAAAGGTAATGTCCTATGAAATCGGTTACGGTTACAACTCACGCACATTTGCTATCAGCGTAAATGCTTATTGGACCAAGTGGATGGACCGCAGCGGATTGTCGCGTCGTGGTGAGTTCTCTCGCGCCGATGGTACATTCTATATGAACATGACCGGTGTCGACGCTCGTCACATGGGTATAGAGATGAACTTCAACTGGATTCCTGTAAGATGGTTGAATGTCGAAGGTATGATTTCATGGGGTGACTGGATTTGGGACAGCAATGCCAACGGTTACTTCTACAATCAGCTTGGACAGCCTATCCAGAATCTTACCGATGGTGCTCTTGCCGACGGTATCGGTGCCGAAAACCACTTGAAGTCGACCCTCAACCAGAAGGGTGTAAAGGTGGGGGGGTCGGCTCAGACCACCGGTTCGCTTTCGTTGACTTTCCTCCCTTTCAAGGGATTCCGTATCGGCGGCGACTGGGTGATGAATGCCCGCAACTACAGCGACTTCTACATCTCGCCCTCTTCGCTCGGAACCAAGGCCATCAATGTCAACGACCTTTGGCAAATTCCCTGGGGACAGCAGCTTGACCTCAATGCAAGTTATCGTTTCAAGATTGGAAATGTAAATGCCACTCTTTATGGCAATGTTTACAACTTGTTCAACTATAACTATATTATGGATGCCCAGACTCCTACCACCTCAAACGGAACATGGCAGGAGGCCTACAGCGTATTCTATTCATTCGGCCGCACCTATACCGTTCGTATGAGAATTAATTTCTAATATATAATTGCGAAACAACAATGAAATATAACAATATATTCAAGAGCATGATTATCGGCGGAGCCGTAGTCGCACTTGCTGGTTGTTCGGAAAATTCCTGGAATGAGGATTATCTCGACGGCTTTGAAGTGCCTCCCGTAAGCTCTAACGTGGAAACTTTGGACTATACGCTCACTGCCGACGATTATAAGAATGTAGCAGCTAATCCTGCTAATGTGGCGTTGGCTAAGTCTAAGGGCTTGAGCAAGCAGCTGTCGGCAGTAGGCAGCAACGGTTACTTTACCGATGAAATCCCCGCAAAGGATTACCTTCCCGCCTACATGGATTCAATCCTATTCCCTTACTTCGCTCTTAACGACGGTTCGGCTATAAATCTCACCTACAAGCAATCTCAGGCTGTGCCCGAGCTTATCACTCAGGTCGATGCCGCCGAGATGGCTACTGTGTCCGACGACGAGTACAAGGAAGTGTGGGGAAGTACCTCTGCCTATGCCAAGGCTTTCACCCCCGAGCGTCCCGCTTCAAGCTATCTGCCTCGACTGCTGTCGCAGCGTTTCCCTGAGGCTGTTTCAGGCGACTACGTATTGATTTCCTATAATGAGGCTGAGGTTGAGCCCGACTTTGAGAACGGTGTAATCACTCCCATCAAGGATGTCAAGATAGGTGAAACCTACAATGTTCAGGGCTTTGTTACCGCTATATGTGCCCAGGGATACATATTGAGCGACGACTCCGGAAGCCTGCTCGTGTATGTTGGACGCGACTTCGTGGCCGACAATTATAAGATAGGTCAGATGATTGCATTGAACGGCACCGGCTCGAAGTACAACGGCGGCCTGCAGATGTCGATAATTAGCGAAAATGTCGTGGGTAGCGAAATCTATGGCTATCCCGCTCCCATCGAGCTTGACGGAGCTGCAATGAACACCTATCGCGATGAGTTTGTAGCTGCCAACAAGGAAGGAAAAGGAAAGATGGGCATATATGTCAAGTTCACTGCCAATGTCATTTCTACCGGCAACTACACCAACTTTGTAGTAGAAGGCGCCGAAACAAAGTGCAGCGCTTATCAGCCCACCGAAGCTACCAAGGCTCTGTTCACCAAGGGCGAGGATGCTGTGATAACCGGCTACATGATGTCGGTGAATCTCGACCGAAATACCGGCGAGCCCACCTATCTTAATTTCATCATCACTTCGGTTAACGGTACTGCTACCGCTCCCATGGCCGAGGACAACCCCTATGTTCCCGCTCCGACTCCTGTTGAGTCAGTTCCCGCCAACTCATTGTACACTTACAATGGCTCGGCTTGGAGCTTGGCTTCAAATGTAGTTACGCTCACCAACGACGACTATATTGCAATGGGCCAGAAGTATGGCAACCTCTCGGGAACACTCCCTGAAACATTGCTCCCCGTATTCCTGAAAAACAAGTTCCCCTATGCGTTGGCCGACGATGTGAAGTATGTCGCCTACAAGTACTACGGCTCCGACAAGAGCGCTACAGTGCGTTGCAAGGAGCTTACCTACAACGGCAGCGAGTGGGTGATGAACACCAATGTGGATGTTGTTACCGAGCAGTATGTAAAGACCAAGGGCTCTTGGATGTTCAATCCCAATGTCACCATATCGATTCCCAATGTCCGTCAGTCGGAACCCGGACTCACCTTCTATCAGACTACTGTAGACTGGGTTAAGGCTAACGAGGGCGAAGGCTATATCGACCGTGGCAATTCGGAATTCTTCTCGGGATGTTCGGCTTACTACTGCAATGTCAACCATGACATATCGCAGGTTGAGAAGTATGCTTCAAGCATGTGGCCCGACATGACCCAGAGCGTGGTTATTCCCAAGATGCGCGAAAACTTCCTCTATGTCACCATGCCGGCTACCTTGAAGGCTCTCTATCCCGAGGCCAACTTGATCGACGGCTACACCCAGCCTATTGTTTACGAGATTGATTACGTGACCTACTACGGTTCATCGGCTTATGATGGACAGAGCGGCAATGTCAACGACACTGTACGCTATGAGGTGACCGGAAAGGCCGACTTCAAGCTCATTTACTCTACTTGGCTCGGAGGTGAAGTGAAGGGTGAATAAAATCAGCTCTTGAAAAGGTAAAAATTGGAATTCTAATATCGGAGCGACGGCATCATCGATGTCGTCGCTCTTTTTTTGGCGACAATGGCTACTGATTTGTAATAATTTACGACATAATCGCTTTTTTGCAATTATTAAGTGTGTGGAATGGAGTTTAATAGGTAAATTTGCAAATTGTAAATCAATTTGTATTATGGACCGGGACATTCCGACAATCTATCTTATTCCCGTTACGCTTGGCGATTCGCCCGTTGACCGTGTGCTTCCCTCCTACAATCTGGAGGTGATTCACCGCGTAAGCTACTTTATTGTCGAGAATGTGCGCTCGGCGCGAAGATTCCTGAAGGCATGCGACCGTTCCATTGACATTGATTCGCTCCATTTCAGCGAGCTGAATCAGCACACGGCTCCCGAGCAGATTCCAGCTTTGCTTGGTCCTGCCGAGGAGGGGCACGACATTGGCGTGATTTCCGAAGCCGGATGTCCGGCCGTTGCCGACCCGGGTGCCGATGTGGTGGCTATTGCCCAGCGTCGAGGTTATCGTGTGGTTCCGCTTGTAGGCCCTTCAAGTATTCTGCTGTCGTTGATGGGTTCCGGTTTTAACGGTCAGAGCTTTACGTTCAACGGTTATCTGCCCATCGACCAGTCGGCGCGTACCGCCAAAATGCATGAAATGGAGCGTCGTATCATGAGGGAGAATCAGACTCAGATTTTCATCGAAACTCCCTACCGCAACAACAAGCTGATTGCCGAGCTGTCACGCACGCTGCCGCAATCGCTGTTGCTTTGTGTCGCATCCGACATCACTTGCTCCCGGCAGAGCATAATCACTCAGCCGCTGTCCAAGTGGGCCCGGGCCACATATAACTATGATAAGATTCCAACCATTTTCTTGCTCTACAAATAACTATGGCGAAACGCATCAATTTTTCATCACATGATATGCCAGGCCTTTTTGACGACTTTGAGTCGTCGATGCCGGTGCATCCCGATATAGAACGACATGCCAGGCTTGCAGGACTGACCGGTGGCCAGGCTGAAGTAAAGGTCGACGGCGACCCGCTCGGCCCGGTAGTGGTCAAGCCTGTACCCAACAAGATTGTGTTCATGTCATTCGGCAGCGGAAGCAGCGGCAACTGCGCCTACATAGGCGATGCGCGTTCTGGATTCCTGATCGATGCAGGGGTCGATTGCAAGCGCATCGAGCGCGGACTTAATGAGTATGGCCTCGACATGAACCACGTGAAGGGTATATGCATAACCCACGACCACAGCGACCACATGCGTTACGCTTACTCGATCGTGCGCAAATATCGTCACATAAGGCTCTACTGCACGCCGCGCACCCTTTCGGGCATATTGCGCCGTCACAGCGTGTCGCGACGCATAATGGACTATCAGGTCAATATCTACAAGGAGATTCCGTTTGCTGTCGATAACTTCACATTCACAGCCTTTGAAGTGATGCACGACGGCAGCGACAATGCCGGATTCTATGTCGAGCACGACAACAGGGCGTTTGCATTTGCCACCGATCTCGGATGCATATCGGAACGCGCCGACTACTATATGTGCCGGGCCGACTACCTGATGATTGAAAGCAACTACGACCTCAATATGCTTAGGTTCGGCCCCTATCCCGAGTATCTGAAGGCGCGCATAATGAACGTCAACGGACATCTTGACAACCGCATGACGGCCGAGTATCTCGCGTCGATTTATACCGATAGATTGTCCTATGTGTTCCTGTGTCACCTTAGTCACGACAACAACACTCCCGAGATTGCGCTCAACGAGTCGCGCACGGCGTTGGAGAATATCGGCCTGAAGGTGGGCGGCGGAATGGATTCGCCCGACGACATAGGCGCCGACATACAGCTCGTAGCGCTTCCGCGCTTCGATTGCTCGCGACTCTACACTCTCAGGATATAGAGTGATACGGGGCTATATGAAATAAAGGAGGCCTGCGCATCTTTTGACTTGCGCAGGCCTCCTCGTTATGAAGCATCTTATGTAATTATTTTATTTGTCGGTGGATTCGTCAACGTATTTGTTGAGTTTATGCCAGTCCTTGATGGGAGGAATAATGCCCATTTCGATTATCTCGTCACGGAGCTTGCACAAGTGCTGGTAGCTCTTTTCCATCTCATCCTGCTCTTCGCGTGTTCCTGTAATCTCCTTGCACTTGACGCCGTCCTTGCTGATGGTTGTTTCCATGGCCATCATTATATGATGATACTTGGCGTCGTTTACATAGGTTCCTGCTGGCCAGCGGAAAGGCTTTCCGCCCATCGCGGCGGCAATCATCTCTATCGACAGGTAGGCCGGGCTTTGGAACGACGACCTTCCTCTAAGATCGATGATGTTCTTTCCTCCCTGTATCACACGCACCTTCATCTCCTCCCACTCCTTTTCGGGCAGGGCTTCGGTGCCTATGATTTCAGTTAGAGGCTTGCCGTTGACGGTTGTCGTGGAGGCAAACACTGCCATCTGTTCGCCGTGACCGCCGTAGGTGCGGGCGTTTACTATGTCGTCGGCGGGAATCTTGAAGTACTTCGACAATTCACTGCGTAGTCGGGTGCTGTCGAGTGCTGCGAGAGTGGTTACTTGCGAGGGTTTGAGTCCCGAGTATAACAGAGTGATAAGTCCGGTTATGTCGGCGGGGTTGAATATGACTACGATGTGTTTTACATCGGGACAATAAGCGCGCACATCCTTTCCAAACTGTGCTGCGATTTCGGCATTGCCCTTCAGAAGGTCCTCGCGGGTCATTCCGGCTTTACGGGCGGCGCCGCCCGACGATACGATGTAGGATGCTCCGGTGAGTGCCTCTTTGATGTCTGATGTGTAGGTTATGTTCATTCCTTCAAAACCACAGTGGTAAAGCTCCTCGGCTACACCTTTAAGAGCCGGTTCAAAGGGATCGTATAGGCATATGTTGGGAGTGAGTCGCATCATTGCCGCTGTTTGTGCCATGTTGGAACCGATCATTCCGGCAGCTCCGACAATGGTCAGTTTTTCATTTGTTAAAAAGCTCATAGAACAAAATGTTTTTATGTTGATATTAATATGGTTATTGCTGATTGTTCTATATTCATAACATAGTCGTGTCGATTTTGTTTGCTTATGACTGTTATGTAATGTTGTTTTTCTGATAATTTTACTTTTGCTCTCAACTTATTCGTATCGATGGCTTCGCCCAAGATGCTCATGTTAGGCAATGCTCAAATAAATTTGGCATTGCTCTCAACTTATTCGTATCTTTGCAATTATGAAACGAGTATTGATTATTGGTGCCGGAGGTTTCATCGGCGGTTTTATTGCCGCCGAGAGCTTGAGGCGCGGTTACGAAACATGGGTGGCTGTGCGTGAATCAACTTCACGCAGGTTTCTCGACGATCCGAGGTTGCAGTTTGTTGTTCTTGACTATGACGATTCGGTTCAGATGCAACAGGCTCTCTCCGAAGCACTTCCTGCCGGTGAAAAGTGGGATTGGATTGTATATAATCTCGGAGCGACCAAGGTGACCAACTACTTCGACTTCAACCGTATCAACTATATGTATCTTAAAAGCGTGGTTGAAACTCTCAAGGCCATTGACAAGGTGCCTGAACGGTTCCTTTATATGAGCAGCCTCAGTGCTCTCGGCCCCGGTGATGAAAAGGGATATGCGCCTTATACTTCACGTGACATTCCCAATCCCAATACACGTTACGGGCTGTCGAAGGTGAAGAGTGAAACGTTCTTGGCCATGACTCCCGACTTTCCGTGGATTATATTCAGGCCCACAGGCGTTTACGGCCCTCACGAGCGCGACTATCTGATGATGATAAAGAGCATCGACCGTCATTGGGATTTCGGTGTGGGCTATCGCAAGCAGATGCTTACATTTATTTATGTAAGCGACCTGGCTGCGGCGGTGTTTGACGCGCTGCAGCGTGGCAAGACCGGGAAATCCTACCTCATAAGCGAGCCTAAAGCCTATACGCAGAGTCAGTTCCGCCGCATCGTTGCGCGTGAGCTTGACAAGAAGTGGGTGATTCCCGTGAGATTGCCGCTGTGGGCCGTCAAGATTGCCTCGATAGTCGCCGAGAAGTATGGCGTTGCCAAGATGAAGCCGTCGACGCTCAACTCCGACAAGTATAGGATTATGAAGCAGCGCAACTGGAATGTCGATGTGTCGGATGCAGTGGCCGATTTCGGTTTCAATCCGCAATTTGATCTTGAGCGGGGCATAAAGGCCACAGTTGAGGCTTACCGTAAGGAGCAGGCCGAGGAAAAGGAAGCTAATAAAAAATTGAAGAAATGAGTACCGACAATTACAATCGTCCGCCGCTGTGGTTCATAATCGTCATAATCGTGATGATGTTGCCGCTTTTTTCATGGCCGTTTGTCATGACATCGCTTGATCCGGCCGACGAGGATAGCACAAAATGGCTTATGACCGTGATATTCCCGATTTATGCGATATTGTCGGGATATTATGCCTATAAATGCTATGCTCAACGTAAGGAGCTGAGCATCATTCTTTTATGTATATTGCTGCTCTCTTATGCGGCAATAGGATTCTACTTATATTGTTAAAAATTGTGAAACATAGCGATTTTTATTCCGAAAACTATGTTTTATAACATAAAAAGCATTACCTTTGCAATGTGTTTTTCATGGTATTAGATTTAAGGTTAAGGAGATTATTTGTCGTGAGACAAATAATTTTTTTATACCCCTACCGTAACGCTCTTTTATAGGTCGGATTTTGTCTTCGTGCCACAACACAAGCCATGTCGTGAAGCTCACGCCATGTAAGCAAGGAATTGCACTTCGCGACATTATGGGGTGAAATCGGGGGTTTCGGCGCACTATATTTGCAGGAAAAAAGTAACTATGGAAAATACATCGAAAGTACATGTCCGCCGAGGCCGGGGATTAAAGTTTGATCAGGAGTGGAAGGATGCAGTCGACCGCCTTCCCAAGCATTACCGCGATGAGATATGCGCCGCAATCGAGGCCTATCAGCGCGACTTGACGGTAATTGAAGTTTCGGAGGGCGTTCCCCGCGCCATATTCATGCTCATCATGCCCACGATACGCCGCCGCTATCGTGCCCGTGAGCTTCGCCGCCTCGCCCGCGATCGCAAGGCCGCATCACAATCCCGCCGCCAAGAGGTCGAGCAAAGACCCTCGATAGTCCGCAACATTTCGGCGCAGCCCAGCCCCGCAATGCAACCTAAGCCCGCAGTGCAGTCTGACCCTGTGAAGGTGGTTAAGCAACCGGAATCGGCATCTCCTGCCCCGGCAACGGTGCCAAGCGGCCAACCGGGCAAAAGCACGCTTGAAAAACTCATCGCCCACAGGTCGCGCCGCCGCAACCGCCATAAGCACCGTCGCTAATCCAACACCCGCAAATCCCCGCGTTAGCGCAAAGCTGCAGAGCCGCTTAATAATGTTAGGCCCGCGCAAGGACGCTGTTAGGCGTCCGCAGCACGGGTATAGGGTATGGGGTATCGCGCAATAAAAAGGAGGGCTGCGTTCGCTGCCCAATAACCTCGCATTATTAGATGTAGCAGCCGATTACGGTGATGATTGTGCCGGCGATTATCATGCCGAAGCCGATTGCCCTCTTCTTCAGCCACTCAGCTTTAAGCTCCTCCTTCACCATGGGCATTCTTTCGGCTGACTTGAATGCATTGCGGTACTTCATCGACCATATCATCAGCAATATGGCTCCTATTATATCGATGGCCAGGCCGGCATATATCACAATATCCATAACAATTACGTTTTTAAATGAAAACAAGCGATTTTACAAGTTTGTTTTGAGCCTTGTAAATCGCTTGTGTATCTCGGATATTGCCGATGGATTGCTATCCTTGCATTTTGGGAAGCACACCGATGCCGGGACGGTCACGGGGTATTGTGACTTTACCGTCGACGATTTTCATTCCGTCGAAGCAGTCGTTGGTTATGAGCAGGTTGCCGTCAAGGTCGGCCCAGTCGACCATCGGTGCCAGCTGTGAGGCCGCCGATACTCCACACGAAGTTTCGGTCATGCACCCGAGCATCACCTTCATTCCCATTGCGCGAGCCAGAACGACCATTTTGTAGGCTTCGTGCATTCCCGTGCTCTTCATCAGCTTTATATTTATGCCGTCGAAGGCACCTGCCGCGCGAGCCACATCGGGTAGGCGCTGCAGAAACTCGTCGGCAATGATTGGCAGCGGGCTTCGCTCGCGCAGCCATGCGGTTTCATCGATCATCTCCTTAGGCATGGGCTGCTCTACGAAAAGACAGTTGCGCTCGGCGAGCCAGTTGCACATTTCAAGTGCCCGGTACTTGTCGTCCCACCCCTGATTTGCGTCGACGCATATCGGACGGTCGGTCTTTGAACGAATCACATCAACAAGTTCGCGGTCGTTGTCAAGTCCCATTTTTACCTTAAGCACATTGTAGGGCGAGGCTTCATCCACCTTTTGGCGTACAACCTCGGCGGTGTCGATGCCGATAGTGAATGAGGTGTCGGGAGCCTTGTCGGGGTTGAGTCCCCATATCTTATACCACGGCTGCTGCATTATTTTGCCCGTAAGGTCGTGCAGAGCTATATCGACCGAAGCCTTTGCCGCGCGATTGTCGGGAGCCACGGAGTCCATGTATTCATGTATCTCCTCGATTCGGAACGGGTCGGAAAATTGCGACAGGTCGAGCAGCCCGAGGAACTTGGTTACGCTCTCGATGCTTTCGCCGAGGTAGGGAGGCATCGACGCTTCACCGTAGCCTATAAGCCCGTCATACTCTATCTGCACCTGCACATCGGGGGTTGTGGTGCGGCTCGATTTGGCCAGATTGAAAGAGTGACGCAGCTGTAGCTCGTAAGGCTTGAATGAAAGGTTGAGCTTTCCGCTGCGCGCAGTGTGGCGTGTCGGAGAGCCAAATGCCGACAATGATATAGGGGATGAAGCGGCAACAAGTCCGAGCCCGGCCGCTTTCAGGAAATTCCGTCGATTCATAGCTGTAGGATTAGTTTGGCTCAAAGTTACGATATTTTTGCATCTTTGCTGTGATATTGAATTAAAAATCGGGAAAACAGGCTCGAAACTATTGTCGGTAACGCTTTACTGATGATGTCATAGAACGATTTAGGCGGGTTGTGTGTTACATAATCGAAAGGCTCGTAAAACAATTGTAACGAGCTGTAAAGAGGGATCGATTATGACACGTTCAGCTACAATATTAAGCAAACTGCTGTTTTTCGGTATGCCGGCAATAGCCATCATACCAAATCTTATATTGTGGTATACCGAGGGGCTTGATCTTATTCAGGGATTGGCAAGTGTGCTGTTGCCTTTCGGATTATATTGGCTCATCATGTCGTCGGCCATCCGGATCGGGCGATGTGCCGTGTGGTTTGCCATAGTGCTGCTGCTTGCCGCATTTGAGATAGTGCTTCTCTATCTTTACGGTAATTCGGTGATTTCGGTCGACATGTGGATGAATCTGTTTACGACCAACTCATCGGAGGCCGGTGAGCTGCTTAACGGGCTCTGGCCGATTATAGGCTTAATGTGTGTGTTGAGCCTGCCGTTGGTTGCTATAGGTGTCATTGCGCTTGTGAAGAAGTGGCGTGTGTCGGGAACATTTCTTTGTGTCAACCGACGCATAGGATTGATGATTGCTTCAACCGGTGCGGTTTTGTGTGGGGTGGGATATTTTGCGGGATCGCCTGTCGTACCCCACAATCAGGTGTTTCCGATCAATGCGCTTTACAATTCATGGATTGCCACGCAGCGTGCCGTGGCCACGATGAACTACGACAAGAGTTCGGGCAACTTCGAGTACAGCGCCGAAAGCTGGCACTGCGACATAGCCCCTGAGGTGTATGTGCTCGTTGTGGGGGAAACATCACGAGCCGACAACTGGCAGCTGTTCGGATATGAGCGGAAAACCACTCCGGGGATCATGGATGCCAATGGCCTTGTAGGTTTCAGAAAAGCGATGAGCGAGTCCAATGTCACGCATAAGAGCGTGCCGTTGCTCCTTTCGCCCGTATCGTCGGAGTCGTTCGGCGACTCGATCTATTTCGTAAAAAGCGTGATAACCGCATTCAAGGAAGCCGGATTTCACACCGCGTTCATATCCAATCACAGGCGCAACCACTCCTTCATCGACTTCTTTGGAAGTGAGGCCGATACCTGTATATTCGTAAAGGAAATAACAAATGACGACTCTACCCCCGACATGGAGATGCTCTCCTATGTCACCGAAGAGATGCAACGGGGCCGACGACGACTGATGATAGTGCTGCACACCTACGGCTCGCACTTCAAATACAATGAAAGGTATCCGCGTTACTATGCGCGTTTCAAGCCCGACCGCATCAAGGAGGTAGGCCCCGAAGGGCGTCAGAGGCTGTTGAACTCCTACGACAACACCATAGCCTATACGGCCGACTTGCTCACAATGCTGATGAATGAAATTGAGGGCTCGGGCTATCGCGGGGCGTTGCTCTATACGGCCGACCACGGCGAGGACCTGTTTGACGACGGCAGCAACAAATTCCTCCATGCGTCGCCGCGTCCATCCTATTATCAGCTTCACGTGCCGTTTATCGTGTGGCTGTCGAGTCGTTACATCGAAGCCTATCCCCATGTATTGGCGAGAGCTCTTGAAAACCGCGACAAAAACGTGTCGTCGAGCGCGTCGTTTTTCCACACCGCGCTTGAACTTGCCGACATACGCACTCCGTGGTTCAATCCCGCGCTGTCGGTGGTTAACACGCGCTACACTCTGCCTCAGCGGGTGTTCCTGAACGACCGCAATCATGGTGTGCTGCTGCGTGATGCGGGATTGAATACCGGCGACTACACCCGTCTTGACTCGGCCGGCATCAAATATTGACACTTTGCAGGCGCTTGTCGTTTGGCTGTTAGGCATAAAAGAATTATCTTTGCATATAGCCCGCAAGGGAGGATTATGTAAAACGATAATTGAATTATGCTTAAAAGAGTAATAGCAACAGCGGCGGTTGCAGCGGCCGCCATCGGCTCGGCACTTGCATGTACAAGTCTTATCGCCTCCAAAGGCGCGACAGCCGACAACAGTGTCATGATAACTTACGCTGCCGATTCCCACACATTATACGGTGAATTGTATTCACAGCCGGCCAAGGATCATCCCAAGGGTGCCATGCGCAAGGTCTACGAGTGGGACACCGGCCGTTATCTTGGCGAAATACCCGAGGTGGCTCACACCTATGCAACCATAGGCAACATGAACGAGCACGGCCTTGCCATAAGCGAAAGCACATGGGGCGGCCGCGAGGAGCTTGTCGACACTACCGGAATCGTCGACTACGGTTCGCTCATATACATAACGCTTCAGCGTGCCAAGACCGCACGCGAGGCCATAAAGGTGATGACCGACCTTGTGCGTGACTACGGTTACTACAGCAGCGGCGAGTCATTCTCGATAGCCGACGGCAAGGAGGCCTGGATAATGGAGATGATAGGCAAGGGCGGCAAGAGCAAAGGTGCAGTGTGGGTTGCACGCCGCATCCCCGACGGAATGATTTCGGGACACGCCAATCATGCACGCATACACACCTTCCCACTGAAGGACAAGGAAACTCTATATTCGCCCGATGTCATCGACTTTGCCCGCAGTCAGGGTTACTTCGACGGCAAGGACGAGGACTTCGACTTCTCCAAGGCCTACGCCATAACCGACTTCGGCGCATTGCGCGGATGTGACGCTCGAGTGTGGTCGTTCTTCGACAAGCACGCCAAGGGCATGGACAAGTACCTCCCCTGGATAATGAACGGCGAGGGCGAGCCGATGCCCCTGTGGGTGAAGCCCGACTCGGTGGTCGATGTGCGCAACATGCAGTGGGCTATGCGCGACCATTTTGAGGACACTCCCTTTGACATGACTAAGGATGTGGGCGCGGGTCCCTACAAGGTGCCTTACCGCTGGCGTCCGATGACATTCAAGGTCGACGATGTTGAATACACCAATGAGCGCGCTATAGCTACGCAGCAGACCGGATTCTCATTCGTGGCTCAACTGCGTGACAATGTTCCCGATGCAATGAAGGGTGTGCTGTGGTTTGGCGTGGACGATGCCAACACTTGCGTATATGTGCCCATATATTGCTGCGTCACCAAAGTGCCTTACTGCTATGCCCATGGCAACGGCGACATGCTCACCCTGTCGTGGGATGCCGCATTCTGGGTGCATAACTACGTGGCAAATCAGGCCTATAACCGTTACTCGCAGATGATACCCGACATACGCCGCGTGCAGAACGGTCTTGAGGATTCGATTGCTTCGGCTGTCAAGGTCGTTGAGGCCGAGGTGATGACATTGCCCAATGTGCGTCAGCGCGAGGAGCTGTCCAATTTTTCCGATTTTTGGGCCAATCACTCAACCAAGGAGTTCAAGAAGCTCGGCGATTATCTGCTTGTGAAATATATCGACGGAAACATCAAGCGCGAAACCGAGCCGGGTGTGTTCAAGCGCACTCCCGAGGGAATGTGTGCATCGCCTGAATATGGCGGATATTCCGAGGACTACTACCGAGCAGTGGCCAAGGATGCCGGTGAACGATTGAAAGTCATTGATATAAAGGCAGGCAAATAATATGTCACGCACTGATAATGAGATGCCGGGAGTTACACTTCTCGGCAATCAGGCTACGAAATATCCTTCGGAGTATGCTCCCGAAGTTCTTGAAACGTTCATCAACAAGCATCCCGACAATGAGTATCTTGTGACATTCACCTGCCCCGAGTTTACTTCATTGTGCCCCAAGACCGGTCAGCCCGACTTTGCGCGCATAATCATCAACTACATTCCGCGCGAAAAGATGGTCGAGAGCAAGAGCCTGAAGCTCTATCTGTTCAGTTTCCGCAACCACGGCGACTTTCATGAGGATTGCATCAATATAATAATGAAGGATCTCGTGGCGCTGATGAATCCGCGTTACCTGGAGGTGATAGGGCTCTTCACTCCCCGTGGCGGAATATCGATATATCCCTTTGCCAACTATGGCGACGAGGAGCATCAAGATATGGTGAAGGCACGTATGCTTGCATCGTTTCGTAACGATTTTTAGATTGAAACAAGTATGAAAAAAGATGCTGTAATGGTGTTGTCTGGAGGCATGGACTCGGTGACGATGCTGCATGACTATGCCGACGACATAGCTCTTGCCGTAACATTCGGTTACGGCTCCAACCACAACGCGCGCGAAGCCGAGTGTGCCCGGTTGCATTGTGAGCTGACGGGTATAGAACTGATTGAGATCGACCTCGCTTTCATGGGGCGTTACTTTGAAAGCTCGCTGTTAAGTGGAGCCGATGCCATTCCCGAAGGGCACTATACGGCCGACAACATGAAGTCGACGGTGGTGCCGTTTCGCAACGGCATAATGCTTGCCGTGGCCGCCGGACTTGCCGAGAGCCGAGGCCTGAAAGCGGTGATGATTGCCAATCACGCCGGCGACCATGCCATATATCCCGACTGCCGAGCCGGTTTTATCGACGCCATGGGCAAGGCAATTGCCGAAGGCACATTTGACCGACTTGAGCTTAGAGCTCCCTATACGTTACTCACAAAGAGCGACATTGCGCGTCGCGGTAAGGAGCTTGGCATTGACTATTCGACCACCTACTCCTGCTATAAGGGACGGGAACACCATTGCGGAAAGTGCGGCACATGCGTCGAGCGTCGTGAGGCACTTGCCGATGCCGGAATTGTCGACACCACCGTCTACGACAGCGATCTGTTATAACACTCACAAGGAATTATGCGGTTTCCCGATTGCCGACATATAATATTGCAAAATATCCGTCATGTTATGGTTGTCACGGCGGCGTTGTCGGCCGTTATCGGGACATTGTCGGCCGGAGCGACCAATATCGTCACCTACACCCTTCTTGACAGTGTGACGACAACCGCCGATGAGCTGATAATGACATTCAGGAGGATATGCAACGAGAACGACCGCACCAACATCCTGTTTGACCTAACATCGTCAAACTCCTCATTCACGATCTATAAAGTGGAGTGGACCAACGGTGGTGTTCTCAACGAGCCATTGGAACCGTTTTCGCTGATAGCTCAAGGCGATGAGATTGAGGGTAAAAGTTCACGCTGGCACATTTCGCTTGACTTTCCCTTTAGTAACGCTTTTCACGAAGAAGATGTGCTGTTGCTGACCACCGATCGCGGTGTCATATATTGTCCCACATCCAGGGCCGGTCAGTTGCAGCGAACTATAGACCTGTTGCGTTATGACTACGAGAAGGAGCTTGACAGCACAAAGCGCAGTTCACGTAACGCATGGGCAATACTCGGCATTGTCGTGTGCATGGCCGTTGTTGCAGGCGTGATTGTCGGTATAGTAGTGCGCCGACGGTTTGTCAGGAAGCGAAAGGAGATTGAGGAGCTGTCGTTGCTTGTCGTTGAGCGCTCCGACCGCAATCGCGAGCTGCAGGCAAAAATAGATGCGCTCTACGGTAGCCGCCTCGATACACTCAATATGCTTTGTAACGAATACTTTGAAAAAAACGAATCGGATAGAGTAAAACTGTCGCTTTACAATGAAGTCGAGAAACACATTCTTGCGTTACGTGACTCCAAAAGCGTGACCCAACTGGAAGATATTGTCAACACATATCTTGACGGAATAGTATTGAAGGTCAGGGAACAGATACCTTCGCTCAGTGCGGGTGACATAAAATTCCTCACCTATCTCTATGCCGGATTTTCGCCTCGTGCGGTGTGCATATTCACTGACATAAAGATAAAGAACTTTTATAACAGGCGTAGCCGGTTGAAGGAGCGTATCCTTGACTCCGGAGCACCCGACAGGTTGCTTTTCGTGTCTAAAATGTAGACCATAACCCGTTGATTTATAAAATGAGGAATCGAGCTTTTGTCCTCTTGTTGATTATCAAGTGTTTATGTCGTGAATTGAGGACAATTTCCGGTCTCCGATTATTGCTGAGAACTGTTGATGACGCTTAACTTTGTGGCATCAAATACAAAACAGTTTGCAATATGAAAAAATTAATCATGCTTTCATTGCTCGTAATGAGCACACTCGCAGCTTCGGCTGAAATTAAGTTCCAGGGTATCGACAACAATGGTGCGACAAATGTTATGCTCACCGATACCGATGCTCCCGATGACGCAAAAATAACCGATGCCGTCTTATACTGTAACGGCAAGGAGTACCGTGCCAAGAACATAAGATGCAATGTTGTGGCCGGTGTGGCGGTGTATAGGCTGCAGTTCAAGCGGCTCACGGTTTTCAGCGGTTGCAAGGTTACGGTAACCGTCAACGGCAAGAAGACGACGGTTGACATTCAGAAGCACCTTATACACTGATAGGCTGTCGGGCTGCGGACGCATAACAGTGTCCTTGCGCTTACCCGAATCGATACGCTGCTTTTGCGCTGACGCTGAGCTGTCGATGGAGGAGAGCTGATAGTATAAAGAAATGGGGCTGTGCCAAAGTTGACACAGTCCCATTCTATAAAGTGGAGGTGGGGTTCGTTTATTTCTTGAAGAGCAGGGGAGCCATTTCCTTGAGGCTGCGACGCCATGTAAGGAATTCGTGAGCTGTTCCGTCAGAAACGTAAGATACGGCGTTGAAACCGGCAGCCTTCAGATCCTCAACTGACTTCTTGACGCCTTCGGGATTCTCCTTTGAGCCGCAAGAGGTGAATATCAGTCGGGGCTTTACATCCTTGAGGTCGGAGGGTGAGTATGTGCCGCCGCTGAAAAGTCCGTAGTAGTCAAATACTTCGGGACGGGCGAGGGTGATGTTCTTGGTTTCCATACCACCCATCGAGAGGCCGGCCATAGCGCGGTTTTTCTTGTTGGGGATAGTGCGGAAGTTGCTGTCAATGTAGGGAATCAACTCGTCAACCAATACTGTTTCAAAGTCCTTGGGATTGAACGAACCGATTGTTCCGTGACGGGCTTCGTTGGTCATACCGTAGGTCATAACGATGATAAACGGCTCGCACTTGCCTTCGGCAATGAGGTTATCCATGATGAGGTTGGCGTGACCCTGGTTGGACCATGCTGTTTCGTCCTCACCCCAGCCATGCTGCAGATAGAGCACGGGATATTTCTTCTTGGTGTTCTTGTTGTATTCGGCGGGAGTGTAAACGAAAGCTCTCTTCTGCAATCCTGTGCTGGGAGAGTTGAAAAGCACCTGCTGAACGTTGCCGTGAGGTACATTCTTGGCAGCATAGAAGTCGCGGTCGTGTGCGGGAATCTCGATACCGCTCTCCCAACGGGTTGAGCCGTAGTAGTTGTTGGCACCGGGATCGTTAACTGTAGCACCGTCGATAGTGAAGTGGTAGTAGTGGAATCCTTCGTCCATGGGGCCTTCGGTAGTTCCGGTCCATACACCGTCCTTGTCCTTATGCAGAACTGTTCCACCGCGTCCACCGAGTCCGAGGCTTACGATAACCGACTTGGCATCGGGAGCGTCGATGCGGAAACGGGCATATCCTTCCGAGTTGACCATGGGATACTGCTGTCCGGGCTGATTCAATTCGCTCGGCTTGAAGTCTTCCTTGGGAACGTTGTTGTCAAGAGCAGGATTGAAGTTCTTTACTGCATAGTAAGCTTTCTTGGGCTTGAGGTTTTCATCGTAGAGAAGGGGATGATTGTTTACACCCAGCCAAGAGTCGCCGTCGCAGAGGTTCCAGAGTGTTACGTTGTCAATAACATCTTTGTGCTTGCGGAATACACGGAAAATGCGTGCATACTGATCCTCCTGAAGAGTTGAAAGGTAGGGAGCCATGGCTTTGTTTTCGCCACGAGAGAACTGAAGATTTCCGCCCATCTCCTCGTTGCAACGTACATCAAGCTCGGTGATGTGGATGTGCTTTACGAGTTCCGAATACTTGGTGAGGGCTGAGTCGATGTCCTCGGGTGTGGGACCGTAGATGTTGTAGTGGCCCTGCATGCCGATACCGGTGATGGGAACACCTGCAGCCTGCATCTTCTTTACCATGTTGTAGATGCGGTCGCGCTTTGCGGGAACGGCTGCATTGTAGTCGTTATAGAAAAGAAGGGCGTTGGGGTCGGCCTCGTGGGCAAATTCAAATGCCTTGGCAATGAACTCGTCGCCGTAGAGCTTGTAGAGCTTGCTCTCGCGGTAGGGGTTGGGTTCACGACCTCGGAATCCGCGGCCGGCATCGGACATTGCTTCGTTTACAACATCCCATGCATATACAACATCCTTATATCGGTTAACCACTGTGTGGATGTGGTCACGCAGGCGAGCGTAGAACACTTCCTTGGGCACGGGGTTGCCTTTTTCATCATTCATCATCCAGTCGCAGAACTGTGCGTGCCATACGAGGCAGTGTCCGCGCAGCTTGATTCCGTTCTTGCGGCAGAAGTCGGCAATCTTGTCGGCGCGTTCCCAGTTCCATACACCTTCTTTCGGATGCAATTCACCCGATTTCATGTCGTTCTCAGCAGTGATGCTGTTGAACTCCTTTTTGATAAGCTCCATTTGTGCGGGGTCGGATACGTTGCGCTGGTTTACAGCCACACCGATGGTGAAATAACCATCGTAAGCATCCTTGAGGCTCTTGGGGCCATTGTCCACTTGTCTGCCAAATTGAGCAAACGCTGATCCTGCCATGAATACAGCAAGCAGAACCGATAAGCATGTTCGTTTCATTGGTAAGTAGTTGTTAATGATTGATTTAAATATTAAGGGTTATTTTTAGGCATGGATAAACGGCTTTTTTAAGCCAAACATGACATTAGTTAGACCGATGCATGTTCAAAAGGTTTAACACATTTCTAAAAAAAATAAAAATAAATTTAGTAAAGTGCAAGGTGGATGGAATGTAACAGCAGGGGCTGCGGCGTAAACTGATTACGCCGCAGCCCCTATGTGTGGATTATAGCAATTGTTGCTGTTTGCAGTTCCATGATCGAGATGGCAAAACCTCCGCCCGAGGCCATCATCACGGGCAGGATGTCGCTTGATGTCACGGTGCGTGATGTTATCACGTAGGCTTCAGGGTTGGTCACGCAGTCGGCATCGGGAGCATCGGCATATATTGTTGCCTTGTACTGCTTTCCGGGAGTGAGGAAGTCGAGTTTAAGGTCGAATGTGCGCGACTGCTCGTTGGTAACGCCGCCTACAAACCAATTGCCGCTGTTCTTGTCCTTGCGTGCGGCGATTATGAATTCGCCGGGCTCGGCGTCGATGTATCGGCTTTCGCTCCAGTCGACGGGCACATCCTTTATGAATTGGAAGGCATCCATCTTCTCGGCATAGTGCTCGGGAAGGTCGGCCGCCATCTGTAGCGGAGAGTACATCGTGACATAGAGTGCGAGCTGATTGGCCACGGTGGCGCGTTTGTGCTCCTTGCTGCCGGGAACAAATGAGCCTATGTCCATGCGGAATATACCGGGAGTGAAGTCCATAGGACCGCCTTTAAGTCGTGTGAACGGCAGAATCGTCACGTGTCCCGGTGACATGTTGCGGTACTCGGTGCCCATTGCGCTTTCATTTCCGATTAGGTTGGGATAGGTGCGGGCAAGTCCGGTGGGACGCACGGCTTCGTGTGCGTTGACCATGATGTGCTTGTCGGCGGCTTTCTTCACGGCGTTGAGGTAGTGGTTGACCGACGACTGGCTGTAGTGGGTTTCACCTTTTGGAAGTATATTGCCCACATATCCGCTCTTCACCGAGTTGTAGCCATACTTGTTCATGAGGTCGTAGGCTTTGTCGAGGTGACGCTCGTAGTTGGGTATGGAGCCTGATGTTTCATGGTGCATCATCAGCTTTATGCCCTTGGAGTGGGCGTAGTCGTTAAGGGCGGCTATGTCGAAGTCGGGGTAGGGGGTCACGAAGTCAAACACGAAGTCCTTTTCCTTTCCGAGCCAGTCCTCCCAACCGATGTTCCAACCTTCGATGAGGAGCTGATCCATGCCGTTGTCGGCGGCGAAATCGATATATCGTCTTACATTCTCGTTGTTGGCACCGTGATGTCCGTTGGGATTTGCCTTTGAGTAGTCAAATGTCGCGAGATCGAAGTTTTCGGCGTTACAGTAGGCCCACGAGCTCTTGCCGGTGATCATCTCCCACCACACTCCCATGTATTTTACGGGCTTTATCCACGATGTGTCGTCGAGAGCGCAGGGCTCGTTGAGGTTGTAAATGATGTTGGAGGCGAGTATTTCGGTAGCTTTGTCCGACACCATGATTACGCGCCACGGAGTGCTGAACGGAGTGTTGATTACACCCTTGTCGCCGTTACGGTCAGGAGTAAGCCATGAAGTGAACGTGAGGGTTGCTTCGTCGAGGTTGAGGTGCATTGCGGGATAGTCGACAAGAGCTGCCTCGTGGATGTTGATGTAGGTTCCCGAGTCGCTCTTGAGCATGAGCGATGTCTGCACGCCGGTAGGAGAGAATATCGACTGCGACACGTTGCCCATGTGATTGTCCTCGGAGTGTGCGCGTATTTCGCTAAGGCGTGATTTTATATATTCGTATTCCTGAGTGTCGTAGTCACCAGGAATCCACCATGCGGTGTAGTCACCACCCATTGCCATATCGGTTTTTTCGTCCTTAATGGTGAAATGCTTCAGCGATGCCTGTTCGGGGAATACGTAACGGAATCCGATGCCGTCGTTGTAGGCACGGAACACTATGTTCATTTTGCGTGACTCGCCGTCGATGTGCTGCGTCATGTCGACGGTCATCGAGTTGTAGTTGTCGCTAATCCTGTCGTTCTCGCCCCATACGGGAGTCCAGGTTGTGTTGCTTGACGAGCGGTCGACCTTGTCGACTGTGAATCCTGTGGTCAATGGTGCGGCATCCTTAAGCTCAAATCCCATTGTCGATGGAGCCACAATCACCTCTCCTTTATAGGTCATTGAGTAGACGGGTTGCTGCGTGGCGTTAAGGTCAAATGTCACTACTGTGTTTCCATCGGGCGATGACAATACTTCCTTGGCATTGACGCACTGCATCGAAGCCAAGGCAATAAGAATCGGGTATAATCGGTTCATATCCTTGTGAATGAATAAAAATGAATTAATTATGCTATATATTGCAACTATTTAGAATAACACTTGATACAAAAATAGTAAAAAAGTTGAAAATAAAAGAGTGTTAAGCCCGTACAATGCCTTATGCGGTAATAATATATTGCAACATGAAGTTTCAATCGGAGAAATTGACCAATTATTAATGAAAATGGGCGGAATTTTGAGAAATTGATACAAACTTTTTACTGACAAATTAGGTTATATTTGCAACGGGATTTCTCCTTAAAAATGAATTTAAAATAAAAAACGAGGGTATATTTATGCGACTATCTATTTTTAGATACATTCTATGCTCCACAATCATTGCACTTCCCGCGCTATCGGCAAGTGCTCAGGAGCCGCCGTCAAGTTCATCGGTGGTGACGCTTGACTCATGTCGTGCAATGGCGGTGGCCAACAACAAGCAGATGCGCATTCAGGCCGAGCGCATCAAGGCCGCCGGGTATCAGAAGAAAGAGGCTTTTGCCGCTTATCTTCCATCGATAGACTTTGCCGGGGGATATACCTATAACCAGAAGGACATATCGATTTTTGATTCCGACCAGTTTCTCCCCGTAAAGAATTTCGACATGACCACCCAGCAGTATGAGTACAGTCTTGTGACCAATCCTGAAACGGGAATGCCCATAAAGGGCCCCGACGGACAGTATGTGCCTTCATCGGTGGCTTATCTTCCCAAGGAGGCCATGACTTACGACATACACAATGTGTTTTTCGGAGCCGTGACATTGACGCAGCCTGTGTATATGGGCGGCAAGATAGTGGCCATGAACAAGATTACGAAGTATGCCGAGGAGCTTGCCCGCTCGCTTCATGACAGCGGAGCCGAGGACATCATATATGCCGTCGACGCTGCATACTGGCAGGTGGTGTCGCTGAAGTCGAAGTATGAACTGGCCACAAGCTATGTAGCGTTGCTTGACACGCTTCACCGCAATGTCAAGGCGATGGTGGATGCCGGTGTGGCCACCAAGAGCGACTTGCTGACGGTTGATGTGAAGCTCAATGCCGCCAATGTCGATCTTGTAAAGGTGGATAACGGCCTGGTGCTGTCGCGCATGGCTCTCGCACAGTTGTGCGGACTTCCGGTGAACACCGTGATGACCCTCGAGGACGAGAACAAGGAGCGTCCCGATGTTGAGCCTATAGCCACGATGTATGACATGGGCGAGGTATATGCCCGCCGTCAGGATCTTCACGCCCTTGAACTCGGTGTTAAGATAAAGGAGCAGCAAAGCAAGGTGGCGCTGTCGTCGATGCTTCCAAATGTGGCTTTGATCGGAGCCTATTCATTCTCCAACCCCAACATGTACGACGGATTCAAGAAAAATTTCAACGGAGCATTCTCCATTGGAGCCGTAGTGACTATACCTATATGGCACTGGGGCGGGAATTACAATAAATATAAGGCGGCAAAAAGCGAGGTCAATGTGATGAAGCTTCAGCTTGAGGATGCCAAGGAGATGATAGAACTTCAGGTGAGCCAGGCCGCTTTCAAGGCCCGTGAAGCCATGAAGACCTACACAATGACGAGCTCCAATCTTGAAAAAGCCAATGAGAATCTTCGTCAGGCCGAGCTTGGCTTTAAGGAGGGAATGCTCACCGTCGACAATGTGATGGAGGCCCAGACCGCTTGGCTGAAGGCCAACTCCGAGAACGTGGACGCTGAAATAGATGTGAACCTGTGCAGAGTGTATCTGTCGAAGGTGCTCGGAACAATGGATTATCAACAATATTACGATACTGAAAAATAGCAACTCAATATGGCAAACGTAGAACAACAACCAACCACTCAATTGCAGACGAAGAAAGAGGGCGCTCTTGTGGGTACGCTTATAGTCGTTGTCGTCGCAGTTGCATTATTGGCTTTGATAGGATTCTTATTCCTGAAGCCCAAATCGGAAATAATCGAAGGTCAGGCCGAGGCTACCTCGGTGCGTATATCGGGCAAGCTCCCGGGCCGTGTCCTTGAGTTTTATGTGCAGGAGGGTCAGGATGTTAAAGCCGGTGACACGCTGGTGCACATCCACTCGTCGCTCGCCGAAGCCAAGCTCTATCAAGCCGAGGCATTGAAGGATGCCGCATCGGCCCAGAACCGCAAGATAGACGCCGGTACACGCTCGCAGATAATCCAGAGCGCCTATGACCTGTGGCAGCAGGCGATAGCCGCACGCAATATTGCGGAAAAGACCTACAATCGCATGGAATCGCTGTTTAAGCAGGATGTGGTGTCGGCTCAGAAACGCGATGAGGCCGAAGCCGCCTACAAGGCAGCCGTTGCAGGCGAAAACGCTGCCCGGAGCCAGTATCAGATGGCCAAGGAAGGCGCCCAGCGCGAGGACAAGGAGAGCGCATCGGCCATGGTCGATGTTGCCAAGGGAGGGATAATGGAGGTTGAGGCGTTGCTTCAGGACCAGTATCTGACCGCTCCCGCCAACGGACAGATAGATATAATCTATCCTCACGAAGGTGAGCTTGTGGCCCTCGGCGCTCCGGTGATGAACCTGTTGAAGTTGTCGGACAAGTGGGTTACGTTCAATGTGCGTGAGGAGATGCTCAAAAATCTTCCCATAGGCAAGGAAATCGACATCATGATACCCGCGCTCGACAATAAGAAGACAAAGGCTAAGGTTTACTACGTGCGTGACATGGGCACCTACGCCGTGTGGCGTTCGACCAAGGCTACCGGTGACTGGGACAGCCGTACATTCCAGATCAAGGCCCGTCCGGTCGAGGATATTCCCGAACTTCGTCCCGGCATGTCGATAATATATCTTCAGCCTGAGAAGTAGAAAAAGCAATATAATTGTCAACCCTTTAATAAGTAAAAGAAGATGTCAGGTTCATGGTCGATAGTGAAGAGAGCGTTAGCCGAAGGAGTGCGTCAGCTTGCGCGGAGGCCCATCTACATCATAGTAATGGTGTTGGTGCCTATAGGCATGAGCTTCTTTTTCCTTGACTTGATGAACAAAGGGTTGCCTTTGCAGTCGCCTACGGCGGTTGTGGACCTCGACAACACTCCGTTGTCGCGCCGGGTTGTGCGTAATCTCGACACTTCGGAGCTTGTCGATATCCAATACCGTCCTTCGAGCTACGGCGATGCGATGAAGCTACTGAAGGAGGGTACGGTCTACGGATTCTTCATGATTCCGCGCAATTTCCAGACCGATGCCGAGGGTGGTCGTCCGACGACCATAACCTACTACTGCAACATGGCCTATTTCATTCCGGGCACACTGTCGTTCAAGGGATTCAAGACAACGGCCGTGTCGACATCGGGAGCCATTGCCATGACCACGCTCGTGAGTGCAGGTGTCGACGGCGAGCTGGTCAACAATCTGTTGCAGCCGGTGGTGACGCAGGAACACCCCATAGGCAATCCATGGCTTAACTATTCGATATATCTGAGCAACTCATTCCTGCCGTGCCTTCTTCAGCTTATAATATTCCAGATAACGGCGTTCTCCATACTACAGGAGATCAAGCTCGGTACATCAATAAAGTGGGTGAACGATGCAGGACAATCGATTGTCATAGCTCTCTTCGGCAAGCTGATGCCGCAGTTCATCATATTCACTTCGGTGGGTCTTGCCATGCAGTCGCTCATTTATTTCTACTGGGGATTCCCGCTGAACGGGAATGTGTGGAGCATGATATGGGCCATGGTGCTGCTGGTGATTGCTTCACAGGCGTTTGCGCTGATGATAACAAGCCTGATACCCAACCTGAGGTTCGCATTGTCGATTCTGTCGCTTGTGGGCATCCTGTCGTTCTCGATAGCTGCCTTCTCATTCCCTGTCGAGAGCATGTATCCGGCGGTGGGCATATTCTCCTACATAGTTCCTATACGTTATTACTTCCTCATATATATAAATGTGGCGCTTAACGGCTATGAGGTGTACTATTGCCGATGGGACTATATCGTGCTGATACTTTTCGCGCTTGCCCCGATGGGCCTTTTGTGGAAGCTTAAGAAGAACTCGTTGAATCCCGTATATGTTCCTTAGTGTTATGAAAATGATTAGTGACATAAAATATTGGTTCAGGAGTCTGTTCAAAGTCTGGGTCAACGAGTACAAGCTTGTTGGCAAGGACTTGGGCGTGATGTTGTTTTTCTTTGCATTGCCATTGATGTATCCGATAGTTTACACACTCATTTACAATCCCGAGGTGGTTGAGAATGTGGCCATGGTGGTTGTCGACAACAGCCGCACCGCCGAGAGCCGCCAACTCGTGAGAATGATAAACGCATCGCAATACACCGAGGTGGTGGACTATGCCATCGACCTTAATGAAGCCCGGACGATGATGAAGGAGCGCAAGTGTTACGGAATACTTGTGATTCCCGAAGATTATGCTCGCCGTCTGGGTCGCAACGAGCAGGCTGTGCTGCCTATATATTGCGACATGAGCCTTATGCTGCGCTACAGGAGCATAATGTTTGCAATGACCGATATATCGCTCCAGCTTGGCAGTGACATACGCACCGAGGATATAAACGACTCGCCTGTCGCTTTCATGGCCGATGCCGTGGGGACGACTGTGGGAACCGATGCATTTTTCGAGGGCGATACATCGCAGGGCTTTGCATCGTTCATCATGCCCGGTGTCATAATACTGATTATCCAGCAGAGCCTTATACTGGGTGTGCTGATGCTTAACGGCGGTGCCAGTGAGCGTCGCAGGCGTAACGGCGGATATGACCCGCTGACAATCGAGGCTCCCACATCGGCACGCCTTATAGGCCGCGCCATTTGCCTGATGACCATCTACATTCCCATGAGCGTGTATGTGCTTCATTATATCCCGTTGATGTTTGAACTGCCTCATATAGGCAGCATGATCGACTATCTCGCGCTCATGTTGCCGATGTTGCTTGCCTCGATATTCCTGGCCGACATCATGCAGCCGCTTGTCACCGAGCGTGAAAGCTCGATGCTTGTGTGGGTGTTCACATCGGTTCTGTTCCTATTTGTTTCGGGACTTACTTGGCCGCGTTACGCAATGAACGACTTATGGCTCACGATAAGCAGCCTCGTGCCGTCGTCATGGGGAGTACAGGGATTCCTTGCCATCGATGTGAACGGCTGTAAGCTGGGCGACATACCCACGATTTACCTTATGCTGTGGGCGCTGACGGTGGCTTACTTCATAATAGCGGTAATAGTAGACCGGCGATGCCGACTGCGCGACATACGCCGGTACTCTAAGCCCCGTTATCAGGAGCGTTGAGGCTCCAATGATTGGGGGTGGGTGAAGCTGCGGTAGTGGGCGAGGGGCAGATTCAGCTTGCCCGATGCTCTCAGCAGCTTGCGCAGTGACGAGATGATTTCACGCGACTCCTGCAGGACGTTAAGGTAGACATAGGCCACCGTGAGGTTGGCGGCATCGCCTTCGCGCAGATGCAGGTAGACATCCTTGGAGCGCAGTGACAGCTCATCCTTTATCCGGTCGCAGCGGCGGCGTATGCGGTCGATTGCCTCGGGATCATCGTTGTCGATTGCCGCAATGGAGTCGTTGAACACTTCTATAATCTGCTTGCACAACGGGTTGAAACGGTCACGGAAAGAGTCGGGCAGCGGACGGAAGTTGTTGTCGACATGCTCCTTGCACACTTCAGTTATGTGAAGCAGGTTGTAGAGGATGGCCATCTCCATGTTGTTGGACAGGTGAAACCATGTACTCTTCTCGATAGCGGTGTCGGGAGCAACGTTACGCAGGCACAGCGTCATTTTGCGACGCGTCGACTTCAAGACATCCTTTTCAGTGGACAGTGACTTGGAGGTGCGTGACAGAAGCTTTGCATTGTCGTTGACAAATCCCGATGTTATGTCGCTGTAGGCTTCCGAAGCAAATTGCAGAAACGACTTCTGCTTGTCGTTGATGTAGATGCGCAGCAGTCGCCACACCTCGTTGCGGTCGGTTGTGTTCAGTATCGTCTGGAAAAGGGTGTCGTCCTTGCCCTCCTTGGCTTTGTTGCGGAATCGAATGTTGCTGCGCACGAGAAGCACGAGCGCTATGATGCCTCCGGCAATCATTACGGGTACGCCTCCGAGGTGCATGAGGCACACTACGATTCCGGCTCCGATGAATGCGACACCTGCGGTTATGAACCAACCGCCGATTACCGAGATGACACCCGTTATGCGGAACACCGCGCTCTCGCGTCCCCAGGCCTTGTCGGCGAGCGATGTGCCCATTGCCACCATGAACGTAACGAATGTGGTAGAGAGTGGAAGCTTCATCGATGTACCCCAGGCAATCAGCATTCCGGCGATCATCAGGTTTACGGCACCGCGCACGAGGTCGAATGCCGCACCCTCCTCGGGCTGGGACTTTGACGAGTCAAGACGGCGGCTCATGACGCGCTTCAGGCCTTGAGGCAGGCGGTCGTCAATCCATGAGAATGTGTTTATGGCACCGCGCACAAGCGAGCGTCCGAGGCGTGACGAGCCAAACATCTCGTCGCCTTGGCTTTGTGAGCTTAATCCGACGGTTGTCTGCGTCACCTGACGGGCCTTCTTGGAGGTGGTAAGCGATACTACCATTATCATTCCTGCACCCACGAGGAAGTAGAGCGGTGTATTGGCCGAGCTGTTGAGGCTGTCCATCATGAATCCGTGGAGATTGCCGCCTCCCGAGCTCATGTAGTCATTGTAGGAGTCGAGCGAGGTGAGCGGTATGCCTATGAAGTTGACAAGGTCGTTGCCGGCAAATGCCATTGCAAGAGAGAATGTTCCCAGCAACACCACCACTTTAAGCACGTTGACATGACACCAGTGCAGAATCTGCATTATAACGGTGAAGGCCGCGAATGAAATCAGAAGAATCAATGCGGTGTTGGAGTCGATCCATGTCTTAAGCTCAGGAGTCATGAACGATAGATCCTTGATGCCCTTCAGGAGCATGAAGTAGACGATGGCAGTGCAGGCGAGGGCGCCAAACAGGGCGATTTTCCATTTAAGACGACTCTTATACTCAAACGTGAATACCAATCGAGTCAAGAACTGGACTATCGTGCCGAAAATGAAGGCTATGGCAACCGACAGGAATATACCGATGATTACCGACAGAGCTTTCTCGGTGTTGAGCAGGTCGCCCATAGCGAGAGTACTTTCGGGAGCCATGATTTTAAACAGTGCGACGACAAATGTAGCTCCAAGCAGCTCAAACACCATCGATACGGTGGTCGATGTGGGCATCCCGAGGGAGTTGAATATGTCGAGCAATATTATGTCGGTTACCATCACGGCCATGAATATGGTTATGACATCGTAGAATGAGAGATTCTCAGGCCGGAATATGCCGTGACGGGCTACATCCATCATGCCGTTGCTCATGGCGGCTCCGATGAACACACCCGATGCGGCGACGATCATTACTGTCTTGAAGCTTGCGGCTTTTGAGCCGATTGATGAGGTGAGGAAATTGACAGCATCGTTGCTTACACCTACCGAAAGGTCAAATACGGCAAGTAAGAACAGGAAGATTACGACACCTAAAAATAGCAGATCCATAATTTCTTGAATTTATAATGTGCATTTTGTGATTGACACACAAAATTCAAGAAATCATGTTGCATAAATATGTCCGAATTGTTGAGTTTTTGTTAACCGAATGCTAATGTAAGCGAAAACGGAACTGCAATCCGCCGTTATTGGTGACGCTTATGTCGGAGCCGTGGATTCCTACTGCGTTACGCACGATCGACAGTCCTAGTCCGGTGCCTCCGGCTCCGCGTGACCTGCCCTTGTCGATGCGGTAGAATCGCTCGAAGATGTGGGGCAGATGCTCGTCGGGCACTCCGCATCCGTTGTCGCTGACGGTAAAATTGCCTTCGGAGTCGGCCTTGATGACGATTTCACTGCCGCCGCTGTAGGAGATTGCGTTGTCGATGAGGTTGCGGAATATCGATTCAAGCAGTTGACGGTTGCCGCTGATTTTCAGCTGAGGCATGTCGACGGTTATGTTCATCGATGTGCGCAGTCGCTCCTCGGTCACTACATCGTTGACAAGTTCGGCGAGGTCGACGGGTGCTTTCTCAATCATCTCCTCGCCCTCGTCCATGCGCGTTATGGCGGCGACATCCTTCAGCAGTGAGTTGAGCCGCTGTGCGTTGGCGAAGATGCGGTCGTTCAGTTCGCGCTTTTTCTCCTCCGGCAACATTTCGGGATGGTCGCGCAGCAGTTCAAGGCACACGAGAATCGAGGCTACAGGGGTCTTCAGTTCATGGTTGATGTTGTTGGTAAGCTGCTTCTTAAGGCGTATCTTGTCCTTTTCCTGCCGCAATGCTTCGCGATGCTGCTCGTCACGCTGGATATATAGTCGCACGATGTGACTTGCAATGCTGCCAAGCTCGTCGTGAGGAAATGCTTCGTCATTGTATATGCGCTCACCTTTTTCAGCTTTCTCGGCAAACAGGTTGAGGCGGCGTATGCTCAGCGATATCTTGTGTGACGCTACATAGCTTGCGAGGCTTAGCACTATTGCAAAGGCAATCATTATCCACAGGATGGAGCTGTCGGCTTTAAGCACTTCCTGAAGAGAATGGGTGTAGGGAGCGGCCGAGCGTATGACGATGCCGTCGTCGCCCCGCATCGCCGAGTAGAAGTAACTGCAGTTGTCGCTGACCGAATAGCGTGACACCGAATGTCCGATTCCCGACTTGCGGGCCTCGATAACTTCAGGACGGCTGTTGTGATCGCCCGACGGGAAGGGAGTGCTGTCGTTGTTGTCAAAGATGACATTTCCGTCGTTGTCGATTAATGATATGCGCAGATTGTCGAGCGGCGACCCGATGTGATCGATTATACTGTCGACAGGCACTCCGCGGGCTATGTCGTCGAGAATGCGGCGATTGTGCATCTGCAACTCGCAGTCGAGCAGTTGCTCCTTGAAGGCTTTTTCACGGCGGTACTGAAATACCATGAACGTGCCCACAAGCAGCCAGCTCATGGTGAGTACAAGCAACAGCACGCGTGAATGGAACGAGAATCTAATCCTGTTTCCAGCCATATCCGTAGCCTGAGCGTGTGATTATGTTGCCTCCGTAGGGGGCTATCTTGCCGCGAATGCGCGTGACATGGACATCGATTGAGCGGTCGACGACAATGACCTGCTCGGGCCACACTTTCTTCAGGATCTCTTCGCGCGAGAATATGCGGCCGGGATTTTCTAAAAACAGGGCGAGAATCTCAAACTCCTTGCGCGGCAGCTTCACCGGCACGCCGTCGACGGTGCAGACCAAAGAGGCTCTGTCGCACACCACTCCGTGACCTGACTTGGGCATGGTGCGGCGGAGCACGGCCTGAATGCGGGCTATCACGTTGCGTATGGAGTAGGGCTTGGCGATGTAGTCGTCGCCTATGCTCAGGCCGTCGACCATGTCGTCAACGGAGTCGCGGGCGGTTAGGAATATTATCGGAATATCGGTTGTCGAAGGGTTGCGTTTAAGCAAATCGGCCAACTCAAGACCGCTCATGCCGTCCATCATGATGTCGAGCAGCAGCAGATTGAATGATGACAGGTCGAGCCGCAACGCCTCCTCAGCACTTGATGCGGTGGTGACATCGTAACCCTCAAACTCAAGATAGGTGCGCAGACACTCGCAAAGAGTTTCTTCATCGTCAACTATCAGTATTCTTGCTCGTTTAGCGTTCATACGACAAATATACATCAAATTGCGGGATAAATTTCGATAACGCACAAACTTAATGAAAACTTAATAAAAGCGGAGGCCCCCGGTGAGGGAGCCTCCGTTATTTAGAGCGTGACGCACGGAGCGTCGATGCGATTCAATTCAATCAATCGAGTGCTACGTTGCCTTTAACCGGGGTGATGGTGTAGGTGAACTTGTAGTCACCGTAGGGCAGCATGTACTCGGCACGGGGGAGAGCACCCCAGCTGTTGACGCAACCAAGACCCATCTGCTTGAGGTCAATGCAGAGGTTGGTGAGGTCGGCTACGGGAACCTGAGGCATGTGACCCTGCATCTTGTTCTCGCCTTCATCGAGCGACTCGATGGTGTAGTGGAGAGCCGATGCCGAGAAGGGCTCGGCCGCCGTCACCTCGATGCCGTTGCCTGCGGGATTGAGCACGCGCCACCAACGGAGGTCGGTGCGTGTTCCTGTTTCCTGCGGACGGATATAATTGTAGGGCTGCTCGGTAACGGTCTGGCGGTATATGCCGAGGTTGGTGCAGTTATTGCGGTCGATGTAGTTCTCGCCGGGGCCGCGTCCGTAGTATTCAACGGTTTCAAATGAAGCAGGCATAGGCATCTGCATACCGAAGCGGAAGAGGTTGGCAACCTTGGCATCCTTCGTGGCCGTCATGTCCTCGTTGACTGTTACGACACCGTTTCCGTCGACTGTGTAGACGAGCTTCAGCGTTGCTTTAACCGAAGGCATGTCGTAGTCGGCTGTAATCACGGCGCAACCGTCTTTGATTTCAGAGTTGAGAGCGGTGAGCTTGATTTCGGGGTTGAGCCATGCGCGGTATCTGCGCTGAAGGCCTGCACCGTAGTCGTTGTCGGTGGGTGCGCGCCAGAAGTTGGGAGTGATTGAGGCACCGTCCTTCAACATCGATGTTCCGCCCACTTCATAACGGTTGATGTAACCGGTGGCTTTGTCTACGACCAGCGAGAAGTCGAGTCCGTTAACGACGAGGCTCTTGGCGTTGTCGTCGATTTTGGTGACGGCGGGAGCCGATGCCCTTACTATTGAAGATGCGTAGGGGCGAAGAACAATCTGCTCCTGTGCCACAACAAATCCGGCGGGGAGAAGTCCCTCGCGTTCCTTGGTCGAGTAGTCGATATTGAGCAGCCACTCGCCGGTAGAGCCGATGGGGCCGTAGTTGATGGCGTATTCGCGTGACTTCTGGGGAGCTACATCGAGATTCTCGATAACGCCTGTCTTAACGGGCACGCCGTTGTGGAGGAGTGTCCAGTTGAGGGTAACGTAGCTGAGGTCGCGGAAGAAGTTTTCGTTGAATATGCTTACCTTGCCCTCGCCTGCAGCTGAGGTGAGGATGTTCTGCTGGATGCGTGCCACTTCGTAGGCGTGAGGATTGGGAATGCGGTCGGGGCTTATAAGACCGTTGTCGCAGAAATTCTGGTCGCTGGCATCGTAGTCGTTGAAGTCGCCTCCATAGGCCCAGATGGTAGTTCCGTTCTTGTCCTTCCAACGGATTGACTGGTCAACGAAGTCCCAGATGTAACCGCCCTGATATTTGGGATATTTGCGGATGAGATCCCAATATTCCTTGAATCCGCCCTGCGAGTTACCCATTGCGTGAGCATATTCGCACTGGATGAGCGGCTTATTGTAGTTGTCGTTCTGGGAGTATCTCTCGGAGTGCTCGTAGGGGTAGTACATGGGGCAGAAGATGTCGGTCTTGCCGTCGATGCGGGCCTGCTCATACTGAACGGGGCGGCTGTTGTCCATGGCTTTAACCATGTCGTAGGCGGCTTCAAAGTTGGGGCCGTAACCTGCCTCGTTGCCAAGCGACCACACGATGATGCTCGGGTGGTTGAAGTTGCGCTGTACGTGACGCTGGTTGCGCTCAAGGTGAGCCTTTGCGTAGGCGGGGTTCTTGGCGAGCGTTTCTTTATCGTAGCCCATTCCGTGGGACTCGATATTGGCCTCGGCTACTACGTATATACCGTACTTGTCGCAGAGGTCATACCACAATGCGTCGTCGGGGTAGTGACATGTGCGCACAGCGTTGATGTTGAGCTCCTTCATGAGCTGGATGTCCTGAAGCATGCGGTCGAGCGACACAACATAACCTCCGTCGGGGTCGAGTTCGTGACGGTCGGCACCCTTGAAGAGAACGGGCTGTCCGTTGACAAGGAGCTGTGAGTTCTTGATTTCAATCTTGCGGAAACCTACATTTACGGGAATGACCTCAAGGGTCTTGCCGTTTTTGGAGAATGTGGCGCGCAAAGTATAGAGGTTGGGAATTTCGGCACTCCACTTCAGCGGATTGGGGATGTCGAGAGTGCGCTTAACATTTCCCTTGGCGTTGTTGATTGTTTCGGCCTTGATAACCTTGTTGTCGGCATTGAGGAGCTCGAGGGTTATGTTGCCGCTGCCCTTCACATCGATGTCGACACCGAGTTTACCGTCGCGATAGTCATCGGTGAGGTCGGCATTCACGCGGATGTCCTGAATGCGGTTCTTGGAACGTGCATAGAGATAGCTGTCGCGGGCGAGTCCGCTGAAACGGAAGAAGTCCTGGTCCTCAAGGTAGGTTCCGTCGCACCAACGGAAAATCTGGAATGTGATGAGGTTCTTCTGTCCGGGACGGATATAGGGTGTTATGTCAAATTCATTTTCAAGCTTGCTGTCCTCGCCATAGCCTACATACTTTCCGTTTACCCAAAGCGAGATGTTGGAAGTTGCCGAGCCGAAGTGGGCGATTACATCCTTGCCTTTCCAGTCGGCGGGGATTTCGATCTCCTTACGGTAGGTTCCCACATGGTTGTCCTTTTCAGGTACCTGAGGGGGATTGTTCTTGAAATGATTGCGCCAGGCATATCCGGTGTTCACATAGATGGGATCGCCGTATCCGTTAAGCTCCCACATTCCGGGTACATTGATTTGTCCCCATGATGAATCGTCGTAGTTGACTTTCCAGAAATCGGTAGGGCGCTTGTCGGCATCGGCTACCCAGTTGAATTTCCATTTGCCGTTGAGCGACACGTAGTTGTCGCTTGATGCTTTGTCACCGTTGGAATCCTCGACCGATTCAAACGCAAAGTAGGATGAATGCATCGGAGCACGATTCACGGCATTGACTTCAGGGTCGAGCCATTCAGGCGTTTTTGCTCCCGCCGCGAGAGCAACCGCAGCGAGAAGGCACGTAGCTGTGATTTTTTTCATTGGTGGAATAATCTGTTAATAATAATTGGATATATTTTCACAAATATAGTCAAAAAAAGTGACATAAACGGTTGTGATGCGGTATATTGTTAAATAACCTGCCACAAAACATAAAAACAGGGCCGCCGAATCGTAATGATTCATCGGCGGCCCGAAAAAGTTGGGAATAATTTATCAGATTATCCGATTATTCAGTGTAGAACTTGAGGGTGTTGTTCTCGACGGGGTTGTTGTTCATCAAGATGCCGATTACGTTGCCGAGCACGGCCTGTGCGCCGAGCTGCTGGCTGTAGCGGGCTGCATTCTCCTCGTAGTTGTAGGGGCGTGATTCGTTGTCAACACCGTAAACCTGGTAAACGTACACACCGTTGGTGCCCTTTACGGGACCTACGACAGCACCTTCCTTGCTGACGGGAACCTGACCGAGAAGCTCCGACTCGGTAACACCGATGCCGGGGATGAACATCTGACCGAATGTGACATCGGTAGAATCAACCGATGAGTTCATGAGTGCTGCGTAGCCGGCAACATCGTTGGCCTTGCCTGCATACTCGGCAATGAGTCCGGCAGCCTTCTTGTTGTTGCGTGCGCGCTCGGCAAGAGCGAGGCGGATGTCCTCGTCGTCGGCAGGCAGATAACCGGGCTTGATGATGTCGTTAAGTGCGACAACGATGAGCTTGTCGTTCTGTCCGTCCTCGAGGATGGGAGAAATCTGTCCTTCCTTTGCATCCATAACCCACTTCACAGCGTTGCGGGTGTAGGGCACGTTGCCGAGCATTGAGCTGTTGGCGGTGACCATTGCGGGCTGGAGGGTATAGCCTGCCGAGAGAGCTCTTGTTACGGTGAGTGAATCGGCGCTGGTTACACCGGCCATGAAGTTTTCAAGATCGGAGTTGAGCTTTGCGATTGTTTCGTCGGAGGGATATACCTTATAGGTTACTGTTGCGAAGTCGTAGATGTTGACGGGAGCGCGCTTGGTGTTAACGCGGATGATGCGAGCGTCGGTTCCCATCGAGTCGGCGATGAAGTAGTTGCTTCCTGCATTGAGGAGGCGATCCTTGACTTCATTGTCGGGGGCTGAAGCGAGGGTTTGCCAGATATCGGCCTGTCCGCCTGCCACGCCGGGACGCTTGAGGGCTTCTTCGAAAGCGAGGCCCGAGTTGAGGGCTGTGAGCAGAGAGTCGCGTGATGCGGCATCGCCCTGGAATGCTATTACATCGACGTTGATCGAGTCAATGGCGTTCTTTGAACCGATGAGCTTCACGATAGTGAATTCGTCGTTGATGAACGAGAGCATCTTTACATCGCCGGGAGCTGCAGTGGTGACGAACTCACGGAGCTGCGGGTTGGTGATTGACGATGCGGCAGCCGAGTTGCGGTCAACGCCGAAGTTGGAGTCACCGTTAATTGCGTCAACGGCGGGAGTTGCGCTGAGGCGTGAGATTGTGGTGTCGACGAGCACTCGTCCCTGATTGATGTCGGCCTGTGAAGGAGCGATGTTTACGGCGATGAAGTGAGCGCGACGGGTTTCGTCGTTCACCTTGAAGCTGTTTTTCTCCTTGTTGTACTCGTCACGGATGTCGGCGCTTGTCACCTCATACTGGTCGTTGGGGACATCGGCGTAGTTCTTGTGAGCGTAGATTATGTGGCTTGTCGAAGCGTTGCTGTCGTAGAATGCCTTTGCGTCGAGGTCGTTGGCAACGATTGACGAAGCAAGGAGATACTGCAGCTTCTGCTGCTTGAGCATTTCGGCCATCTGATGTTCCTGATTGAGCCAAAGAGCCTGAATCTGCTGAGCCTGATCGGCGGGAACATTGTATTTTGTGGGGTTGAACGCTACATCGTAAAGCTGGTCGGGCGACTGGAATCCCATCTGCTGTGCAAACTGAATCATTGCATAGTGGGCGTTGGGACCGAGCATAGCCTTTGACAGCTCGTTGTCGGTAACCTCGATGCCGAGATCTTCGATTTCCTTGTTGATCAGTCGCTCCTGAATCATCTGGTTGAGGACATATTGCTGCAGTGCGGCAGGGTCCATCTTAGTGTTCTGCTGCTGGTACTGCTGGTTTACTTCCTCGTAGCGGCGCTGAAATTCCTGAATGTCGATTTTTTCATTACCTACCTTTGCGATAGTGGTGCCGGTGCCGAAGAGTGTGCGTCCCGAAGTGAAGAAGTCACCGATGATGAACGCGAGCAAAGCGGCTCCGACGACGATGAGTAGCAGTGTTGATTTACTGCGGATTTTTTCAAGTGTTGCCATTTATTGTTTTACGTTATTTTAATTTTTCAATGATAATGACTGAGCGATTTTACGCCCCGGCTCTCGCCGAATAGGGTAAAATCGCACAAAGATACTAAAATAATTCAATAGCATCGTCACTAAGTCAACATTTTATGCAATGTCGAGGATGATTATAGGCCAAATTCGTTGCGTATTGCGTCAACAGCATCGAGTTTTTCCCATGTGAAGAGCTCCACCTCTATGGTTTTGGTGGGTTCATACTTTGAAATGAACGTTTTGGTCACGGTGCGGGGTTCGCGTCCCATGTGGCCGAACGAGGCGGTTTCCTGATAGATGGGGTTGCGCAGTTTCAGGCGCTTTTCGATGGCGTGGGGACGCATGTCAAACAGCTTGGACACGTGCTGCGATATTTCGGCGTCGGTCATGTCGACATTGGCGGTTCCGCGGGTGTTGACATAGAGGCTTACGGGCTGTGCCACACCGATGGCGTAGGCAACCTGGACGAGGGCTTCGCGAGCCACGCCGGCGGCAACGAGATTCTTGGCGATGTGACGGGCCGCATAGGCTGCCGAACGGTCGACCTTGGAGGGGTCCTTGCCCGAGAAGGCACCGCCTCCGTGGGCTCCGCGTCCGCCGTAGGTGTCGACGATTATCTTGCGTCCGGTGAGTCCGGTGTCGCCGTGGGGGCCTCCGATTACGAATTTGCCGGTGGGGTTGACATGGAGTATCAGCTTGTCGTCGAAAAGAGCCTTGACGCTGTCGGGGAGCTTGGCTTTCACGCGGGGGAGAAGTATGTCGCGGACATCGGTGCGTATCTTCTCGAGCATCATTTCATCGGCTTTTTCCTGCGACTCGGCATCTTCGGCCGGGATGAACTCGTCGTGCTGAGTGGAGATGACGATAGTGTGGATGCGCACCGGAGTGCCGTCGGGCGAGTATTCGATTGTCACCTGGCTCTTTGAGTCGGGACGGAGGTAGGGCATCAGCTCGCCTTCGCGGCGTATTGCCGAGAGCTCGCGCAGCAGTGTGTGGCTGAGGTCGAGCGACAAGGGCATATAGTTGGGGGTTTCGTTGCAGGCGTAGCCGAACATCATGCCTTGGTCGCCGGCTCCCTGCTCCTGCTCGTCGGCGCGTTCCACACCTCGGTTGATGTCGGCGCTCTGCTCGTGGAGGGCCGAGAATACTCCGCAAGCGTTGCCGTCAAACTTCAGCTCGCTGCGGTCGTAGCCTATTTCGTTAATCACGCGTCGAGTCACATCCATCAGATCGATGTAGGCTTTGCTCTTGACTTCGCCGGCAACGACTACCTGTCCGGTGGTTACAAGAGTTTCGCAGGCCACCTTTGAGTCGGGGTCATGAGCGAGAAATTCGTCGAGTATTGCGTCGGAGATTTGGTCGGCGACTTTGTCGGGGTGTCCTTCCGACACCGATTCCGAAGTGAAAAGATAATTGGTCATAGCTTAGTATTGCAGTTTAATTTGGTCAAAAAATAAAAATCCCCGTATCGACCTTGGTCGGGACGGAGTAAAAAACACTAAGCCGTTTTTATGATTTTAGAGCATTTTGCGGTTTTAGCATTTTTTACGGTGGTTGCAAGCAGCCAAATTTTTCCACCCGAATAAGGTTGTCACTAAAGGACGGTGCAAAGATAATACATTTTATTGATATAACTGCAATGTATTGCATCAATTAACAATTGATGTGTTACGATAACGGGGATAACGGGGCATAAGCCGTGGCGGTAATCAAGCTTATGCCCCGCGAGTTTATGTGTTGTTATTTTGTCGACTTGTTTGCGCCAAAGTAGCTGTAGTGGTTGTTGTCGGGATTTACAACGATTTGCTGCAGCACGATTTCGGGGTCGACCATTATTACGCGCAGCTTGTGTCGGCCCGGGGTTGTGTCAAACTTTGCTTTGAGCCAGCGCATGTTGTCAAACACTTCATCCCGGCGAATAAGCCGTCTTCCGTTCATCCATCCGCTGAGCAGCAGTCCCGAAGGCTCGGGGAGAGCCTTTAATGATTTGCTCATGGCAAGATTCCCGGGCGTGTACTCTCCAAACTCATCATGCAGTCCCTGACGGGCGTCGATGACTTTGATATCGGCATCGTCGAGCTGCAGGGCTATGCGCAATCCTCTTGCGGGATTTACATCCTGAGTGGGCAGGATGCCGAGAGCTATCTCGCCATTTTCCGACAGGTCGACATCATATTCAAGAGCGGCGTTCTTGGCCGGGTTGTCGGCTGAGGCAAACAGCACATTGTCGCTTCCCATGCATCCTTCCACTCTTCCAAGGTCGGGAAGGAATATCCATTTAGCGTGTTCACCCGATATGTTTTTTGAATAACGGTGAGCAGGAATGGAGTACTCATCGGTGTCGTTTTGAGGATTTATGTCGTTTTCGACTTTGAAGCCCAGGGCTAATGGATTGGTGTTCTTATCGGGGATTGACCATTTTGTGTAGCCGATGTGGTTGTCCTGCATCATTCCGTTCCATTTGCCATTGGACATCACTGTGTTGTAGTAATCGGACAGTTCCGCGTCCTTTTCCATCAGTGAATCGATTGCCAATGAGTCGCCCATAGTTGCATAATTGTATATTTTGGCTACTGTAGCACTTGCTACGGCGGGATAGTAGACAAGTTGGTAATAAGCATCTCTTGCTTCGGGGCTTATCTGGCTCTTTATGCGCTCGGTTTTTTTCAACCAAATCGGTCCAAAGGGAGTCCATGTGGAGCATCTCGTCATGGTTGAATATGCCGGGAACTTGTATTTCGGGTTTGCGTATGAGGTTGTATTTGCTGTATTTTGCAATTATGTCGGCAATGTCGGCGGCATTTGCTTCGCCGAATATGCTTCGGGCAAAATTTTCGAGATAAGTCTTTTCGTCACCCGGCTTTACGGCATCGGGGTTCCATGCATAGTTCATTATGAAATCGATAGGGACTTCTTTAGGTTTCAAATCGCCTACATTTATAATCCAGATGCGGTCGATGCCGGTACGGTAGGCAAGGTTGAGCTGCTCCCTGAGTTTTGGAATTGTGGTGGTATTTACCCATCGGTCATTCCACGGGCCTCCGTTCATGTCGATGTGGTAGTACATTCCCAAGCCGCCTTTGCGTTTGCGCTCATTGTCGGTTCCGATTCTTCGGATGTATCCCCAGTTATTGTCGCAAAAGAGTAGGGTGACATCGTCGGGGACAGTGAATCCGGCATCGTAATAACGCTGTACCTCGGTGAATATGGCCCACAGCTGAGGTACGGCATCCTCGGTGCCGTATATGTCCTTTATGATGCGGCGCTGACCGTCAATTACGCGTGAAAGGGTCTTCATGTTTTCGGCGTCGTCGCCTTTTCCCATGGCGACATCGCCATCGCCGCGCATTCCTATTGTAACTATGTTGTCGTAATCCTTGTTGCGTTTCATTCCGTCATAGAAGAATCGGTCAAGGTTTTTGTTGTTGGTGGTGTAGTCCCATGCGCCGATGTCGTTTTTGCGGTTCAGGTATTCCCTGTGGGAGCGCATCATAGGTTCATGATGTACTGTTCCCATTTCCCTTTCAGCCGGTTGGCGATGTCGGTGTACTTGTCGACGGCCTTGCTTTTGCCGGCCGTGCCGACGACAATCGATGCCTTGTCGCTTCCTGTTACGGCCTTCAGGTCGTTTCGCAGGTTGTTTACCGCAATTATGACTCCTTCTCAGTCGGAGGGATCGTACTTTACCGTGTCATTGCTGTTGGTAAGCTCTATGTCATGTTGATTGGCGCGTGAAAAGTGGATGAACTTTTTCAGCTGCGGTCGCCGATAGCCCTATCGTCAGTGCGATGACAAGTGACGATAACGCTTTTAAGTGTGTGATGTTTTTAGGTGTCATAATTAAATATAGGTGATAAGATTGATTTTGATTATGCGGGTGAGGGGGTCAGGCTTCGGTGTCAGGGATTGCGAATATTTCGTGGAGCCGGTCGAATCGCGACAGGGAGTCGCTTCCGTGACGCGCGATGGAGTTGCGCACACGCGACAGCGGCTTCTTGGCCATGTCGCCGCTTTTGGAGTAGAACTTGTCGGCGTAGCAAATCAGTTTTTCGAGCATCGACTCGGGGCAGTAGTCGCCGAGGGGCAGGTCGAGTTGTTGCTGCAGGATGTCCTCCATCGGGATGCCTGTTCCGGTGTGTCGCTCGGCGACAAGCGCCCATGACTCGGGAGCGCCTTCATTGCGAAGTAGCCGGGCGCCGATCACGCCGTGCCGCATATAGTGGGCGTCGCCATGGCAGTGTATGCCGGGAGCGTTGGTGGCGAAGATGCCTATGTCGTGCAACATTGCCGCGCTCTCCACCTCCACGGGGTCGAGGTTGAGGCTGCGCTCGCGGTTTATGGCGAGTGCGAGGTCGGCCACCTGTCGTGCGTGCTTCATATATATATGTCGCAGTTCGTTGTCGTCGGGGTAGTATTTGTCGATAATTTCCTGGTAGGTCATTGCTGTGATTAAAAAGCCGAAAGGCGCTTACCCGTGATCGGGAAGCGCCTTTCGGGTATGATGTTTCGGTTGTGGGTCGTCGGGATTAGTCGATGACGGTGTTCCATCCGTGTATGTCCTCTTCCTCGCCGAGTTGTATTGCGCGCAGCTTGTTGTAGAGGGCTGTCACTACGGGGCCGGGCTGGCCGTCCTTGCTGACTACATATTTCACGCCGGTGTCGAGGTCGTCGATTTCGGCGACGGGTGAAGCCACGGCTGCTGTTCCGCAGGCTGCCGCCTCCTGGATTTCGGCAAGCTCCTCAAGTGGGATGTGGCGTCGTTCAACGGTAATGCCCATGTCCTCGGCAAGCTGCATGAGGCTCTTGTTGGTTATCGAGGGCAGAATCGATTCCGATGCGGGAGTTATATATTTGCCGTCCTTTATCGCGAAGAAGTTGGCGGGGCCGCATTCGTCGAGATATTTCTTCTCCTTGGGGTCGAGATAGAGTACGGCCGAGTAGCCGAGAGAGTGGGCGCGTTCGCCGGCTTCGAGGCTTGCGGCATAGTTTCCTCCGACTTTCCAGCGTCCTGTGCCTTTGGGGGCTACGCGGTCAAACTCGCGCATGATACATATATTGGTCGGCTTGAACCCTTCCTTGAAATACGGGCCTACAGGTGTTACGAGAATCAGGAAAAGGTATTCGGTAGCGGGTTTTACGCCTACTTGTGCCGAAATGCCTATCTCAAGCGGACGGATGTAGAGCGATGCTCCGCTTCCGTAGGGTGGCACGAAGCGCTCGTTGAGCTTCACTACTTTCTTTACCATTTCGGTGAAGAGCTCTACGGGGACGGGAGCCATCATGATTCCTTTGGCCGACTCGATTATGCGCTTGGCGTTCTCCTCAAGACGGAATATGCGCACTTTGCCGTCCTTACCACGGAAGGCCTTCAGACCTTCAAATATCTCTTGTCCATAATGCAATGCGGTGGCGGCAATGTGGAGATTGATTGTTTCGGATTGTGAAACTTCGATATCGCCCCATTTGCCGTCGCGATAGTAGCAACGTACGTTGTAATCGGTGGGGATGTAGCCGAAAGAGAGCTTTCCCCAATCTAATTCCTCGGTCATAGTTGAATTTATTTTGTCAATGCGCGAAATTAGTTATAATTATTTAATTCCGCATCCCAAAACCGATAAAATTTTAATCGGAGTGGGTTTAATCGGGCTTGTATTGCGTGAGCGGTCTATCGCGACGCTGTGATGTGGGTCACCGATTCGGGCAATTTCCGCTTGGGAATATTGTAGGTGGGCTTGAGGTAGAGCTTCAGGTCGATGAAGTCGATGAGCACATCCTGAGTGAAGAGGTTGAAGGGGTTCATTGCAAAGTCTTCCTCGTCGTTGTCGTAGTAGTAGGCTGTGTATGAGCCGCCTCGATCGCCGCACGACAATATGGCCGAATGGTCGACTATAGCGGGGAATTGTCCGCGTGCCGAAACCACAGTGTCGGCGTATAGCGGCCTCAATGTGCGCCTTGCTTCGCGATAGGGGAGCTTTATGCCCACTCGCTGCAGGCCGGTGTCGATGAAGTATTCGTCCTCGTCCGATTCAATTGATATGGGTATGTAGTATCTTTTGCCGAGCCAAATGCTTGTCCTCAATGCTTTTGAATAGCTTAAATCGACGCATTGGACATAGCCCGCAGGTAGTTTTACATATAGGTTGAGGGCTTTATTGTGATATTGATACTCAATCTTGAACTTCTGCAGGAAGTCTATACCGAGAACCGATAATCCGTTCTTTGAAGGTGCGAAATCCACGTTGTGTATTACGTTTATTATCTCATTATAGATCGTGGAGTCGTTTTCGTAGACCTTGTGGTGGAATGGTAGATCGATTTTATAGCGTGTTGCCGACAGCTGGATGTCGCCCATGCCGTCACGGCCCAATACGGGGTATATCTCTTTGCGCGGATGGTAGCCCATCTTTTCCAGGGTGGCGAGGGCCTCGGCGGTTATTGTGCTGAGGTCGCTTCCGGTGTCGATTTTGAACATCAGTCCCGGGGCTATCTCGGCCACGAATGGCGAGCCGCTAAGCGACATGGTGCCAACGATTCCGTCGGGGTTGTCGGAGCTGATGTCATTTTGTGATGTACGCGACAAGACAAATCCGTAGGAAATGACGGCACAAAGCAATATTGCGATTAGTGTTATTGTAATTTTTGATTTCATTGTATCTGTAAGTTCCCGATTGTGTCGGGGTGATGCTTTCGGTGTGCAAATATAGGTTGAATCGGTTCAAAGGGGATGAATGCAGTGTGGTAATTTAACTTTATTGTGACATTTATCTCAAATGTGTTATATAAGTGTCGCAAACCTATGACAAAAAAGAAAGTCCCCGGCAATTTTGCCGAGGACTTGTGGAGTGGGCGCTGAGGGATTCGAACCCCCGACCCTCTGCTTGTAAGGCAGATGCTCTGAACCAGCTGAGCTAAGCGCCCTTTCTTCGTTAAAGCGATGCAAAGTTACAACGATTTTCTGAATTGACAAATAAAAACGGCATAAAATTCTCGTAAAAAATCAAATTTATTGCGTAACTTTGTGCCTATCAATCATTATACATATATTATTTTGATATGCAACTGACTCAACTTACAGCTATTTCGCCCATTGACGGCCGTTATCGCGGCAAATGCGAGCGTCTTGACGAGTATTTTTCGGAGTTTGCGCTCATTCGTTATCGAGTGCGTGTGGAAATCGAGTATTTCATCGCCCTTTGCGAAATCCCCTTGCCTCAGCTCGCGGCTGTCAATCCCGACATATTCCCCGAGCTGCGCAGCATATATAAAAACTTCACCTTGGCCGATGCCGAGCGCATCAAGTCGATAGAATCGGTGACTAACCACGATGTCAAGGCTGTAGAATACTTCCTTAAGGAGCGTTGGGACGCTCTTGGACTGGAGAGCTTCAAGGAGTTCATCCATTTCGGCCTCACCTCGCAGGACATCAACAACACTTCGGTGCCCCTGTCGATCAAGGAGGCTCTTGAACATGTGTATCGTCCGCTTCTTATGGAGCTTGTGGAGCACCTTGAGGCGCGTGCCGAGGAGTGGAAGGATCTGCCCATGCTCGCCAAGACTCACGGCCAGCCGGCTTCGCCCACTCGTCTTGGTAAGGAGATAAAGGTGTTCAGCTACCGTCTGCGCCGTCAGATAGCGCTGCTCGACGCTGTTCCCGTGAGCGGAAAGTTTGGCGGTGCCACCGGAAATTTCAACGCGCACCTCACCGCCTATCCTTCGATTGACTGGCGTGACTTTGCGGCACGTTTCCTCAACGACCGCCTCGGCATAGAGCGTGAGGAGTACACTACCCAGATTTCCAACTATGACAACATGGCTGCCATTTTCGACGCCCTGCGCCGCATCAACACTATCATCCTCGACCTTGACAAGGACATGTGGCAGTACATATCAATGGAATATTTCAAGCAGAAGATAAAGGCAGGCGAGGTCGGTTCGTCGGCAATGCCCCATAAGGTCAATCCCATCGACTTTGAAAACTCCGAGGGAAATCTCGGCATAGCCAATGCGGTGCTTGACCACCTGGCAATGAAGCTGCCTGTATCGCGTCTGCAGCGTGACCTTACCGACTCAACCGTACTGCGCAACATAGGTGTTCCTCTGGGTCACATGATGATTGCTCTGAGCTCTACTCTCAAGGGCCTAAACAAGCTGCTTCTTAATGAAGCCGCTATATCACGCGACCTCGACAACATGTGGAACGTGGTAGCCGAGGGAATCCAGACGATACTTCGTCGCGAAGGCTATCCGAAGCCCTACGAAACCTTGAAGGAGCTTACCCGCGTCAACACCACGGTTACCGCCGAGAGCATCGCATCGTTCATCGACACTCTTAATGTGAGCGACGCGGTCAAGGAGGAGCTTAAGCGCCTTTCGCCCCACTCCTATACAGGATATTAATAATAATGTAGCAACCCCTCGGCCCGTTCGCAATCGCCCCGCCGACAGGTTATAGATACTACTGATTTACGCCGCCCCGTCAGGTAAACTCCTAACGGGGCGGTCGTATTGTTTATTTTATGAGGGATAAATATTGGGGTGTGGGAAGGATTAAAAAAGGTTAAAAATGCTTGGGCGTTGTGATTTTGTCGTGCTTTTTGATTCAATTAACGTTATGTAAATGTTGGCGCAGTCAAATAAAAAAATTAATTTTGCACAACTTAATGCACTATGACACGCAGTTGCGGGTCCTATTGCACGAGAAAAGTGTGAGGGCGTAATAATAGTAGTGACTGATTTACGATTCCAAAATGCTTATAATGAATGAGTCAACAGTTTTATTAACATTTTATCAATAACAATTATCCGGTTTGTCCGGTGAAGTAAACAAAACAACTAAAAACGACGCCGCGAGGCAGACAACAAGCATTACTCAACCAATTTAAAAGTGACTTAATTATGGACAACGAAGAAAAGAAACCCAAACGACCGAGAATCGGCGAAAATCGCATCGCAGCATCATCGGACGGAGATGCACAACATTACGGTAAAGTAAACTATGACCAATCGAGCGACTATCAGTCATCGGGCGAGCATACTCAGGGAGATTACCAGCGAGAACGCAATTATCAACCTCGTCCCTACAACAATCGTCAGCAGGGTGGTTACGGCAACAATCGTTACAACCAGGGTGGATATCGTCAGGGCAACAACTACAATAACCGATACAATCAGGGAGGCTATCAGCCTCGTCAACAATATCAATCGCCTGCGGCTTCGGAGGGCGCCGAAAGCACTACACCCGCCGAAGGCTCTTCGATGAGCGAAGGCTACACTCCTTCGACTCAGCAGGAGGGCGGTTACAACAACTATCGTCAGCAGGGCGGTTACAACAACCGTCAGGGCGGCTATAACAACAATCGCCAGAGTGGCTACAACAACCGTCAGGGCGGCTATAACAACAACCGTCAGGGTGGTTACAACAATAACCGTCAGGGTGGCTATAACAACAACCGTCAGGGCGGCTACAACAACAACCGTCAGGGTGGCTACAACAACCGCCAGCAGGGAGGTTACAACAACAACCGTCAGCAGGGCGGCTATAACAACCGTCAGCAGGGCGGTTACAACAACAATCGCCAGCAGGGTCCCAACCGTCAGGGCGGCTATAACAACAACCGTCGTCAACAGGGCCCCAACCGTCAGGGATTCAACGCTCCCCGTCAAGGCAAGAGCTTCACTCCGCGTCCAAAGCGCATAGAGTATGAAATGCCGATACCCGATCCCAATGAACAGATTCGTCTTAACAAGTTCATGGCAAACGCCGGAATATGCTCGCGTCGCGAGGCTGACGAATTCATCCAGCAGGGTCTTGTAAAGGTGAACGGAGAGGTGGTAACCGAACTCGGAACCAAGATTTCGCACAGCGATGTCGTTGAATATGATGAAAAGGTGGTGACTCTGGAGAGCAAGTGCTACATCCTGCTCAACAAGCCCAAGGATTGCGTGACCACAAGCGACGACCCCAACGGCCGCACAACAGTGATGGACCTCGTAAAGGGTGCATGCAACGAGCGCATCTATCCCGTAGGTCGTCTTGACCGCAACACAACCGGTGTGCTTCTTCTCACCAACGACGGCGACCTTGCCTCGAAGCTCACACATCCTAAATATGTGAAGAAGAAAATCTATCACGTGTGGACCGACAAGGACATCTCGGAAGATGACATGCAGGCAATCGCCGACGGAATCGAGCTTGAGGACGGCCCCATCCATGCCGACGCAATAAGCTACGCCACCGAGAACGACCGCAATCAGGCCGGTATCGAGATTCACTCGGGACGCAACCGCATCGTGCGCCGCATCTTCGAGAGCCTCGGCTATCACGTGACCAAGCTCGACCGCGTTTACTTTGCCGGACTCACCAAGAAGAATCTTCCCCGCGGTCGCTGGCGTTACCTCACCCAGGAGGAGGTCAACTTCCTCAAGATGGGATCATTTGAATAATCTACATTATTATATATAATATAGCTTGCAATGAAACGTACAAAGATAATTGACCTGTTTCGACCCGAACTGATAGGTCAGGAAGTGTGTGTCATGGGTTGGGTGCGCACCCGCCGAGGCAACAAGCATGTTCAGTTTGTGGCGTTGAACGACGGTTCGACAGTCAAGAACGTGCAGATAGTCTTCGACATGTCGCAGTTTACCGATGAGCAGCTCAAGCCCATCACCACAGGATCGTCGATTAAGGTCGACGGTGTGCTGGTCGAGTCGATGGGCAAGGGACAGTCGGTCGAGATTCAGGCTCGTGAGCTTGAAGTGTTCGGTACCGCCGACCCCGAGGCTTACCCGCTGCAGAAGAAGGGCCACACATTGGAGTTCCTGCGTGAAAAGGCGCATCTGCGTCCGCGCACCAACACCTTCGGAGCCATCCTGCGAGTGCGCAGCGCATTGGCCTTTGCCATTCACAAGTTCTTCCAGGAAAAGGGATTCTTCTATCTCAACACTCCGCTCATCACGGCGAGCGACTGCGAGGGTGCCGGCGCTATGTTCCAGGTGACCACGCTCAATCTCAACAACCTCCCCAAGACCGAGGAGGGACAGGTTGACTACTCGCTCGACTTCTTCGGAAAGCCCACCGCGCTTACCGTTTCGGGACAGCTTGAGGGTGAGCTTGGAGCTACCGCACTTGGTGCCATATACACTTTCGGTCCCACATTCCGTGCCGAAAACTCCAACACTCCGCGTCACCTGTCGGAATTCTGGATGATTGAGCCTGAAATGGCGTTCTACGACATCACCGACAACATGGACCTTGCCGAGGAGTTTATAAAATACTGTATCAACTATGCTCTCGAACACTCGCTCGACGACATCCAGTTCCTGGCCGAGCACTACGACCCCGAGCTTGTAGAGCGTCTGCGCTTCGTGCTCGACAACGAGTTTGTGCGCCTCTCCTATTCCGAGGGCGTGAAGATTCTTGAAGAGTCGGGTCACAAGTTTGAGTTCCCCGTATATTGGGGCGCCGACCTCCAGAGCGAGCATGAGCGTTATCTCGTCGAGGAGCATTTCAAGCGTCCGGTGATACTTACCGACTATCCCAAGGAGATAAAGGCCTTCTACATGAAGCTCAACGACGACGGAAAGACCGTAAGGGCCATGGATGTCCTCTTCCCGAAGATCGGAGAGATTATCGGCGGCTCGGAGCGCGAGGAGAACTACGACAAGCTTCTGGGACGCATCGAGGAGCTCGACATACCCATGAAGGACATGTGGTGGTATCTTGACACCCGTCGTTTCGGCACCGTTCCTCATGCAGGATTCGGACTCGGATTTGAGCGTCTTGTGCTCTTCGTGACCGGTATGACCAACATTCGCGACGTCATTCCTTTCCCGCGTACACCCAACAACGCCGAGTTCTAAAACAAGGCTTTGTTTTGACATGATATCGCCGGTGCGGATTCAATTTCGCACCGGCTTTTTTTGCGGCATTCGCAATGCTTTGTCCGAAGCGTCGGGCTAAGACAAAAAACGGCGTTAAATGTTGTGTTAAATGAGTTAAATTACGTTAATTTTATGCTTATTTTATATGCTTTTACATTACATATTACTTATTCTGCGTATTTTTGCAGCGATTCTTATAGCAATAATTGTTCAAATTGAAGCACGACTTCAATAGGTAATACTAAAGATAGAAAATCAGCTATTTTATGTATTGATTTTAATAGCGGCTTGCCGATGCTACCTTGTTTTTTGTGCATTGGTGTGTGGGACGCCTGTCTACTCTATGTGTATTTGCCGGTTGATTGTGTTCAATTAGCGATTTAAAGAAATTGAGATAAATAAATTTAATTAATGTAAAACTAAACAAACTCTTGCATGAAGAACATTTGTTTTCAAATGACTCGGAAGGCCTGGATTGTCGCCGTGATGGTCCTGTGTTTCTCCTTCCCGGCTCTGGCACAGACGATTACAGTGACGGGTACTGTGACCGACGCTACCGGAGAACCTCTTATCGGAGCCAGTGTGATAGCTAAAGGCACCTCAGTGGGCGCTGCTACCGACTTCGACGGTAACTATTCCCTTTCGGTCGACCCTAAAGCCACGTTGATTGTGTCGTATGTCGGCTATGATACACAAGAAATACCTGTTGACGGCCGCACCAACATCAATGTTGTCCTCAAGGAGAACTCGGTAATGCTTAACGAAGTTGTGGCCATCGGTTACGGTAGCGTTAAGAAGAGCGATGCCACAGGTGCGGTTTCGGCCATCAAGCCCAGTGAGGTTCAGGCCGGTCTTGCAACATCGGCTCAGGACCTTCTCGTAGGCCGCAGCCCCGGTGTTGTCGTTACCACCAACGGCGGTCAGCCTGAAGGCGGTGCAAGCATCCAGATTCGTGGTGGTGCATCACTCAGCGCAAGCAACGAGCCGTTGATCGTTATCGACGGCGTGCCCATGGACACCAAGGGCACATTGGGTTCTTCTAACCCAATGTCACTCGTAAACCCCGAGAACATCGAGTCGATGACAATCCTTAAGGATGCCTCGGCAACTGCCATCTTCGGTAGCCGTGCATCCAACGGTGTGATCATCATCACCACCAAGAAGGGCTCGTCGGGCGCTCCCGTAGTTAACTTTGCCGCAAATATGTACATCAACACCCCGCGCAACTATGTCGACATGATGAACGCGTCGGAGTTCAGCTCATTCATCCTCAACCGTTACGGTGAAGGCTCAAGCCAGGCCAATGCGCTCGGCAATGCAAGCACCGACTGGCAGAAGGAAGTGCTCCGCACCACAGTGTCAAGCGACTACAACCTGAGCGTAGGCGGTACTTATAAGGTGCTCCCTTATCGTGTGTCGGTAAGCTACACCAACAACAACGGTATCGTGAATACCACCAAGATGGACCGTGCAACAGTGGGTATCAATCTTTCGCCCAAGTTCTTCGACGGCCTCCTTTCAGTTAACGCCAACGTGCGCGGCGCTTACATCAACAACCGTTTCTTCGACGGTAGTGCCCTTGGCGCGTCGGTAAGCTTCAACCCCACGCTGCCCGTTTATGCTCCCGAAGGCAATGTGTTCAACAATTACACCACCTATGTGGGAACACGTGTAGCCCGTCCCACCGATGCAGGTTCAAGCATCAACACCATCCAGACACTCAACCCCGTGTCATTGATTAACGAATACAACTCTTCATCAAAGGTATATCAGAGCATAGGTAACCTTCAGCTCGACCTGGCAATGCCGTTCCTCCGCGAACTCCACGCCAACCTCAACCTCGGTTACGACTTGAGCCGCTCCAATGTCAACAACATCTGGGCAGCCAACTCTCCTATGTCGTGGAAAAACGGTAGCGACCTGCTCCTCCCCGATCCCGACAATCCTGCGGTTATGAAGATTCAGAATGTAAAGGACGGTGAAGGCCGTTACTTCCACGAACACCAGGTGAAGGCCAACCTCCTTCTCGACTTCTACCTCAACTACAAGAAGGATTTCGACGCAATCTCATCCAACCTTGACGCTACTGCAGGTTACTCTTGGCAGTCATTCCGTTGGCAGGGCAACAGCTTCACTCAGGTAAACACCGGTGAGCACAAGGGCTTCCAGGCTTATCCCACCAACTACTACCGCAACGACCTTAAGCTCGTTTCGTTCTTCGGTCGTATCAACTACACATTCATGGACCGCTATCTCGCCACCGTGACATTGCGTCAGGACGGTACTTCACGTTTCTCCAAGAATCATCGCTGGGGTACATTCCCGTCGGTTTCTCTTGCATGGCGTATAATCGACGAAGCCTTCATGGAACCCACACGCAGCGTGCTCAGCGACCTTAAGATTCGTGCCAGCTGGGGTATCACCGGTCAGCAGGATATAGGCGACGACTTCTTCCCCTACATGCCTATCTATACAATAGGTAACAACGGTAATTCGGCTCCCAACACCACTGCCTATCCCAACATCATCCCCGACGGAAAGGGCGGATTCATCAATGTTATCAAGCCTAACGGTTACAACTCCGACATCAAGTGGGAGGAAACAACCACATGGAACTTCGGTATCGACTTCGGATTCCTCAACAACCGCATCGCAGGTAACCTTGAGGTCTACAAGCGCAAGACCAAGGACCTGTTGACCTGGGCCACCGTTCCCGCAGGATCTAACCTGACCAATGCAATGAACACCAACATCGGTGACCTTGAGAACACCGGTATCGAGTTCAACATCAACACTCGTCCTGTCGTGACACGTGACTTCACATGGACATCCGACTTCAACATCTCCTGGAACAAGAACAAGATCACCAAGCTTACCGACGGTGACGATCCCGGTTACTTCATTGCTACCGGTGGCATCTCGGCCGGTACAGGTACCAACATCCAGGCCCACATGGTGGGACACCCCGCTTACAGCTTCTACGTTTACCAGCAGGTTTACGATGTTAACGGCGACCCCATCGAAGGTCAGTTTGTCGACCGTAACGGTGACGGCCAGATAACCGAAGCCGACAAGTACATCTATCACAGCCGCGACCCGAAGGTGGTGTTCACCTGGAACAACACGTTCAACTATAAGAACTGGGACTTCGGTATGGTACTTCGTGCCAATATCGGCAACTGGGTGTACAACGACTTTGAAGCAGCCAACACCTCTATCTCATCGACCTCATCGGCACCGTTGAGCAACCTCATGAGCAATCGCTTCCTCTTCAACGACCTTGGAGTGCGCGGCGTGCAGAGCGACTACTTCGTGCGCAATGCAAGCTTCCTCCGTTGCGACAACATCACTATTGGTTACACTTGGCCCAACCTGCTCAACGACGCACTTCGTCTGCGCCTCTACGGAGCGGTTCAGAATCCCTTCGTGATCACCAAGTACAACGGCCTTGATCCCGAGGTATTCGGCGGTATCGACAATGCCGTATATCCTCGTCCTGTCACCGTATCATTCGGTATAGTAGCTCAATTCTAATCCATTAAAACGATTATTAAAAATGATTATCAACAAACTTAAATATACAGCTATCGCTTGTGTGGCTTTAGGCATGGGACTTTCTTCGTGTGTCGACGACCTCAACGTCGACCCCAAGAACCCGAGTCAGCTCACTACACTTACCAGCGGTGAACAATACTATCAGGTACTGGCCCAGGTTTATGGCGGCCTTGTGCTTTCAGGCGTTAACGGAGGCTCCGACATCAATGTCGACGACGGCGGTGCCGGTGTCTACACCCGTCAGTTGTGGAATCTTCAGGAACTTTGCACCGATGAGGCTTTCGTAGGAAAGAACTGGAACGATGCGGGTCTTGACGAGCTCGACTACGCCACTTGGTCGCCCGACAACCACTGGCTCTATGAGGCAATGTCACGTTTCACATTCCAGATCAACCTTTGCAACGAGTTCCTCCGCATCATCGATGAGGCCGCTGTTGTAGCCAACCCCATTTCAGCCGACGAAATCGCCCTCATGAAGTGTGAGGCCCGCACTCTCCGCGCTCTCTCTTACTATCACATGATGGACCTCTTCGGAAAAGGACCTTGGGTTACCGAGGAGCATTCGATAGGTACCACTCCCGAAACCATGACTCGTGCCGAGATGTTCCCTCTCGTAGTTGCCGATCTTGAGGATGACATCAAGGGTCTTAAGCCCGCGTCGCAGACCATCTACGGTCGTGTGTCACGCGAAGGAGCCCTGATGCTTCTCGCCAAGCTCTACCTCAATGCCGAGGTCTACACCGGAACTGCAATGTGGCAGCAGTGTGCCACTGCCTGTCAGGAAATCGTAAAGACCATTCCCGACCTTGCTCCCACCTACCGTTACCTCTTCTGCGGTAGCAACGACAAGTATGTAGCTTCACAGTCGGCCGGCGGCCCGATGGAAATTCTTTGGGGTATTCCTCAGGACAACTCCAACACACAGACCTACGGTGGTACTACCTACCTCGGACTCGGTGCCTATAACGCAAACATCGACAAGAACCTCCAGCAGCGTCTTGGCATAGAAGGTACAGGATGGGGTGGCCCGCGTGTTCGCCCCGAAGTGCCCAATGTCATCAGCGCACGTGACGAGGAGCGTTACCTGTTCTGGACCGAGGGCCTTTCCAACGACCTCTCCAATATCGGTGACTGGGAAATGCCCGGTGGCAGCGGCTACATGAGCATGAAGTTCACCTATACCAACGAGAACGACTACTACAACACTTCGGGTGCTATAAAGATGAATACGTTCAATAACGCCGACTTCCCCTTGTTCCGTCTTGCCGATACATTCCTGATGCTCGCCGAGTGCCAGCTTCACGGTGTGTCATGCGACGGTCAGGCCTACTTCGACAAGGTGCGTGACCGTGCCGGAATGGAGTCACTGCCGCTCAACGAGCAGAATCTTCTCGACGAGCGTATGCGTGAGCTTTACTGGGAAGGACATCGCCGCAGCGACCTTATTCGCTTCGGAAAGTTCACCGGCGGTTCCTACCTTTGGAGCTGGAAGGGCGGTATAGAATCGGGACAGTCGATTGCCGCTACCCGCAACCTCTATGCAATTCCTACGCAGTATGTAAATACTCTTGGACAGAATGAAGGATATTGATTTAGTTAACCTTTAACAGAATAGCTTACAGTTATGAAAAAAATATTTTTGCTTTGCGCTGTATTATTGGCTGCAGTATCCTTCGTGAGCTGTGAGGATAATACCGACCCGAAGGCGAAACAACCCGTCAACAAGGACTTCCTCAATACTCCTCCGTTGGCCAATCAGACTTATGTTCTTGAAACAGCAGGTAGCGTTCAGTTTACCTGCTCTCAGCCCGACTACGATGTCGCAACTCCTCCCACCTATGCTGTTCAGGTGTCGCTCGACCCCGAGTTCAGCAAGGTGATCAGCGACTCCAAGTATCTCTACAGCGCCGAAGACGCTCTCCCTTATTCGGAAGTGGCTTACACCACCACTCACACCACTCTTGATGTTCCCGCACGTGACATAGCCGACGGTATCAGCGCATGTCTCGGTTACACCGACATCAGCCAGTATGCCGGACGCGAAGCCTATTCAGGTCCCGTGTATGTGCGTGTACGTTCGTTCTTCCCCTCGTTGACCGGCGATTTGGCCAACCTCTACTCAATCGAGTCCAACGTAGTGACTCTTCCCAATGTGATAAGCTATCCTTCGGTTCGTCAGCCGGGATGGATCTATCTCGTAGGTGCGCCCAACGGTTGGAACGAGCCGAGCGAATCCAATGCTGCAATTTACGAAGACTGGATGCTCTATGAGCCCGACAACGGTATCGGTACTCAGATTTATGTCGGAACATTCTTTATCCCCGACGGACAGTTTACGATGCGATTCTACAAGGAGTTGACCGGATGGGATGCCGATTCCTACGGTTCACAGAAGGATGACAATGCTGTAGACATCGAGTTTGACGGCGGCAAGTACTCAGGCAAGATTGGCGGCCCCGGTTACAAGGGTTCTTATAACGTTCCCGGATGGACTGCCAACTGGGTTAAGTTTACCGTTAACCTCAAGGCCGGTAGCGTTGACTTTGAAATTGTCGACCCCGTTGAGTGATGACAAATAAGGTATGAACAAATAAATCTGACGATACAATGAAATTAAAACTTAATATTGCGCTTTTTGCGGCTTTCGCCCTCGGCCTTGCCGCTTGTAGCGACGATGTATATCGCGGTATTCCGCAGGTGACTCCGCAGGAACCGGTAATGCCGGCCGACGGAATCGAGGCTACCGATGTGTTGCCCGATGGAGGAGCCATCGACCTTTCGAGTGCCGAAACATTCTCGATGGTCAACATTACAAAGCTCGAGGACTTCCCCGCAACCGACGACCTCAGCGTGGTTATGCGCGTGTCGGAATCGGCCGACATGAGCAACCCCGAGGCTATGGTGCTCAATGTTGCTGACGACAATAAGACTGCTTCGGTAGCTTCAGTGAAGCTCAACGAAGTATTCCGCAAGATGTTTGGCAAGTCGCCCAAGGCTCGCACAATCTATGTCGACTATACGGCTTATGCTGTTAACGGCACCTCTTCGGTGCTGCTCGGTGCCATCGGTGCCAAGCAGTCGCTCGTGGTGACTCCGCTTCCCGCCGACTTCGTAATCGAGGATAATTACTATCTCGTAGGTACTGCATGTGACTGGAAGATACCTCAGGCTATCGCATTCACTCACTCCGACAAGAGCCCCTACGACGATCCCGTGTTCAAGCTTATAAACATTGAGGTTACCGCCGAGCAGGCTGCTGCAGGCTGGTGGTGGAAGATAATTCCGGCATCGACATTCGAGGCAGGCGACTGGGTTCCCGGTGACAACACTCAATATGGCCCCGCCACCAACGGTGATGAGGCTATGGAAGGCAAGCTTGTGGGCGTTGACGCTCAGGCAGGTGTAATCAAGGTGGCAGGTCACTACGACATTACAATCAACATGGAGGACCTCACCTACACAATCTCCAAGACTCCGGCTGTGATGTATGTGCCCAACCAGTTTGGATGGAACGAGCACGGTATTCTCTACTCAACCGACTATGAGAACTTCCAGGGTCTTGCCGGTATCGACCCCATCTACGGATTCAAGTTCATGACCGGCGACGGTCAGTGGATAGGAGCCGGCAAAACCGAAGGCACTCTGTCAACTTCGGGCGGCAACATCCTTGAGGGCGTGCTCACAAAGGTTGGTCTGTACTATCTCACCGTTAATATGCCCGACATGACATTCACTCAGGAGTATATCAGCAGTCTTGCCCTTATCGGCAGCGCTACTCCCAACGGATGGTCGGAAGCCGATGCAGTAGAGATGACGCCTAACGAAGACTATGAGATATGGACACTTGATGTTCATTTGGTGCCCGGCAGCTTCAAGTTCATGACCGACCATTCATGGGCGAAGCCTAATCTCGGAGGCGATGTAAACAATCTTACATTCGGAGGCGGTGACCTCAACTTCGAGGGCGAGGAAGGTGACTACACTGTAACCCTTGACCTCAGCAAGTATCCTTACTCTTGCACAGTGGTAAAGAAATAGTCTTATTGACTTTACTATATGATTTACGGGGCATGTCATGCGACATGCCCCGTACTTTTTATCCGTTAGCTGACAAATTGTTAAATAATATCATTATGAGATAAAAACGCTGTCATCATTATGATTTGTGAGGTCAAATGCCTATCTTTACAAATGACGGCAATGATTGAGCCGCCTGAATCAAAATTCAAGAATATATAACGATTAAGATTATGAAAACATCCTATCTTTTTCTTGCCGAAGGCTTTGAGGAAGTCGAGGCAATGACTCCGGTCGATGTTATGCGCCGTGCCGGTATGGAGGTATATACAGTATCGATAACAAAGAATCGTGAGGTCAAGGGCGCCCACGGAGTGACGGTGTTGGCCGACAAGACGATTGATGAAATAGATGCCGACGATGCCGAGTGGCTGATAACACCGGGCGGAATGCCGGGAGCCACAAATCTTGCCGCATCGGGCAAGCTCAGCGACATGTTGACCAACCAGTATCGTAAGGACGGACGCATCGCATCTATATGCGCGTCACCTGCCGTGGTGCTCGCTCCGCTTGGAATTGTACGCGGACAGAACGCCACCTGCTATCCCTCGTTCAAGGATGATCTAATAAAGGGCGGGGCCAACTATATCGACGACCGTGTAGTCATAAGCGGTAATCTCATTACCTCCAACGGTCCGTCGTCGGCTCTCTTCTTTGCTCTCGCCATCGTGTCGGAAACACTCGGCGAGGATGTGTCGGCTTCGGTAGGTGCCGGCATGCTTCTTGGCTGATCGGGCTATTTGCGATCAAGAGTTACGAAGCGGTAATTGACTCCCGAGCGGGGATCGGTTGCCGCTTCGCTTTGTTGTGTGACATCCCATCGGGTTGCGTCGATTTCGGGGAAGCGCGTGTCGGCGTCGGGAGAATCGGCATCGATTTGCGTCAGGTAGATGCGTGACGCATGTGGCATGGCCTGACGGTAGATTTCACCGCCGCCTATTATCATTGCCTCGTCGCTTGCCGCCGTCATGTTGATAGCCTCGTCGAGCGACGTGGCTATTTCGATTCCGGGAGCGTTATATGACGCATTGCGTGTCACCACTATGTTGCGTCGGCCGGGTAACGCTCCTTTGGGAAATGACTCGAATGTCTTGCGTCCCATGATGATGGGCTTGCCCATCGTGACGGCTTTGAAATGCTTCATGTCGTCGCTTATGCGGTAGAGCAGGTTGCCTTTGTGGCCGAGGCCGCCGTCGCGTGTCACGGCGGCTATTATTGAAATGCGTGTCGTCATACCGATACTTTTGCCTTTATGTGGGGATGCGGGTCATAGTCTTCGAGCTTGAAGTCATCGTAGGTGAAGTCAAATATGCTCTTCACATCGGGATTTATGACCATGCGCGGCAATTTTCGCGGTTCGCGCGTCAGCTGCAGGTCGACCTGCTCGAGGTGGTCGTTGTAGATGTGTGCGTCACCAAGAGTGTGCACGAAGTCGCCTGCCTTGAGCCCCGTCACCTGCGCCATCATCATTAGCAGCAGCGCGTAGGAGGCGATGTTGAACGGCACGCCGAGGAAAATGTCGGCCGAACGCTGGTAGAGCTGCAGGCTCAGTCGTCCGTCGGCCACATAGAACTGGAAAAATGCGTGACATGGCGGCAGGTTCATGTTTTCAAGGTCGGCAACATTCCATGCGCTCACTATTATGCGTCGGGAGTCGGGATTGTTCTTGATTGTTTCCACCGCTTCGGTTATCTGGTCGATCGATCCGCCCTTGTAGTCGGGCCATGAGCGCCACTGGAAGCCGTATATGTGTCCGAGCGATCCGTCAGGGTCGGCCCATTCGTTCCATATTCTCACTCCGTTGTCCTGCAGGTACTTTACGTTAGTATCGCCTTTCAGAAACCACAACAGCTCGTATATTATGGATTTCAGGTGAAGTTTCTTGGTTGTAAGTAAGGGGAATCCCTCTTCGAGGTTGAAGCGCATCTGATAGCCAAACACACTGCGTGTGCCTGTTCCGGTGCGGTCGCTTTTTGATACTCCGTTCTCCTTCACGTGACGGAGCAGGTCGAGATATTGTTTCATCGGTCGGTTGGTTGGTCGGTTGTATTAGTTGTATTATCGGTTGAGCATTCGGCCATCGGTGCCGCCTGTCCCTGTGCCGCTGGCGGTGCGGCTTTGGCATCGGTGCGTTGCAGCATCGGTATTGAAAGCTGCTTGCGCGTCGGGCGGTAGAATATGGCGTTGTCACGGCATGCCGTGAGGCAGTTGAAGCAGTTTACGCATCTCGAGCCGTCGACTGTGTGGTCGTCCATGTTTATACATGACGCCTTGCACGCGTGTTCGCATCGACGGCAGTTGGTACACAGGTCGGTGTCGATGTCGATGTGCCACAGCGACTGCTTGCTTATCAGTCCGAGCGTTGTACCCACGGGGCAGATGGTGTTGCAGAATGTGCGTCCGTAGAACCATGCGGGAATCGTGATGGCCGTTATCGACACTATCGACAATATAACGCCGAAAGCCGATGCGGTGAACACGTGGACATAGGTTACATCCCACAGTCCGGTGGCGGTGCCAGCCTTGGCGAGCAGGTTGTTGATGCATCCCCACACCGGCTTCAGCAGGTCGACCACGCTGCGGGTGTATATGCTGTAGGGGTCGACTACGGTGGGGAGCAGCGTCAGTCCGCCTATGAGGCAGGCTATGACTATGGCGAGGCTTGTGTAGCGCAGCGTGGTGAGCGGCGGGGAGTAGTGGTAGTCGCGTCGCGACCCCTGCCGGCTGCTTCGTCCTACTCTTGCAACAATGTCCTGCAAGGTGCCGAGCGGACATATCGATGAGCAGTATATGCGTCCGAACAGCGATGTGAACAGCCACCAGAATACGAGAATGCCGAATGAGAATCCTATCGACACAGGGATTATCTGTATCCGTTCGATCCATCCTAATGCGTTGAGAAGCAGTGCGCTGTACTCAACCCACAGCAGCGTTACCATCGCCATGATGATAACCGACACTACAACGCGGCATATTTTCAGAGTTCTGTTCTTCATCTGTGAGTCGCACTGGGCTGTGACAAAATTACAAAAATCCCATAATTAAACACCGCTTTTATCCTAAAATGTGTTTTTATTGTCCATAAATGATTTTGTAACAAGGGTGTTTGTCGGCGTTGTGAAGAAAATCATTAACTTTGTACTATGAAAGAGTTTTTTGCTATTATAAGGCGCTTCGTACCTCCCTATAAGAAATACCTTGCGCTCAACATACTGTTCAATATACTCACGGCTTTCCTGACGCTGTTCTCGTTTGCCATAGTCATTCCTATCCTTGAGATGCTCTTCGGCATCAATGAGGGACACTATGAGTACATGCCTTTCAACGATTTCGAGCACATCAACGATATCCTGATCAATAACTTCTACTACTATGTGCAGGTGATGATTGCGCGTTGGGGACAGTCGGTGGCTCTTGCCGGACTTGCCGCAATTCTTGTGGTGATGACCGCCCTGAAGACGGGTACGGCCTATCTCAGCTCCTACTTCATCGTGCCGTTGCGCTCGGGAATCGTGCGTGACATACGCAACTACATGTACGACAAGATTGTGAGGCTCCCAATGTCGTTCTTCACCGACTCCCGCAAGGGCGATGTGATGGCGCGAATGACAGGCGATGTCGCCGAGATCGAGAACTCCGTGATGGCGTCGCTCGACATGATGTTCAAGAACCCCGTGATGATCATTGTGTGTCTTGTCATGATGGTGGCCATATCGTGGCAGCTGACCATATTTGTGCTCATCCTGCTTCCTATCGCCGGATTGGTCATGGGTCGAGTGGGCAAGAGGCTGAAGCGACAGTCGTTTGAGGGACAGACCCAGTGGGGCGTGCTCATGTCCAATATCGAGGAAACTCTCGGCGGCCTGCGCATAATCAAGGCATTTAACGCCGAAGAGAAGGTGCAGTCGCGCTTCCATCGTGAAAATCAGGTGTTTTACCGCATCAGCAACCGCATCGCGCGCCGTCAGTCGCTCGCACATCCCATGAGCGAGTTCCTCGGTACGCTCACGATTGCCATCGTCCTGTGGTTTGGCGGCACGTTGATTCTCAGCGGCAACGCGTCAATCACCGCCCCCAAGTTTATCTACTACATGATAATATTCTACAGCATCATAAATCCCGCCAAGGACCTGTCGAAGGCCGCTTACTCGATTCAGAAGGGTCTTGCCTCGATGGAGCGTGTCGACCGCATTCTCGATGCGCGCAATCCCATCCAGGATCCAGAGAAGCCCAAGGAGCTTGTCGACTTCAAGGGGTCTATCGACTATGAGGGCGTTACGTTCAGCTACGGTACCAACCCCGTCATAAAGGATGTGACGCTGCATGTTCCGGCCGGTGCGACGGTGGCTCTTGTTGGGCAGAGCGGTTCGGGCAAATCCACCTTGGCCGACCTGCTGCCGCGTTTCTATGATGTGGATTCGGGCAGCGTCAAGGTCGACGGCATCGACATTCGCGACCTGCGTGTACACGACTTACGCGGATTGATGGGCAATGTCAATCAGGAGGCCATCCTGTTTAATGACACCTTCTACAACAACATCACCTTCGGTGTGAAGGATGTGACACCCGAGCAGGTTATTGAAGCGGCCAAGATTGCCAATGCGCATGAATTCATCATGGAGTCGGAAAACGGTTACGACACCAACATCGGCGACCGAGGATGCCGCCTTTCGGGAGGCCAGCGTCAGCGTGTGTCAATCGCCAGGGCCATTCTCAAGAATCCGCCCATACTCATTCTCGACGAGGCCACCTCGGCACTCGACAGCGAGAGCGAAAAACTTGTGCAGGAGGCTCTTGACCGACTGATGCGCGACCGCACGACCGTGGTGATAGCTCACAGGCTGTCGACCATAAAGAACGCCGACATAATATGCGTCATGCATGAAGGCAGCATTGTTGAGGCCGGCTCCCACGACGAGCTTATCGAAAAGAACGGCTTCTACAAGCGTCTTGTCGACATACAGAAATTCTGATTCTCACCGAAGGCGTTGTGACGCAATTTTTTTGCAATGTGACGATAGGAATTTCACGGTAATTATGTATCTTTGAATTCGTCTTAGATAAAAACCTAAATTTATAGAAACTATGTCAATACTTGAACCTGGCAAGAAAATTGCCATTTGCAGCGATCACGCCGGATATGAACTTAAAAGCATTGTTGAGGGATACCTGATGTCGCAGGGCATCGAGTATGAGGATTTTGGAACCGACAGCGATGCAAGCTGCGACTATGCCGACTATGCTCATCCTTGTGCCGAGGCTGTTGAAAGCGGACGCGATTACCCCGGAATCGGTATATGCGGAAGCGGCAATGGCATCAACATGACGCTCAACAAGCATCAGGGAATACGCTCGGCTCTCTGCTGGAATGTGGAGCTTGCCAAGCTTGCACGCGCCCACAATAACGCCAACGTGCTTGTGCTTCCCGCACGTTTCATCGAGCCCGCTCTCGCACTCGCAATTGTTGACGCATTCCTTGCAACACCCTTCGACGGTGGTCGTCACGAGCGTCGCATCGCCAAGATTCCCGTAAAGAAATAGTGTCGGACATCATCGTTATTGCCGATGCAACAACCTGCTTGACAGCCCTTGTCCGATTACAAGTCGGTACGGGGCTGTTAATTTTAGGTGCGTGACGATAAAAATCGCTATTCACTTGTTATTGTTATTAAATGTTTTTGCGCAATGAAAAAGAAACTGGTTATATCGACAGGTGCAGGCATGAGCGCCGAGAGTGGAATTGCTACTTTTCGCGACAGTGGCGGACTTTGGGACAAGTATCCCGTAATGGAGGTGGCGAGTGCCGACGGCTTTGCCCGCAACCCCAAGCTTGTGCATGAATTCTACAATCAGCGTCGCCGTGAACTTGTAAATGCCAAGCCTAATGCCGGACATCTCGGTCTGGTCGACCTTGAGCAGTGGTATGACACCTACATAATCACCCAGAATGTCGACAACCTGCATGAGCGTGCCGGAAGCAAAAACGTGCTGCATCTGCATGGCGAATTGATGAAAGTGCGTGCCATCGACGATGAAACAAAGGTGTATGAGCTTAAGCCTGACGCACTTGCAACGACTCCCGACACCGTTATCGACGGACACCGTGTGCGCCCCCACATTGTATTCTTTCAGGAGGCCGTGCCCAATATCGAGCCGGCCATCGAGCTTGCACAGGAGGCCGATGTATTTGTGGTGATCGGTACCTCGCTTAACGTTTATCCGGCAGCAAGTCTGCTCCATTTTGTAAGGAAAGGCATGCCTGTTTACTACATCGACCCCAATCCGGCCGCTGTGCCGCAGGGTGTTACGGTGCTTAAAATGAAGGCGAGCGAGGGCGTGGCCAAGCTTGCCGAACTGTTAAAACCTAAAAGTTAATTTACAATTGTAAATTCTGCGTTTTGCCGCTATGTATTGCCGGAATAGGCTGTAATGCTGACGGTTAGGCCAATGTTGATAACTTTGCTAAAAATTGCTTGAAAAAAGTTTAAATTTGTGGATGTAAATTTTGGATAAAATCGCTAACTTTACAACCTAATTGGCGCGCACTATGGAACAGGAAGTTTACCACATACCGGCATTGCTTGATGAAACACTGCAAGGGCTTGATATTAAGCCCGATGGCATCTATGTGGATGTCACATTCGGTGGTGGCGGACATTCTCGTGCGATAATTCAGCGACTTAACGGGGATGGTCGCCTTTATGGATTTGATCAGGACGCCGATGCTATGAACAACGCAATCGACGACAGTCGATTTACATTTGTATACAGCAACTTCCGTTTTTTGCGTAATTTCCTCCGCTATTACGGTGTCGAGAGTGTCGACGGTATTCTTGGCGACCTCGGTGTGTCGTTTCATCATTTCGATGACCCCGAGCGTGGCTTTTCATTCCGTTGGGACGGCCCGCTCGACATGCGCATGAACCGTAACGCCACCCGCACAGCCGCCTGGTACGTAGCCAATTATACCGAACAGGAGCTTGCCGATGCCTTTTATCTCTATGGCGAGCTGAAGACGGCACGCCGCATTGCCGCTGCAATAGTCAAGGCGCGTCAGGAGTCGCCCATAACCACTGTGGAGCAGCTCCTTGCCGTAGTGAAGCCGTTCATAAATCCGCGCAAGGAGAAGAAGGAGCTGGCTCAAGTGTTTCAGGCTCTGCGCATAGTCGTCAACGGCGAAATCGAGGCGTTGAGCGACTTCCTGCAGCAGGCCCTCACGATGCTCAAGCCCGGCGGACGACTTATCGTCATCACCTATCACTCGCTTGAGGACCGACTTGTAAAGAACTTCATGCGCACCGGCAATCTTAACGGAGAGTCGGCCCAGGACTTTTTCGGCCGCAACCTGTCGCCGTTCAAGCTCCTGACATCGAAACCCATTGTGCCCTCGGAGGCCGAGGTCGAGCGGAATCCGCGAGCGCGAAGCGCCAAGCTGAGAGTGGCCGAGAAACTTCCGGCCGACGATTAGCCGGCATGAGATATCAATTCACGTTATGCGTCAAATCAAAAAATAAATCATAATCATCACACATGGCACAGGCCGCAGGCAAAAGCAAGAAAATAAAAGACGACAATCTGTTGGTGAAGCTCATCAACGGACGGTTGCTTTCCAGTGACTTTTTCGCTCGTCACTGGAAGTCGGTTTTGTTGGCCATTCTGATGGTGCTTATATACATCACCAACCGCTATCAGTGCCTGACCCGAATGGAGGAGATACGTCGGCTCGAGCAGGAACTTGAAGTGGTGGAAACCGAGCGCATCCGCGTCCGAAGCACTTACATGAGCCGTATACGCGAGTCGTCGATGCAGGAGATGGTCGACACAATGCACCTCAACTTGCGCATTCAGGATAAGCCCCCCTACAAATTAAGCAAACATTAACCTCTCGTCCTTGAAATGAAAAAAGAGAATCGTTCACATATACTGCTGCGTTACGCTCTGGTGATAGGCTGCATCCTTGTCTTCGCCTCGTTTATCGTCTATAAGGCATTTGACACTACCGTCATATCGGCCTCGCGATGGAACGAGAAGGCGATGAAGGAGCTGTCGCGCGTCGACACGATACGCCCCGAACGCGGCAACATCCTTGCCAGCAACGGCTCGATACTTGCCACCAACCTATGCTACTACAATGTGCGCATCGACTTCCGCAGCGAGCGTTTTATGGAAGGCCGTTACCTTCTTGCCGTTGACAGCCTTGCCGACAGCCTCGCGCTGCACTTCCCCATACGCGACAGGGCAGGGTGGAAGAAGCGTCTTCTCTCGCCCCTCGACAAGCCGCGTGACAAGCGTCCGCGAGCCTTCAAGATTCTCGGCAACATATCCTATGCCGATTATCAGCTGCTGCGCACATTCCCATTCTTCAACATCCGCAACTCCAACAAGACCGGCCTGACCAAGGAGAAGGTGATGCGTCGTGTCAACCCTTACGGAGCTATGGCTCGCCGTAGTGTGGGCGGTGTGGGCATCGACTCGATAACCGGCGAAACCCATGGAATATCGGGACTCGAACGCGCCCTTGACTCCCTGCTTTACGGAAAGCCCGGCCTCGCCAAGAAGGTGCCGCTTACCAAGGACATCGTCAACTGGACCGATGTAGAGCCGGTTCCCGGCTACAACATAAAGACCACCATCGACATTAACATGCAGGACATCGTGGAGAACGAGCTTAACAACGTGCTCACCACCTGCAATGCCGACTGGGGCGTGGCCGTGCTTATGGAGGTGAGCACCGGCAACATCAAGGCCATCTCCAATCTTGAGAAGAGCCCGTCGTCCGATGAATACATCGAGGGCATGAACCGTGCCGTGCTCGGTTATGAGCCGGGTTCGGTGGTGAAGACCCTATCGATGATGATAGCCGTCGAGGACGGAATCGTTAAGGATGTCGATGAGGTGATAACCACCGGTCACGGATTTGCCTACGCCGGAGGCCGTCCCATTACCGACTCTCACGGCGTGGCGTCGATGCCCGTGCGCGAGGTAATCGAGCGCTCTTCCAACATCGGCATGGCTAAAATCATCACGTCACGCTACGGCGACAATCCCGGCGCATTCTATACCCGACTTAAGAAGCTCGGATTCCTCGACCCCATGAATACCGGAATCGCCGGTGAACGCCCTCCGCGCATCGACAGCGTTGCCAGCAATCGTGGCGGACGAATAGCCTTGTCACGCATGTGCTACGGTTACTCTACCGAAATACCGCCACTCTACACGCTCTCCATATATAACGCCATAGCCAACGACGGCAAGTATGTGCGTCCGCGCCTTGTTGAGCGACTGCTTGGCGAAGGCATCGACTCGGTGCTGCCTGTAAGCTATGTGCGTGACACAATGGCCTGCAGTCCGCGCACTGCCGAGATTATGCGCATGATGCTCACCAACGTGGTGTGGGGCGACCACGGCACCGGAAAGCTGTTGCGCAACGACAAGGTGCGCATTGCCGGAAAGACCGGTACATGCTACATCATCGAGAACGGAGCCTACAACACCGGCAAGAAGCGTCTTGCATTCTGCGGCTTCTTCCCGGCCGAAAAACCTCTATACTCATGCATCGTGCTCACATGCTATCCCAAGCAGAACATGTTTGGAGCGGCAAGTACGAGCGGCACGGTGTTGAAGAACATCGCGCTCAAGATGTTTTCGCGCGGAATGTTGAACAACAGTTCCGATTACCGCGAAGGCGAGCACGCTCCCACCAAGCCCACTTTCTTTGCATCGGGCGGTCAGCGCCGCATAAAGAATGTGCGCGACAATCTCGGCATGGGAAGCGTGAAATACTTCGAGCCGGGCAACCATAAGTCGGGCGTGCCGAGCGTACTCGGTTACAATCTTCGCGATGCCATCAATGTGCTTGAGAGCGCAGGGCTGGAAGTCGACTTCAACGGCACAGGCTATGTCGTGGCACAATCGCTCTCCCCGGGCAGCACGTTACGCCCCGGCTCACGTGTAAGGCTCACATTAAATCAATAATCCAACGAAACCTAATTAAACCGCATAGGCAATATGAAATCCCTCTCACAACTCCTTTCACCATTGATGGTTGAAGAAATAATCGGCAGCGATGACAAAATCATCACCGATGTAGTAAGTGACTCACGCAAAGTTACCACAGGCTCGCTGTTTGTGGCTGTGCGCGGTACTACCGTCGACGGACACTCGTTCATTCCTTTGCTTCAGTACAGCGGTGTAGCCGCCATCGTGTGTGAGGAGTTTCCCGAGTTCATCGAGTCGTCGATTACCTATATCAAGGTGAGCGACAGCGCCGTGGCTCTCGGATATCTTGCCTCGGAATGGTGGGACAACCCTTCGCGCAAATTGAATCTCGTAGGCGTGACGGGTACAAACGGAAAGACCACCACCGCCACTCTTATCTATGAGATGGCACGACTCATGGGATATAAGGCCGGACTGCTCTCGACGGTGTGCAACTATGTCGAGGACGAGGTCATACCTACCAATCAGACAACTCCCGACCCGCTTACGATAAACGCGCTGCTGCACCGCATGGTGGAGGCCGGATGCGATTACGCTTCGATGGAGGTGAGCTCGCATGCCGCTCATCAGCATCGCATCGCCGGACTGCACTTCGCCGGCGGCGTGTTCTCCAACCTCACCCGTGATCACCTTGACTATCACAAGACCGTCGAGGCCTATCTTGCAGCCAAGAAGTCGTTCTTTGACGGACTGCCGTCGACGGCTTTCGCCCTCACCAACATCGACGATAAGGTGGGCGAAGTAATGGTGCAGAACACTAAGGCCCGTAAGTACACCTACTCGTTGCGCTCGCGCGCCGATTTCACCGGACGCATAATCGAGAGCCGACTCGACGGAACCACTATGTCGTTCAACGGCCGTGATGTGGAGGTGCTGTTTACCGGCAAGTTCAACGCCTACAACCTTACGGCAGTCTACGGCGTGTCGATTCTTCTCGGATGGCCGCTTGAGGAGGTGCTCGTGGGCATGAGCCGCCTTGTGCCCGTGGCGGGACGCTTCCAGGCTTTCCACTCGCCCAAGGGTTATACAGCGATTGTCGACTATGCCCACACTCCCGATGCCGTTGTCAACGTGCTTCAGGCTATACGCGAGGTGATAGGCAACCGAGGCTCCATCATCACCGTGGTTGGTGCCGGCGGTAACCGTGACAAGGGCAAGCGACCCATAATGGCGCGTGAGGCCGCATTGCGCAGCGACCGGCTCATCCTCACTTCCGACAATCCCCGTTTTGAGGAGCCTGGCGACATACTCCGTGACATGGAGGAGGGACTCGACATCGAGGGTCGCAAGAAGTCGCTCAGCATCGTCGACCGTCGCGAGGCCATACGCGCTGCAGCCGCTTTCGCTCAGCCGGGCGATGTGATACTTATTGCCGGAAAGGGCCATGAGGACTATCAGGAAATAAAAGGGGTGAAGCATCACTTTGACGACCGTGAAGTTGTCAAGGAGGTGTTTGCCTGCGAATCATAACCTCACTTAATTTAATGAGATGCTCTACTATCTGTTTGACTATCTTGAAAAGTTTGACATTCCCGGTGCAAGGTTGATGGACTACATCACCTTCCGCTCCGGCGCCGCTCTTGTATTGTCGTTGTTTATTGCCATCGTTTTCGGCCGTCGCATAATCGACCGTCTGCAGCTGATGCAGGTGGGTGAGATAATACGTGACCTCGGTCTTGAAGGGCAGATGAAGAAGACGGGAACCCCCACTATGGGAGGTGTCATCATAATAATGTCGATTCTGATTCCCTGCCTGCTCATCGGCAATCTCTCCAATGTCTACATGATATTGATGATTGTCGCTACCCTTTGGCTCGGAACCCTTGGATTCCTTGACGACTATATCAAGGTGGCGCGTCGCGACAAGGACGGCCTTAAGGGCAAATTCAAGATAGTGGGGCAGGTGGGCCTCGGCCTTATCGTGGGCCTTACGATGGTGTTCAGCCCCGAAGTGGTAATGCGCGAAAACATTGAAGTGGAGAATGTGGAAAATCACGAAGTGGTGATAACCTACGAGCCTGAAAATGTGAAGTCGGCGCAGACGACCATCCCCTTTGTTAAGAACAACAACTTCGATTATGCCTATCTCACGCAGTGGATGGGCAAGTATGCCGTTACGGGCGGTTGGATTCTCTTTGTGCTCGTGACGATATTCGTTGTCACTGCGACATCCAACGGTGCCAACCTCACCGACGGCCTTGACGGCCTTGCCACAGGCACATCGGCGATTATCGGTGTGGCCCTTGCCATTATGGCCTATCTCGGCGGTAACATCATCTACTCCTCCTACCTTAATATAATGTATATTCCGGGGTCGGAGGAACTTGTGGTCTACATGGCCGCATTCATCGGAGCCTTGATAGGCTTCCTATGGTATAACGCCTATCCCGCCCAGGTATTCATGGGCGATACGGGCAGCCTCACTTTGGGAGGTATAATAGCGGTCTTTGCAATCCTCATTCGCAAGGAGCTGCTGTTGCCCATCCTTTGCGCTATATTCTTCATCGAGGATCTCTCGGTGATAATTCAGGTGGCTTACTTCAAGCTGACCAAGCGCAAATACGGTGAAGGTCGCAGGGTGTTCAAGATGACGCCTCTGCATCATCACTATCAGAAGGCCGGCAATACGGTTCCGGCGCTGATTCAGCGGCCTTTCATCCCCATTCCCGAGTCCAAGATTGTAACCCGATTCTGGATTGTGGGCATAATGCTTGCCGTTATAACTTTTGTGACATTGAAAATACGATAGAAGAACTTTAATACAAGACTATGAATAAGAAGATTGTAGTTCTCGGTGGTGGTGAAAGCGGTGTCGGAGCCGCAATTCTTGCCAAGGATAAAGGAATGGATGTGTTTTTGTCGGACTACGGCAAAATCGCGCCTCACTATAAGCAACAGCTGATCGACGAGGGAATCGCCTGGGAAGAGGGCGGTCATGATGAGTCGCGCATACTTGCGGCCGATGAGGTGATCAAGAGCCCCGGAATCGCTCCCACTGCTCCCATAATGGTGAAGATTGCCGAGCGCGGCATACCGGTAATTTCGGAAATCGAGTTTGCCGGACGATACACCGATGCCAAGATGGTGTGCATAACGGGAAGTAACGGTAAGACTACCACAACGCTTCTCACCTACCACATTCTCAAGAACGCCGGTATCAATGTCGGCCTTGCCGGAAATGTGGGTCGCAGCCTCGCTCTTCAGGTGGCCCGCGAGCATCATGATGTCTACGTGATTGAGCTGAGCAGCTTCCAGCTTGAGAATATGTATGAGTTCAAGGCCAATATCGCCGTGATGCTTAACATAACGCCCGACCATCTCGACCGCTACGACTATAAGATGCAGAACTATGTCAACGCCAAGTTCCGTATAATCCGCAACCTCACTCCCGAGGATGCCTTCATCTTCTGGCAGGACGATCCCGTGATTCAGGCTCAGTTGCGTCAGGTGACTACCGAGGCCAGGATGTATCCCTTTAGCGAACATCTCGAAAAGGATGTCGACGCATATATCGATGCCGACGACGAACTGGTGCTCAACACCTCGCACACTTCGTTGAAAATGCCTCGCAATCATCTTGCCTTGCACGGACTGCACAATCTCTACAACTCCATGGCGGCAGGTCTGTCGGCCTGTCTGCTCGATATACGCAAAGAGGACATACGCCGCGCCCTTGAGGACTTTGAGGGCGTTGAGCATCGTCTTGAATATGTGACAACCGTCAACGGTGTGCGTTACATCAACGATTCCAAGGCTACCAATGTCAACTCCTGCTGGTATGCGCTTGAAAGCATGCCCAAGGGCGTAGTGCTCATCCTTGGAGGCAAGGACAAGGGCAACGACTATACCGAGATAGAGCCTCTCGTAAAGGAGAAGGTGAAGGCCATCGTGTGCATGGGCAAGGACAATGCCAAGCTGCTCGATTTCTTCACGGGCAAGGTCGATGCCATATACGACACCCACTCACTGCAGGATGCCGTCGACACATGTGCCGCCATAGCCGCATCGGGCGACACGGTGCTGCTGTCGCCATGCTGTGCAAGCTTCGACCTGTTCAGCAGCTACGAGGACCGCGGCCGTCAGTTCAAGGATGCCGTAAAACGCCTCAAATAAACTATAAAACCGACTCTCTCACGCTTAACACCTTAAAAATGGAAGCCACTGAATCAGCCCCCGCAGCAGGTGCTCATGTAGCCGAGGCAAAGCCTGCGATAACCTATAAACGACACGGCGACAAGTCGATATGGGGTATATTCATAACATTGTGTATCATCTCGGTAATCGAGCTCTACAGCGCATCGAGCCGTGAGGTTGCCGCAGCCGGAGTCTACGGCCCCATAATGCGTCACTGTTTCCTGTTGGGAATGGGTGTGTGCATCGTGCTGCTGCTTGAGAGGCTGCATTACAAGGCATTTTTTGCCTGCGCATGGGTCATCGCGTTCTTGAGTATGGGCATGATGCTCTATGTCACTCTTTTCGGAGAGATTGTCAACGGTGCGCGGCGCAGTTTCAGTCTTATGGGTATAACGATTCAGCCGTCGGAGTTCATCAAGTTGTCGGCCGTGCTTGTTATCGCCCAGATAATGTCGAAGTCGCAGCGACCCAAAGCCATCGGCGTGCGCACACAGGGCGTTGTACTGTCGGCCATCATGGTGCTGCTGTTCGGCGGATTGCTGTTCAAGCAGGGATTGACCAATACTATCCTGCTCATGTCAATCAGTATGGCCATGATTGCCATCGGAGGTACCGAGCTTAAGAAGATGCTGTGTGTCGGCCTCGTATATGCCGTTATAGGCGGCGGCGTAGTGTTCGCCAAGTTCATGTCGGAGGGCGACAGCAAGGCAAAGGGCGATGAAATAGCCACTACCGAGCAGGCGCTTACCACCGATAAGCGACACGGCACATGGCAGGCGCGTCTTGACCGATTCTTCTCGGATGTGCCTAAGTATGAGGAGGAGATTACGGCAAAGAACCGTCAGGAGATGTACTCCTACATGGCTCAGGCCAACGGCGGCGTATTCGGCGTATTCCCCGGTAATTCGCGTGAAACGGCCCGCTTGCCGCTTGCTTTCTCCGATTATATATTCTCGATTATAATCGAGGACCTCGGATTTGTGGGCGGGGTGGGATTGCTCATTCTCTATCTGTGGCTGTTGGCGCGTGCCGGAATCATAGCCAAGAAGTGTCACCGCGCCTTCCCCGTGCTGCTTGTCATGGGAATGGCTGTGATGATCGTGCTCCAGGCACTGTTTCACATGGCCATCACTACAGGCACATTCCCGGTTTCGGGGCAGCCGTTGCCGCTTATATCCAAGGGCGGTACATCGATTATCGTGACATCGATAGCCATAGGCGCGATGTTGAGCGTGAGCCGCACCGCCGTGCAGAACGGTAACCGTCAGGAGGTAAAGGAGGAGCTGAACGCGCTTCCCGAGGAGCTGCGTGCCGAGAATCCGGTTCAGTTGTAAAAAACAAGATATTTTATCCGTTATGGAACAAAAACATTATAACGTGCTTATAAGCGGAGGGGGCACCGGAGGACACATCTTCCCGGCTCTCTCCATTGCCAACGCCTTGAAGCGCAGGGATAAGCTCACCAATATACTTTTCGTAGGAGCCGAAGGCCGCATGGAGATGGAGAGGGTGCCGGCTGCCGGATATGAGATTGTGGGACTCCCCGTCAGCGGATTCAACCGCAAGAACATGTTGAGCAATGTAAAGGTGCTCTTCAAGCTCATGAAGAGCATGATGAAGGCCAAGCGCGTGCTCAAGGATTTCGAGCCCGACATTGCTGTGGGGGTAGGCGGATATGCCAGCGGTCCCATGCTGAAGGAGGCTCAGAAGTGCGGCGTGCCCACGCTGTTGCAGGAGCAGAACTCCTATGCGGGCGTTACCAACAAGCTTCTTGCCAAGAAGGCCGATGCAATATGCGTGGCCTATTCGGGTATGGAGCGTTTCTTTCCAGCCGACAAGATAATCCTAACCGGAAATCCCGTGCGAGCCGATCTGCTTAATGTCACGGCGACAAAGGAGGAGGCGAGAAAGAGCCTTGGCGTGCCTGTCGACCGCAAGCTTGTGCTTGTGGTGGGTGGAAGCCTCGGCGCACGCACCATCAATGAAAGCATTGCCGCCGCGCTCGATAAGATTGAGAATGAAGGTGCATTTGTGCTGTGGCAGACTGGAAAACTCTACGATGAGGAGTGTCAGGCTATCGCAAAGCGTCACCCCGGAGTGGTGAAAGCTGTGCCGTTCATCTCCGACATGGCGCTCGCCTACCGTGCCGCCGACATTGTGGTGTCGCGTGCCGGAGCGGGTACCATCTCCGAGCTGCAGCTTATCGGACTTCCCGTTGTGCTCATCCCGTCGCCCAATGTGGCCGAGGACCATCAGCGCAAGAATGCCGAGGCTCTCGTGCAATGCGATGCCGCAGTGATGATTCTCGATGCCGATGCCCGTGAGAAACTCGGCGACGAGGTGGTGGCACTGCTTGGCGACGAGAAGCGTTGCAACCTCCTTGCCGAAAACGTGCGCCGCATGGCGTTACGTGACTCCGACGAGGTAATTGTCGATACTATCTACAAGATATTGAATAATCCGAAATAACGATGTCACATAAAAAGATATACTTTGCAGGTGCCGGAGGTATAGGCATGGCCGCCCTTGAGCGTTACTTCCTTGCCAAGGGGTGCCGGGTTGCGGGTTATGACCGCACTCCCACCGACCTTACACGCGCACTGCAGGACGAAGGGGTTGAAATAACGTTTGACGAGTCGGTCGAGGCTATTCCCGCCGACTTTAAAGGTTGCCCCGAGGAGGTGCTTGTCGTCTACACTCCCGCGTTGCCCGACATGCACCCGGGATTGAGCTACTTCCGTGAAAACGGTTACGAGGTTGTGAAACGCGCCGCGGTGCTCGGCAACATAACGCGTGACACTAAGGGACTATGTTTCGCGGGTACTCACGGCAAGACCACCACATCGTCAATGGCCGCACACATCCTCAACACCTGCAAGGTGGGATGTAACGCATTTCTCGGCGGCATCTTGCGCAACTACAACAGCAATCTGCTGCTCAGCGCCACTTCGCCCTATTCGGTGATAGAGGCCGATGAATACGACCGCTCGTTCCACCATCTGCGCCCCTACATCGCCGTCATCACCGCCACCGATCCCGACCATCTCGACATATACGGCACCGAGGAGGCCTATCTGGAGAGCTTCGCCCACTTCACCGAGCTGATAAAGCCGGGCGGCATGCTTGTGGTTCACGAGGACCTGAAGCTGAAGCCGAGAGTGCCCGAAGGAGTGAAGATCTATACCTATTCGCGTGACAAGGGCGATTTTCATGCCGAGAACGTGCGCCGTGGCAACGGTGAGATAACGTTTGACATCGTGACGCCTTCGGAAACCGTGCGTGACATAACGCTCGGCGTTCCTGTCGAAATCAACATCGAGAATGCCATCGCCGCATTTGCCGCCTGTTACCTTACCGGCGACATCGAGATCGACGCCGCACGCGATGCCATCGCCTCCTTCATGGGTCCCAAGCGCCGCTTCGAGTTCTGGCTTAAGGAGCCGGGGGCCGAGGGTCGCGCCATAATCGACGACTACGCCCATCATCCCGATGAGTTGAAGGCATCGATAAAGTCGGTGAAGGCGCTCTATCCGGGCCGCAGGCTCACGGTGGCGTTCCAGCCCCATCTATATTCGCGCACACGTGACTTCGCTCCTGAATTTGCCGCGTCATTGTCGCTTGCCGACGAGGTTATACTGCTTGACATATATCCCGCCCGCGAGGAACCGATTCCCGGAGTTACTTCTGAAATCATATTCAATGACATAAAATGCAAGGATAAAGTCATGATTGATAAGCAACATTTGACAGAAACAATAAAAAATCGTAACTTTGAAATCCTGCTGACTGTTGGTGCAGGGGACATTTGCAACTATTTACCCGAAATTGTTAAAAACGTTAATCTCCGTTGATGAAGAAGTTTCTTAAGTGCTTGATTTCGATATTGCTGTTATGCTATCTCGTCGGTGCCGTCGCTTGGTCGCGATTACAGGCACGCGATGCGATGTGCAGCGGTGTCGCTATTGTAGTGCTTGACTCTTTGAATTCCAACTTCGTCACCGCCCATGAGATAGCGCGCGAACTCGGCGATTTCAGCAACGATGCTCCATCGATGAAGCTCATCGATATCGACACCGACAGCATTGAGCGACGCCTCGGCCTCATCGACAAGATCGAGAGCGTCCAGTGTCGCATATACACCGACAACACCGTGCGCATCGACATCGATCCGCTTCATCCGGTGCTGCGAGTGTTTGACCGCAATAAATCCTACTACATCAACAAGGATGGAAAGCGCATCTCGGCCACGGCGCGTTACCACACCGACCTGCCTGTCGTTTCGGGACATTTCGACTCGACATTCCGGGCCGTGTCGCTGCTGCCGCTTGTGCGTTACATAAACTCCGATTCGACATGGAATGCGCTCGTGACGCAAATTAAAGTCGACGGCCCCAACAATATAATACTTGTTCCCGTAATTCACGGCCATGTCATAAATATAGGCGACATGGAACACCTTGACAGCAAGTTTGATCGTATACGGATGGCCTATACCGACATTCTTCCGGTGAAAGGCTGGAACTATTACGACACTATTTCTGTTAAATGGGGAGGACAGATTGTTGCCACGCGACGCGCCAAGGCTCTTCATCACACCGTGAGCGCGGTCGATCTTGAAGCCGAGCACGAGGAGCCCGATTTGGGCACGATGCTTGCCGGCGATACGGCAGGAGTGGTGTCATCCAATGCGAAAAGGAGTAATTAATTGAAAAGATCATAATAAATACCTCGTTCAAAACAATATGGAACAAAAATACATAGTTGCCTTGGAAATCGGCAGTTCCCACATCAGGGCTGCTGTCGGCGTAGTCGATGAGTCGGGAGTGCTGACCATACTCGCCGTAGAGGATGAAAACGCAATAAATGTAGTGCGTTACGGCTGGATACAGAATGTCGAGGAGGTGAGCAACCGCATAAACAAGCTCATCAAGAAGCTCGAAAACTATCAGAGCATCTCTCCCCGTAAAATCAAGTCGGTGTATGTTTCTATAGGCGGACGCTCGACTATGGCCACTTCGCGCCAGATTGTGCGTCACTTTGACGACGGGGTTGACATAACCGATAAAATCATTCAGCAGATAAAGGACGAAGCCCGTCAGATGGTGGTTTCCGACCGCAAGGTTATCGAGGTGCTTCCGCGTGAATTTGCCGTCGACAATCTCGACTGTCCCAATCCCGTGGGAACCGTGGGCCGAAACATAAAGGCCGAGATAAACCTCGTGACATGCAAGCCTGTCATCGGCTACAGCAACATTCAGCGTGCCGTGACCGAGCGTCAGCAGCTCAATATAAAGGGTGAGATTGTGCGTCAGTCGGCCATCGCCGACCTCGTGTTAACTTCCGATGAGAAGAAGCTCGGCTGCATGCTTGTCGATTTCGGTGCCGAAACCACAACCGTGTCGATGTACAAGAACGGAACGTTGCGTTATTTTGAAACCCTTCCGCTCGGCTCGCGCAACATAACGCGTGACATCATGTCGCTCAATCACACCGAGGAGAATGCCGAACAGCTCAAGAAGGTGCTCGGTGATGTGGTAAATGTAGAGCCCAACTACCGCAAGCACGACTTCGACGGCGATGCGACCGAGGTCAACAACTACGTGCGCGCACGTGCCGGTGAGATAATCGTCAACATAATCGAGCAGCCCAAATATGCAGGCTACAAGATTTCGAGCGACTTGCCCGGCGGAATAATCATCGTCGGAGCCGGTGCCAAGCTGAAGGGATTTACCGACCAGCTTGCATCGCAGAGTGGATTGAACGTGCGTCTTGGAAACATCCCCGGAACTATACGCATCTCCGATCCCAAGCTGCAGTCGCTTGATTTTATCGATGTCATAGCACTGTTGAACGCTGCAGCCCGCCGCAATCCTCAGGAGTGTACCGAAGTGCCCGTTCAGGTTAATGTAGTCTATGACGACGATGACAGCTATGACGAGGACGATGATGACGAACCCGGCCCCCGTCCCATAAAAGGCAAGGAAAAGAAGGAGAAGAAAGAGAAGAAACCCAAGGTGGAGGAGAAGCGCGAGCCAAAGGGCCCGAGCAAGCTCTCACAGTGGAAGGACCGACTCGCGACGATGCTTTTCAATGAGGCCGACGAAAATGATGAGTAACTTAAATTGAAAACTTAATAACGATAACAAGATATATGGCACCCGAAGATATACCCGCACCCAACGAGATAGGATTTACCGATAGAGAACCTACCGATGACATCATTAAAGTAATCGGCGTAGGCGGCGGCGGAAACAATGCCGTGTCCCACATGTATGAGCAAGGCATCAAGAATGTGTCGTTCGTTATATGCAACACCGACCGACAGGCGTTGAAAAATTCGCCTGTGCCCACCCGTGTGGAGATAGGAAACGGCCTTGGTGCCGGAAACAAGCCCGAAATCGCCCGCGAGGCTGCCGAAGCGGCTGTCGACAAGATAAATCAGCTCTTTGACGACCACACCAAGATGGTGTTCATCACAGCCGGAATGGGTGGCGGCACAGGCACCGGAGCCGCTCCTGTAGTGGCTCGTCTGGCCAAGGAGCACGGATTGCTTACCATAGGCATTGTCACTATACCGTTCCTCTTTGAGGGCGAGCGCAAGATTCTCAAGGCTCTGAACGGAGCCGACGAGATGAGCAAGTATGTCGATGCGTTGCTCGTAATCAACAACCAGCGACTGACCGACATATACCCCGACCTCAACTTCGTTAACGCATTCGGTAAGGCCGACGACACTCTCACCACCGCGGCCCGCTCGATATCGGAGCTTATAACCTGCGACGGAAAAATCAACCTCGACTTCAACGATGTCGACACTACCTTGCGCGACGGTGGAGCCGCAATAATCTCTACCGGATACGGCGAGGGCGAGCAGCGCGTCACCAAGGCAATCGACGATGCCCTTAACTCGCCTCTGTTGAAGAACCGCGACATCCTGACCTCCAAGAAGCTGCTCTTCAACATCTACTTCTCGCCCGAGGCCGAGCAGGAGTTCAAGATGGAGGAAACCGAGGAGCTCACATCGTTCATCAGCAGCATCGACTCGGATGTCGATGTTATATGGGGTGCATCCTACGACCGCACTCTCGGCGACAAGGTGAAAATCACCATTCTTGCTGCCGGATTTGATGTCACGATTGACGAGAGCAAGAGCCGCGGCACCCGCAGCCGTGTGGTCAACTTCAACCGCAACAAGAAGGAAGAGGAGCATGACGCAACACAGCGTCTTGGCGACGAGTATGGCAAAGAGGCTGTTCTGCGCATGCAGGGCGACAAGGCAAAGGCGCGTTATATCGTGCTTACGCCCTCGCAGATGGATGACGAGCGTTCAATCGAGGCGATAGAGAAGAGCCCCACCTACAACCGCGACAAGAAGACCTCCGACGAGATAAAGGAGATGGGTAAGAGTTCATCGGCCAATGCCGACGAACCCCGCCCCAACAATGCCTCATCCAACAACTCGGGATTCAGCATTCAGTTCTAAGTCAAAGCATTATAACTTATAAATGGAGGGCGTGACAATGGTGTCATGCCCTCACAATTGATACCCCTCAAAACGTGGCCGCAAAAATAGTAGAAACTCCGCTGATGAAGCAGTACATCGAGATGAAGCAGAAGCATCCCGATGCCATATTGCTGTTTCGTGTCGGTGACTTTTATGAAACATTTTCCGATGATGCCATAGTGGCTTCCGAGATACTCGGCATAACGCTGACGCGTCGTGCCAACGGTGTGTCGCAGTATGTCGAGCTTGCCGGATTCCCTCACCATGCCCTTGATTCCTATCTTCCCAAGCTCGTAAGGGCCGGAAAGCGTGTGGCGATATGCGAGCAGCTTGAGGATCCCAAGCTCACCAAGAAACTTGTGAAGCGAGGCATAACGGAGCTTGTCACACCCGGAGTTTCGGTAAATGACGCGGTACTGAATCATCGTGAAAACAACTTTGTGTCGGCTCTGCACTTCACCCGCAGCGGACTCATAGGCGTGGCTTTCCTTGACATATCGACCGGTGAGTTCCTCACCGCCGAGGGAAATGCCGACTATGTCGACAAGCTGCTTAACAACTTCGCTCCCAAGGAGGTGCTTGTCGAGAGGGGCAATCGCAAGCGTGTCGACGAAACCTTTTCATCGCGTTATCTTGTCTTCGAGCTCGACGACTGGATATTTACCGACGAGGCCGCCAACGACAAGCTGTTGAAACAGTTTGAAACACGCAACCTCAAGGGCTTTGGAATACACTCCCTCCATGCCGCCATCATTGCCTCGGGTGCCGTGCTGCACTATCTCGACATAACCAAGCACACGATGACGAGCCACATAACGCGCCTGTCGCGCATCGAGGAGGAGAGTTATGTGCGTCTTGACAAGTTTACCGTGCGCAATCTCGAGCTGGTCGAGGGAATGGGCGACGAAGGCAAGAGCCTGCTCGATGTCATAGACCGCACTATAAGCCCGATGGGCGCACGACTGCTGCGTCGCTGGCTGTTGTTTCCGTTGAAGGATGTGAAGGCGATAAACGCCAGGCTCGATGTCGTGGAGTATTTCTTCCGTCATCCCGAGCAGCACGATGAGGTGAAATCGCTTCTTGAGCATGTGGGCGACATGGAGCGCATAATCTCCAAGGTGGCCGTGGGGCGCATATCGCCGCGTGAGGTGGTGCAGCTGCGCAATGCGCTAAATGTCATGGAGCCGCTCAAAAAGCTGTGTTGCGATGCCGACCTTGAAGCGTTACGTTCAATAGGCGAGCAGCTCAATCCATGTTCATTGATTCGCGACCGCATCGCCCGCGAGATTGTCGATGACGCTCCTATTGCTCTCAACAGGGGAGCCGTCATAAAGGACGGTGTCGATGCCGAGCTCGACGAACTGCGTGAAATAGCGTTCAAGGGCAAGGACTACCTGCTGAAAATACAGGCGCGTGAGATTGAAGCCACCGGAATTTCAAGCCTTAAGATAGGATATAACAACGTGTTCGGTTACTATATCGAAGTGACCAATACGCATAAGTCGAAAGTGCCCGCCGACTGGATACGCAAGCAGACCCTCGTAAACGCCGAGCGTTATATAACGCAGGAGTTGAAGGACTATGAGGAGAAGATACTCGGAGCGCAGGAGAAGATTGCGATAATCGAAACGCGGCTCTACAACGACCTCGTGGCGCGTCTTGCCGAATACATTCCGGCCATACAGCTTGACTCGGCGCTCGTGGCGCGTCTTGATGTGCTGGCCGCATTTACGCGTGTGGCAAAGGAGAATCACTACAATCGTCCGGTGGTCGACGACTCGCTGTGCATCGACATTGTGGAGGGGCGTCACCCTGTCATCGAGCGTCAGTTGCCTCCCGGCGAGCCATATATCACCAACAGCGTGCATCTCGACAACGCGTCGACCCAGGTGATGATGATAACGGGTCCCAACATGTCGGGTAAGTCGGCGCTGCTGCGTCAAACCGCCCTCAATGTCATCATGGCGCAGATAGGCTGTTTCGTTGCCGCCGACAGCGCTCGTGTGGGCATCGTCGACAAGGTGTTTACGCGTGTAGGCGCAAGCGACAACATTTCGCTCGGCGAGTCAACCTTCATGGTCGAGATGAACGAGGCGGCTTCGATTCTCAACAACATGAGCGAGCGCAGCCTCATCCTGTTTGACGAGTTGGGCCGAGGCACATCGACCTACGACGGCATCTCAATAGCATGGGCCATCGTGGAGCATATACATGAGTATGGCAACATGCACCCCAAGACTCTCTTTGCCACCCATTACCATGAATTGAATGAGATGGAGGCGAGCTTCAAGCGTGTGGCCAATTACAATGTGTCGGTGAAGGAGATCAACGGCAAGGTGGTGTTTCTGCGCAAGCTTGCACGCGGAGGCAGCGAACACAGTTTCGGTATCCATGTGGCCAAGCTGGCCGGTATGCCGCAGTCGATAGTGAAGCGTGCCGATGAGGTGCTGCATCATCTTGAAACCAATAACCGCCAGGAGGCCATAGGCAAGGACTTGAGCAGCGTCGCCGATAATCGAAGCGGCGTGCAGCTGTCGTTTTTCCAGCTCGATGATCCAGTGCTGACTCAGATAAGGGACGAGATACTCAACATCGACATAAACAATCTCACGCCTATGGCGGCGTTGAACAAGCTGGATGACATACGCTCGATAATCACCGGCAAGGCATGATGCCGGCGACGAGATATCACGTACTGAAATTTCTATTGATAATTAATTGAGCGACGATTCATCGATTACGCGGCGTGCACCTATGTAACGGCGCGAGTAGTAGGGCTCCGATGAGTCGCTTATCGTTATGCCCGAACTGATGGCCGAATGGATGAACTTGAATGTTCCGGCCTCGGCGTCGACATCGACCACCATTCCCACATGGCCTACTCTTGAAGTGCCTGCACGGCGTCCGTTGAAAAACACCAGGTCGCCGGGACGCAGGTCGTCGGTCACTACGGGGGTTCCCTGGGTGTACTGTGAGCTTGACGATGCCTTCAGCGATATTCCGAATTGCTTGAAGATGTAGCCGGTGAATCCCGAGCAGTCAAATCCTTTGGGTGTCTTGCCGCCCCGGCGGTAGCGCAGACCCATGAACTCCTTGGCGTGGCTTATCATGTCGAGCACCATCTGGGGTGTCTTGTACTCCTCGATGGCTTCAACGGGAGTAAGCACGGGCAACTCGGGCTTCCATGAGTTTATGTAAGCCAGATATTTTGGAGTTTCGGGAGCGGTCATCAGCTTTAGAGGCTCGGCTGCCGACATAGGCACGGCCATTGCCGTAAGCATGAAAATCCCAAGCAGGAAACGCATTATATAGGTCATCGCGTGATGTGAAACAGTAATTGAATGAAGGTTAAGAAAAAAATCGTCATTACAAATTTATTAAAAAATCGCTAATCACCACAAGTCCTGCCCGGAATTTAGAGTTTATTAGGATTGCGGGCCTGTTGACGACCGTGTTTTTGGTTAAATTCACATTTTGCGCGCCTTGAGGTCGGCGGTCTTTTCCCATTTGAACATCTTGTCGCTCGGGCGTATCTTCGTGTCGGTCTTTATTGAGAATCGGTCGCCTTTCACAGCTTTATCAACCGGCTTCAGGTCGACACGTATTTCATCGACCGTCATTATCACGGCTCCCGTTGTGGGGCCGGTTATCACGACTTCGTCGCCGGTGTGCAGCTCTCCGTTTTCCATCAGGAACTCGGCCACGCCTATGTTGGAGAAGTAACGCACACCCTTGGCCGCATACACTTTGGTGCGTGTGGCCGATGAGCCGTACTTCGATGTCCACTCTCCGAGCCGTTGTCCCAGGTAATATCCGTTCCAGAATCCGCGGTTGAATATGCGGTTGAGGCTGTCGTTCCACCGGACAATGCGCTCTTCGGTGAATGTGCCGTCGCACACCGCCTTTATCGCCTCGTCGTAGCACTGCACGGCTATCTTCACATATTCGGCACCGCGTGCGCGGCCCTCGATTTTGAACACTCTCACTCCCGCATCGATCATCTTGTTGAGGAAGTGGATTGTCTTGAGGTCTTTGGGCGACATGATGTACTGGTTTTCGATGTCGAGCGAGTCGCCTGTTTCGCGGTCGGTTACGGTGTAGCCTCGGCGGCATATCTGGGTGCAGGCGCCACGGTTGGCGCTTGAGTTCATCTCGTGCAGGCTCAGATAGCATTTGCCCGAAACGGCCATGCACAACGCTCCGTGGCAGAACATCTCTATTCTCACCGGTTTCCCGTGGGGGCTGCAGATGTTTTCGGCGATAATCGCCTGATGTATTGCACTCACTTGGTCGAGATTGAGCTCGCGGGCGAGTACCACGACATCGGCCCACTGCGAGTAGAATCGCACCGCCTCGATGTTGGTTATGTTGACCTGTGTCGAAATGTGCACCTCGACCCCTATCGAGCGTGCATAGAGTATAGCGGCTATGTCGCTTGCTATTATGGCGGTGATCGATGCCTCCTTTGCCGCATCGATTATGGCATGACACTTCTCGATGTCGGTGTCAAATATTATGGTGTTGACAGTGAGATATGTCTTTACCTCATGTGACGCACAGGTGTGCGCTATGTTGTGGAGGTCGTCGATGGTGAAGTTGTTGGATGAACGGGCGCGCATGTTGAGCCCCTCGATGCCGAAGTACACGGCGTCGGCTCCTGCGTCAATGGCCGCATATAGCGACTCATAGCTCCCTACGGGAGCCATTATCTCGAAATCGTTGCGTTTCATAATTCTGCAAAGTTACTAATTATTTTCCTTTTATGTCGGCGTATTAGAGCAGGTTCGACAATAAATATTAACGGCAGGGTCGCTCCGCAATATGCGAGGCGATGGTAATTTCGGTTCAACCAAAAGGGAAAAAGGTTTGATTTGTGTTATATCTCAGTAACATAAATCATTGACTCCATGAAAATAAAGTTTAGGCATTGCCGGCGGAAGCGCATCCGTAGGTTTTTGTCAGGCTTCCATGGAAAGGAACGGACAGACCTCTATAAGATATTCACAGCTATTGCATATCTGGTTTACACCGGATGTCAGTGGAAGATACTGCCCCGATATTATCCGCCGCCCGGGACGGTATATTACCATTTCCGCAAGTGGAGCGAATCGTTCCTCCGCGTCGCTGGTCAAGGCTGATAAAGTATACCTTCGCCTCGGCCACTCGTTGGCGCTTTTCTTAATCTCTTTCGGTCACGATGGAGCCCCATCGCTCCCTTAAGAGCTAAAGAAAATCACTCAACAATTGACCGCCCTGCCGTTAACTTTTATTGTCGAACCGGCTCTAAATTGGCCTGCGGGATATGAAATAGTGAAAAAAGGGTGAATTTTCTATAAATATATGCTTTGAAACGGCTATGAGCCACACTAAGAAATGAATTAGTTTTGTTAATATTATAAATTAATATAACTTTGTAGAACTAAAATTGACCCTAAAGCGGAAAAATGAGAGTAAAAATACATCGTGAAGGCCTGAATATATTGGTCGTATTGCTGTTCATCCTGCTGGTGATAAATATCCCGGCATGGCTGTTCATGCGGCCTGTGGCTATTCCCGTTACATTTACCGTTATTTCGGCTGTCGTTTATCTGCTTGTACTGAACTTCTTCCGTTCGCCCCGCCGCTCGTTCAAGGGCAACCGCGACAATGTGGTGGTTGCTTCGGCCGATGGCAAGGTTGTGGCGCTCGAGGAAACCTACGAGGATGAGTTCCTGCACTGCAGGTGCATCCAGCTGTCGGTGTTCATGAGCGTTCTCAACGTTCACGCCAACTGGTTTCCGGTCGATGGCAAGGTGCTCTACGTGAAGCACCATTCCGGACGATTCATGTCGGCCTATCTGCCCAAGTCGAGCACCGAGAATGAGCGTTCGACCGTAGCGATTGAGGCACGTAACGGACAGACGATAGTTATGCGTCAGGTGGCCGGTGCTCTTGCACGCCGCATTGTCACTTATGCCGCTCCTGGCGAGCCGGCATCGATTGAGGATCACATGGGTTTCATAAAGTTTGGCTCGCGAGTCGACCTTTATCTCCCTCTCGGCACTGAAATCTATGTAAAGCTCGGCGACAAGACAATAGGCGGAGTGACCACGGTGGGACGCCTTGCCGATAATCCGCAGTCTGAGTCAATGAAAAAATCCTGAATTGAAAAATGCTTAAGATAATAAAGTCCAACATCCCCAACACAATTACGTGCATGAGTCTTGTGTGCGGTTGTGTGGCATGTATCATGTCGTTCAACTACAACGTGATGTCGGGAGGTCTTTACGGTTACCAATGGGCGTTCATATTCATCGGTATCGCCGCTCTGTTTGATTTTTGTGACGGAGCCGCCGCGCGATTGCTCCATGCCTACTCCAATCTCGGAAAGGAGCTTGACTCGCTGAGCGATCTCGTGAGCTTCGGTGTGGCACCTGGTATGCTGATCTACAACACAATCTCGGCCTTTTCCGACTGTCACTGGGTAGCATATATTGCAATACTTATTCCGGTGATGGGCGAACTGAGGCTCGCACGATTCAATATCGACGACCGTCAGACCACCTCTTTTCTCGGAATGCCTATTCCGGCCAATGCCATTTTCTGGATAGGATTTACAGCGTGGATTCATCGTTACGGTTATCCCGGCGACATTGTTATGGCTGTTCTGATAGTGGTAATGTCGCTTCTGATGGTGATGACACGCATGAAGATGTTCTCATTGAAATTCAAGAATTTCGATATCCGTGAGAATCTGCGCAGGTATATAATAATCATTGCGGCGATATTCTTTGTTGTTATGTACGGAATCGCCGGACTTGCCTACGCGATACTTTTCTATGTGGTTTTGTCGTTTGTAAGAACCAAGTACAGCGCATAACCGGCACCGTCGGCAAAGCCCAACAAATATCCTTATTATTTCGTTAATATATAGTTATGTCAATATTTGGATTCATAATATTTTTACTGTTCATCTTTATTATATGGCCCATAGTGCGTGTAGCCGGAGCCATATCAAAGGCGCGCCGTCAGTTCTACGACAGGCAGGAGGCTTTTCGACAGGCTTATGGCGCTAACAATCAGAACAATAATTCCCGACAGAATCAGCCCCACAAAGGCAAGCGCAAGATATTCAGCCGCAATGACGGTGAGTATGTTGAGTTTGAGGAGGTCACCACAGCTTCATCCTATACCGAAACCAAGAAAAACGGCTATGGGGAGGAGCGATATACCGTAGAGCAACAGGTGACCGATGCCGAGTGGGAGGATATAAAATAGTGACGCTATGAGTTATTACATTTCCCGACTGTATGATTTTCTGAGGGAGCTGCAGGCCAACAACAATAGAGAGTGGTTTGCGGCCCACAAGGAGGAGTATGACAGTTTGCGGAGCCTGTGGCTTGACGATGTTGACCGCCTCATTGGTCTGATGAGCCAATGGGAGCCGCAGCTCAGGGCGCTGAAAGCCAAGGATTGCGTGTATCGCATATATCGCGACACGCGCTTTTCGACTGACAAGACACCTTATAAGATATATTTCTCGGCCGCGTTCAGCCCCTGGGGAAGGAAGACTCACCGTGCGGCATATTATATGCAGATGGATGTGCGTGACGCCGAGAGCGGATTGTATGGAGGCGTGTGGTGCCCCGATGCCCCCCTTCTGCGCAAGTTGCGTAACGCCATCGTTGACAATATCGAAGAATTCAGAGAGATAATCGATGCTCCCGACATGAAGCGTTACTATCCGGGATGGATAAGCGAGTCGCTTAAAAGCGCTCCCAAGGGGTGGCCTAAGGATCATCCCGACATAGATTTGCTCAGGCTGAAGGATTACGGGAAGTTCTGCCGTTGCGACGAGAAGTTCTTCGATACTCCCGATTGGCCTGCGAAAGTTGCCGAGAGGTTCAGGATTCTCAAGCCGATGGTCGATTTCCTGAACTACTCAATCGATGAAGAGATTTAGATGAGAATACATCAATATTTCCTATTTATTTAACTAAAACAACATTTAACATGAAGAAGTATTTAGCAGAGGGTATCGGAACAATGTTTCTCGTTCTTCTCGCCTGTGGTAGCGCAGTTCTTGCCGGTCCGTCGATAGGCGGTTACGGTGTAGGCGTATGTTTTGGACTCGTCCTCATTTGTCTTTGCTATTGCATAGGCAACATTTCGGGATGTCATGTCAATCCCGCAGTGTCGTTTGCTATGTGGATCAGCGGAAAGCTTAACAGCAAGGATTTCGCAGGCTATGTAGTGTCGCAGCTTATCGGTGCCGTGATTGGTGCAGGTTTCCTCTATTGGTTTGTCGACATGTCGCCCGAGTTTAACTTCGGAGGCGTGACAGGTGCCAATAATCTTGCCACCAATGTGCTTCAGCCCGGTGCTACTTCCGGTATGGCTCTTCTTACCGAGATTTTGCTGACATTCTTTTTTGTATTCATCATTCTCGGTGCTACTGATGAGAACCACGGATTCGGTAAGTTTGCAGGTCTTGCAATCGGTATCGCTCTCGGACTCGTAAATATCGTGGGTATTCCTGTCGACAACTGCTCGGTTAATCCCGCCCGCAGCTTCGGTCCCGCAGTATTCTCGCCCGATGCATTCGGCGACTTCTGGATTATGGTCGTAGGTCCCCTTGTAGGTGCCGCTATCGCCGTTGTAGCATGGCGTGCCGTTGTTCCTTACCTGACAAAGAAGGCATAATACGCATTTAAACGAAAAAAGCAGGGTGTACCGAAATCGATCGGCACGCCCTGTAATTTTTAGGATAGATATTGATTTTTGTGAGAACGAGAATCAATAAGTGATTGTGGGAGGCAGGGTAGCGGCCTCTTCAATCATTTTCTGAAGTTCGGTAACGCTGGGCACGCGACGAGTCAGGTGCTTTTCGTTGTTGACCTCTTCCATCTTTGCTGCGAGGTTCTCGGCATTGCGATGGCGGAGTTCCTTTACGGTGTCGACACCGGCTGCCTCAAGAAGTTCGGCAAATTGCGGACCGATGCCGTTGGTGCGGAACAGGTCGGCGTGGTTGGCCCATTTCAGGATAAGTTTGGGAGAGATGCCTGTGGTTTCGGCAAGTTCCTTGCGGCCTTTGGGTGTAACGCAACGTTCGAGAAGTTGGTCGACGGTGTTAACGCCGGCTTCGGTAAGCTTCTGTGCGTAGGATTCACCAACACCTTCGATGTCAATAACTTTGTAGGTCATAATGGTAAATTTAAGTTAAGTTGTAAAGTAATAACGTTTAAACGCTACCAGATATAGAATTTTTTGTTAATAAAAAATGTTAAATAGGATTTATTTTGCGTATTGCCCTGATTATCTCACGTTTTCCTCCCGGTGGGCCTGGGAGTCGCTCTACTGAAAAGCCGATGGCTGAGAGAATTCGCCGTATGCTGCCCTTTGCGCAGTAGGTGGTTAGTACTCCGCCGGGATTCATGGCATGGAAAATGCGCCTGAACAGCTCGGGCGACCACATTTCGGGTTGCTTTTCGGGTGCGAATGCGTCGAAGTAGACAACATCGATTCCCGAGGGAAGGTCACACTGCGTGAAGTCGCAACGGCGTTTTTCGAGTGTGAAAGCGGGCGTCAGCTGCCGGGGTTCGTCCCATGGACATTGATGTAGGTCACGCAGCAGTCGGGGGTCGACGAATCGGTCGAGTTGCATGCTGTCGACCTCTTCAAGCGACAGTGGATAGAGCTCCAGGGCTATGTAACGCACCGGCGACGGGTCGTTTGCGGCCATTGCGGTGACGGCGGCGTTCATTCCGGTACCGAGTCCGATTTCGAGGATGGTGACAGGGCCCGGCGATTGTGACGCACGGAACAGGTAGCCGCAGTCGCGGTAGATGTGACGGCTTTCGGTAATCGCCCCCTTGACCGAGTGGTAGTGTTCGTCGAGTTGCGGCAGATAGAGTGTCGCGCTGCCGTCGTCGGTTATCTGTATCTCACGCTGCGGAGCGGGCTTATCAGTGCACATTGAACGATAGATTAACCTTGTCGGGCGTTATGTCGAGCATAACGGGTGCGCTCTCTATCACGGGGAGATTGTGGTCGATGTGTCCTATGGGGAAGTTGTAGGCCACGGGGATGTTCAGGTCGGCGGTCATGTCACGCACCATGTCGAGCATGTCGGAATAGTTGCGGTCGGGGCGGTATTCGGTAAATTGTCCCACGATTAATCCTTTTATGCGGTCGAGCACTCCCGAGAGCCGGAGTTGGTAGAGCTGTCGCTCCACCTTGTAGATGGGTTCGGCTATATCTTCGAGAAAGAGTATCGCGTCATCGTGAGCGAACATGTCGTAGGGAGTTCCTATGAGTGCGCCTAAAACGGCGAGGTTGCCGCCGAATAGCTGCCCGGTGGCAGTGCCGGGTTTGTTGCCGTCATGTCGCGCCTCTATTGAGTAGGTGGGGAGTGAGCCGCGCAGGATGTTGAAGAGCGTTATGTTGTCAGGGTCGTCAGCTCCGAACTCGGCCAGATGCTTGCACATCGAGGCGTGCAGGCTTGCGATGCCGAGCGATGACATGAATGAGTGCAGAGCGGAGATGTCGCTGAAGCCTATGAGCCATTTGGGATCGGCCTTTACGGCATCGGCAGGGAGGCTGTCGATCAGGTGCACCGCGCCGTAACCTCCGCGGCTGCACATGACGGCGCGTATCGTGGGGTCGCACAACGCTTCGGTCAGGTCGTTGAGTCGCTCCCGGCGTGTGGCGCTGTAGCTGCCGTGACTTCCGAGAGCCGATGGCATCACTACGGGAGTCCATCCTTGCGACATGATTACGGGTATTGCTTCATCGACGAGGCGGTTGTCGATGCTGCTTGCCGGCGACACGATTGCTATGCGGTCGCCTTCGCGCAGGGGTGCGGGAAATGTGACTCTCTTCATGTCAGCTGACCTGTACTTTTATTCCTTCGCCGCGCATGCGGTCGGCAATTTTTTCAAGTTCGTCCTTCTCCACCTTTTGCAGGTCGCTTTCGGGTGTTGCGCGGTCGATGGAGTAGAGCATCACCTCGGCGGGGCGTATTGTCTTGTAGGCCTCGATAAGCGCGTCGATCTCTTCGGGAGTAGTGTTGTCGATGTGCTTTCCGTTGTGGTTGCCGCGCAGCATCATGGTCTGTATTATGCATTGGTCGCCGAATTGGGCAAGCTGGGGTATGAGGCGTTCGCAGGTGAACTGCGGCGAGCCGGGCTGGTCGATGAGCCTCATTGTGGGAGTAAGCGCCGAGTCGAGCTTGAGGATGCAGTTGTCGACACGCCTCAGGGCGCGGTTTACATCGGGACGGTCGAGGCGCGTTGAGTTGCACAGCACACTCACCTTGGCCGATGGGTAGTAACGGTCGCGCACCTCGATGGTGTCGTTTATTATATCCTCGAAGCAGGGGTGCAGGGTGGGTTCGCCGTTTCCCGAGAATGTTATCACATCAAGTCGGTCGCCGGCCTGTGACATGGATTTCAGCTTCTCTTCAAGCTGCTTCTTTACATCGTCACGTGCCGGGAATCCCGTTGTGCCGGGGCCTTGTGAGTTATAGCCGGCTTCGCAGTAAACGCAGTCAAATGAACATATCTTGCCGTCGTTGGGCGACAGGTTCACTCCAAGCGAAGAGCCGAGGCGACGACTGTGTATGGGGCCGAATATGGTTGAGTGAAAAAGTATGGTTACCATGATGTATTGAATATCTTATTGTTGTATAACAATCGGGGAGCCTATTAGTGCTGAAGTATTCGGTTAAAAAGAGCGATGTAGCGTCGGGCGACAGCCTCGGCCGAGAAGCGCGTCACCACCTCGTCATGTAGACGGTTGCGCGTTATGTCGTGCTTCAATGCCCACAGGATGCCCTCGGCCACGCTTTGCGGCGACTTGTACTGCGCCATGTAGCCGGTGTCGAGGTGGGTGAATATGTCGGCTTGTCCTCCTTGCGCGAATGACACGGGAATGCATCCTCCGGCCATGCCCTCGATGAGGGTTCCGGGCAATGTTTCGTAGAGCGATGTCGACAGGATGATGCGTGACGCTGCATAGAGGTCGCTGACAAGCCGGCTGTCGGTTATCATGCCAAGGTGGCGATAGGGGAATTCCAGGCGTTCGAGCAGTTGCGGGTTGCGTATCGCCCCGAAGAACACGGCTTCGCACTCGGCTGCAACCTCGGGATGGGCGCGGGCTATGATGTTGAGCGCGTCGATAGCGTAGTCAAGCCCCTTTATGGGATCGTCGAGGCGTGCGGCACCCATCAGTATGATATTCCGGCCGGGAGTGACGGGCAGCTTGTCGCCCGGGCGTGACGGCGTGACATTGAAGTCGGCTGTGGGGAAAGCGTTGGGAATTACCGTCACATCGGCCGATTGCAGCAGTGAGCTTTCGCGGCACTTTCCCGCGAGCCAGTTGCTCACCGGCACAAAGTGAATGGGGACCGACGCATAGAGGCGTGACTTGCGCTTCCACACCGTGCGCGACAGGTCGCGGTCGCGGCGTCCGTCATGCAGGTAGGGGCAATGTCCGCAGCGATCGGTGTAGCGGGTGCACCGGTGGGCGTGATGACACACTCCGGTGAGGCACCACATGTCGTGCATGGTCCACACAATCTTTTTTCCGGCGCGGTGCAGCCGCTTGATGTCGGCGAGCGAGAGCATGCCCTGGTTTATCCAGTTGAGTGCGACGATGTCGGCTTCGCGTATCCAGGGATGTCGGGAGATGTCACATCCCGTGTCGGCCAGCGACACATTGAAAAGGTCACGGCGATTGAAACCGTTACCTGCCATTATGCGCAGTCGCTCAAGGGCGAAGTCGATAAATCGTCGAGTCTTTCCGCAGCATTGTGCCACGGCGGGGTCGTCGGTGCTCTTGTTCAACACGAGCATGCGAGTGTCGACTCCTGCGTCACGCAGGGCATGCATGAGCCGTCGCGACACTATCGCGGCACCTCCGAGCGAGTCGCTGTTGTTGACGATTACGACCTTCATTGCGCGTTATCTTTTCTTCGACGGGAGCGAGGTGTTCAACACGATGTTGATGTCCTTTATCTGCAGTCGGGCTTCGAGATACTCCTTGAATTTCTTGGCCTGAGCCGACGACATTGCGGCGTTGTACTGGACGAGGGCGAGGTTTACGGTGTCGAGTTTTCCGTCGTAAACGTTGCTGACGATGCCTCGCGTCACGGCAATGTCACGCACTTGCGGGAATAGCACTTTCAGTTCGGGCGCTATTACGGCACCCATGGAGTCGTTACGTGCTATTTGCGCGTTGATGTTACGCAGAGAGTCGATTGTCGTCTGCTGTCGTGTTATGGTGGCCTGCGTCACCTGATACATGTCACGCAGCATTGTTGATGTGGCCTGGGCGGCGTCAAATTCAGTGTTGCTGTTGTAGCCCTGGCTTATTTTTAGCTTTGTCCCGGCAAGATGATACTGAGGCAGCTTGTCGGTCATGGCGAGCATGAGCGAGTCGTGGGGAATGGTGCGTCCGATGAGGTTGACGGTGAGCGTGCCGTTGCCGTTGTGGTAGGATGGCTTGAAGCTGAGCACCTGAGTGTCGGGGAAGGTGAACTCGTTGTCGACAAACTTATTGCAGTTGGACATGAAGTTGTTCTCCTTAAACATGTTGTAGGTTAGGTAGGCGGCCGGAATTATCGTCAGGAACGCTATTGTGTAGATTGTAGTGCGCACTTTGCGGGCGCGCTCGGAATTGGCGAAGTCCTTTACCTTGTATTTCATGAGCCTTACGCCGAGTGTCGTAGCACAGGCGATGAACACCGAGTTGATGAAGAAGAGGTAGAATGCTCCGATGAAGTAGGTCCACTGCATTGTGGCGAGTCCGTAGCCCACGGTACACAACGGCGGCATAAGAGCGGTGGCTATGGCTACACCGGGAATCACATTGCCCTTGACGCGGCTGCCTATGGCGAGGATGCCAGCCGTTCCGCCGAAGAAGCCTATGAATACATCGTAGATTGTCGGGGATGTGCGCGCAAGCAGCTCGCTGTGACCTTCGTTTACCGGCGAAATGAGGAAATAGATGCATGATGCGGCGATACTGAACATCGTAGCCATGAACAGGTTGCGGAACGAACGCTTCATAAGCTCGAAATCCTGAATGCCGACGGCAAGTCCCATGCCGATTATAGGGCCCATGAGCGGCGAGATGAGCATCGCACCTATTATGACAGCGGTAGAGTTGACATTCAATCCAAGTGACGCTATGAATATGGCCACAATCAGGATTATGATGTTGATGCCGCGAAATGACACGCCTTCGCGTATTTCGGTTTCAGCCTCCTCCTGCGGAATGAGGAATCCCGTCAGGTCGAAGTAGCCGAAAAGGCTTGTCTTGAGTTTTTGGAGATTGAAGTTTGTCATATTACATCATTTATTTGTCGGTGTTTTTACAGGCCGGTTGCGGCGCAGGATTGCAAGCGGATTGATGGACTCGCGTCGGCACACGATGTAGACATAGCCGACGAGCAGCACAGTGCGGAACAACAGCCGGGCCCATTCGGGTTCTATCTTAACAAGCGAGGCCGTGACATAGAGCACGATTGCTATGACGAAGTAGCTGAAGATGCCTTTTATGTCGTAGCCTATGGGATATTTCGACCGTCCGATGAAGTAGCTTGTGAGCATCATTGTACCGTAGCTTGCAAATGCGGCCCAGGCGCAAGCCATATAACCGAACCTCGGCACAAACAGCACGTTGAGTACTACCGTCACAAGCAATCCGAGCAGCGAGAACCACATGCCCCAAACGGTCTTGTCGGTGAGCTTGTACCACAGCGAGAGGTTGAAGAATATGCCGAAGAAGAGCTCGGCCATCATGAGCACCGGCACAACTTTAAGTCCCGAGAAGTAGTTCTTGTCGATGAAGTACTTTATTATGTCGAGATAGAACATGACGCCAAGGAAGATGAAGAGCGCGAATATGATGAAATACTTCATGGCATCGCGGTAGGCCTGCAGCTTGCTGTCGCCGCTCTCGCGGTTCTGTGCGAATATGAAGGGCTCGTAGGCGAAGCGGAAAGCCTGGATGAACATCACCATCACTATCGCTATCTTGTAGTTGGCGCTGTAGATGCCGACCTGCCTCATAGCCTCGGCCTTGTCGTCAAACAGATCGGGGAACAGAAGCGTGGAGATGGTCTGATTCATTATTCCGGCCACACCCAGCACGAGCAGCGGCCACGAGTAGCGGAGCATCTCACGCAGCAGGCGGCCATTGAAGAGCAGCGGCACATTTACCGTGTCGGGCAGCAGGAGCAGTAGTGTCGCAATCGATGCGATGAGGTTGGCGGTGAAGATGTAGCCTATGCCGTAGTCGGGCGCATAGAACCAGTCGATGAGCCACGGCGCAACGTTCATGATCTTGGGGCACAGGAGCAGGAAGAATAGGTTAAGCCCTATGTTAAGCCCTATGTTGATGAGCTTTATAGTGGCGAAGCGGAGGGGGCGTTTCTTGTAACGCAAGTAGGCGAAGGGGAGCGATGTGTAGGCATCGATGGCCACCGCGAGGGCAAGCGTCCACACGTAGGACTTGTGGCCGGCACACATCAGCAGTTCGGAGATGGGCGAGAGGAAAATCATTACGGCGGCGAAGAACATCGTCGAGGTGAATCCGAGCGACACAAGCGATGTGGAGTAGACCTCGTCGGGATTGGAGTAACGCTCGTGATTGGCAAACCGGAAGAATCCCGTTTCCATGCCGTAGGTGATTATTATCAGCACCACCGCCACAGCGTTGTAGAGGTAGCTGACTATTCCATATTCGGCCGGTACAAACATGTAGGTGTACAGCGGCACAAGGCACCAGTTGAGAAAGCGTCCGATTATGCTGCTCAATCCATAGATTGCCGTATCCTTTACCAAACTTTTAATTCCTGCCATTGCTTACTATATACGTTGGTGAATCGTGTAGGGGAGAGAGGGTTTCAGGGCCTTGCCCGGGTGACGCGGATCAGAAGAGCGAACCCATGCCCCGTCCCTCGGGCGAGTGTCCGAGATGTATCCATGCAAGTTCGGTTACCTCGCGTCCGCGCGGAGTGCGCTTGATGAATCCCTCCTTGATAAGGAACGGCTCATAGACCTCCTCGATGGTTCCGGGATCCTCGCCCAGTGCGGTGGCTATTGTGGTGAGTCCCACGGGGCCGCCTTTGAACTTGGTTATTATAGTTGTGAGAATCTTGTTGTCGATTTCATCGAGGCCATAGCGGTCGATGTTCAGCGCCTCAAGCGCGTAACGTGCTATATCGGGTTCCACCACTCCGCTGCCCTTGACCTGCGCGAAGTCACGCACACGGCGCAGCAGCGCGTTGGCAATACGAGGTGTGCCGCGGCTGCGTAACGCAATCTCGTGGGCCGCCTCGGCCGTACACTTCACCCCGAGCAGACGCGCCGAACGCAACACGATGCGCTCGAGCACTTCGTGGTCGTAGTACTCAAGGTGACAGTTTATGCCGAATCGGGCACGCAGGGGCGATGTGAGCAGTCCGCTTCGCGTGGTGGCTCCGATGAGCGTGAAGGGCGACAGGCTCAGCTGCACCGAGCGCGCACCCGGCCCCTTGTCGATCATGATGTCGATGCGGAAATCCTCCATGGCCGAGTAGAGATACTCCTCGACTATGGGGCTGAGGCGGTGAATCTCGTCGATGAAGAGCACATCGTTCTCTTCGAGCGAGGTGAGTATGCCGGCAAGGTCGCCGGGCTTGTCGAGCACGGGGCCCGACGTGATTTTTATGCCCACGCCGAGCTCGTTGGCCACAATCTGCGACAAGGTAGTCTTGCCGAGGCCGGGAGGGCCGTGCAGCAGCACGTGGTCGAGCGACTCGCCTCGCATGCGGGCGGCCGCCACAAACACCCTCAGGTTCTCGATTATCTTGTCCTGACCGCTGAACGAGTCAAACTCCGACGGACGCAACGCCTTTTCAAAGTCGGAGTCGCGGTCCTTGCCGCTCTGCGAGGCGCGTATGTCAAAGTCTTCACTCATTTGGGGTCGACGGGGGAATTATTGATTTTACTTTGTTTACTATCATTTGCGGGGGTATGCCGGCAAGGCAGTGGTAGTCGCCGCGTGAGCATGGCTTGTTGCCAAACACCGAGCAGGGGCGGCAGGTCATGGGCAGTTGCACGATGTCGGCCTCTTTCTGCCTGAAGCCCTTGAATCCGCAGTAGGGGTGGGTTGCGCCCCACACGCTCACCACTCTCACCCCGACGAGCGAGGCGAGGTGCATGTTGGCCGAGTCCATCGACACCATCGTGTCGAGATGGCTCAGCAGGGCGAGCTCGACGGCAAATCCGTGACGGGACTCGGCGAGCGATGTCACTCCGTTGTAGCGCGACGCCCATTCGCCGAGAATCTTGCGCTCATAGTCGCCTCCGCCGAAGAGGAATATCTTGGTCGAAGGCATGGCAGCCAGTTCGGCCACCACTTTCTCCATAAGTTCGGGAGGATATATCTTGCCCTTGTGCTTGGCAAACGGGGCGATGCCTATCCAGCGTTCACCCTCGGCCTTAGGCGGCGTTATGTCGGCAAACATTGCGGGGTCGCCCTTGCCCGAGCCGTAGAGGCTGGTGAATTTATCCTCAAGGGCAAATCCGAACCGATAGAATACTTCGCGGTAGCGTGCGCGTGACGAGATGAGCGGCAGCATCACCTTGTTGCGCGAGCGGGTGAGTGCGCGCTTGTGCATGCGTCCCTTGTGTATCGAGTGGCACTTCATGCCGTGCAGCGTACACACTGCGCGCAGGAAAAATGAGCGCAGTACGCCGTGAAGGTCGGCAAAGGCGTCGATCGAGTATTGTGCGCGAAGCTCCTTGAAGAGTCGCCACAGGTCACGCGGGGTCTTGTACTCGTTTTTCACATCGACCCCTATCACCACGAGGTTTTCGGGGGGATTGATGAAGAGCGACTCCTGTACCGGCTTGGTTATGAAGATGAAGCGCGTGTCGGGGTTGCAGCGACATGCCGAGTAGACCACCGGAATGGTCATGGCCACATCGCCGAGCGCCGAGAAACGCGCCACGAGCAGATTCCTGGGCAGCCCGTTACTTGCTGGCATAGAGTACCGGGTTGGTGTCGGGGTCGTTGTACATCTTCATCTGTCGGTAGACCTTCATGTACTTGCGTCCGGCGGCAATGTCGTCGAGGAGCTGATTGATGGCCGTGATGAGGTCGCTGCGCTGTTCAAGCAGCACATTGAGCTTGGCTTGGCACTTGGCTATGTGCTCGGGCGATGCGTCGGTGCGGGCCACTTCCACCTCCATGTGATAGATCTTCAAGGCGAGAATCGACAGGCGGTCGAGAGCCCACGCGGGGCTTTCGGTGTTGATTGTCGCGCCGTCGAGGGGCTTCACATCCTTGTAGATTTCACGGAAGTAGGTGTCGAGCTCCTCAACCATGTCGGTGCGGTCCTGATTGGAGCGGTCGATGCGACGCTTCAGGGCCAGGGCGGCCACAGGGTCGATTTCGGGGTCGCGTATGATATCCTCAAGATGCCATTGCACGGCATCGATCCAGTTCTTGGCGAAGAGTGTGTGCTCGATAGAGCCGTTCTCGTAGGGGTTGTCTACCTTGGCGTCAACATTGTCATGCTCGTGATAGAGTCGTGTAGTGTCGTCGAATACGCGGTAGCACTTGTCAGCAAAATCCATAATCATTGGGGTTATTGTTGTTACTAAGACACAAAGATAGCGTTTGCCCTCCTAATTTGCAATTCATGAAATGTGTTTTAGCCGTTTTTGTGCCGTTTTTTGGTTTGTAACGGGCTGAAAAAGTCAGGGGCGCGGACCTAAGTTCGCGCCCCTGCCGGGAATACCTGTTATAAACTAATCTTAATTACCTGTTTTCTGATATTTGGAATTGCCTGAGGATTACTTTTCAGCCGGCTTTCCTGCAACGAGGGGCCAGTAAGGATTCTGGTAGAGTACCGATTCCGAGGGGCTTGCTCCGTCGGGTGAGGTGAGCATAAGCTCGTTGATGGGCAGCGGGTTCAGGTAGTGAGCCATGCGCCATGTGCAGCCGTTGTAGGCATTTTGTGTTGAAACACGCTCAAATGGGCGGAGGTATTCGCTCTTTGATGGTGACGATACATTGGCATTGGGATCGTCATATATGAGAATCGACTTACCGGTTTCCTCATTAACATAGGCATCCTCCATGGGGGTGTTCCAAAGGTGCATTCCTTCGATGTGGTAGGGGTTGTTGATGAGTTGCTCATAAGAACGCCAGCGCTTGAGGTCGGCGTCACGGAATCCTTCAGAGAGGAGCTCGCAACGACGCTCGCGACGGATGTTGTAGAGTGTACGGTCGGTCAACAGTGCGCCTGCGCTGTAGGCACCCCAGTCGTTCTCGGCCTCCTTGTTCATGTCGGTGAGCGAGATGGTCTTGTTGTAGTCGGGATCTACTTTTGCACGTGTGCGTATTGCACGCCAATAGGTGTCGGCTGTGCCGTCGATTGTGTGGTTGAGCTCGTAGGAAGCCTCGATGTAGTTGAGGAGGGCCTCAACGGCACGGAAGCAGGGAGCGCCTGTATAGCCGCCGCCGTTGGCGTAGTACTTGCGGTTGAAGTTACCACCCTTGCGCAGTGTGAAACCGGTCACGTAACCACGTTCGTTATCGCCGGTTACAATTAGCGGGTTGGGTTCTATCATCACGACTTCGGTACCTTCATTGTTGTTTACCTCATAAAGAATGTTTTTCTGTCCGGGTTCCTTAAGGAATATGCTAAGACGAGAGTCGCGATTTACGCGTACATCGGCAAGAGTCTTGTCGCCCATGTAATATCCGTCGCCGTCGGCATAGGTTCCATGGGTGTAGACAGGAGTACCATCGGCCATGAGGAAGTTATTGACATAACCGCGGGTCAAGCCCATGCGCTGATTACCACGGCCGGCCGCTGCATTGACATTGTGAGTTACAAGGCCGCGTGCATATTGGCGCCACAACAAAATTTCAGGATATTTTGACATGTCCTCATCGCAGAACATTTCATAGAAGGGGTTGGCGGGTTCGTCGGCCGACTGCTGCAGTACACCGGTGTTGGCTGTGAGGCTGGTGACATATTTGTCGCCTACCTCTTTGGCAGCCGCCATAGCCTGCTGGAAGAAGAACTTAATCTCTTCGTCGATTGAGCCTGAGGGATAAGCGAAATCAGGGTTGTAGCTTGCTCCGGGCCATCCTTCACCGCCGGGCACGAATGCAGTGCCCTTGAAGTATTTCAGCCAGGTGGCCTCGTAGAGAGCCACGCGTGACTTGAAGAGAAGAGCGAGGTCGCGGTTGATGCGCTGTGAGCTATAGTTTTTCTCGCTCATCAACAGGGCGGCCTTGTCGAGGTCCTCGAGGATGAAGCGGGCCACCATGTTGCGGGGCTGACGCTTGCTGGCCTCGGTAAGGGTGGCCATGTCATCGGGCAGCGGCTCGGTGATGATGGGGAAGTCGCCAAATGTCTTCAGGCGGCTGAAGTACTGATAGGCACGGAGGAAGTAGCCTTCGCCGAGCAAGTGTTTGATGTCGGGTAAAGAACCGCTGATAGTGTTCTCTGATCCGTTAATGTCCTCCCCGTAACGTGCAAGCGCGTTTGAGAGCATGAAATTGATGTAGTAGATGCGGGTGAAGCTCCATGTTCCGTGGGTGTTGGCTACGAGCCACTGGTCGGTTGTATATTTTGAATCGGCGTTGTCATACACTTGATTATCAGTGTTTCCGTCGCCGTTGAAGAGGCCGTAGCTCCAGTTGCCATGGCTTGGAAGAGTATTGGGATACTCATCAAGTACCACAGCCTGAATCTGAGCTTCAGTAGAGTAGTATTTTTCGGGCGAAATCTGTGACATCGGCTCTTTATCGAGGAAGTCGGAGCAAGATGCCATCATGCCACCCATGGCCAATGCCACTGAAAGGTATGATATTTTATTGTATTTCATGATTGTTTCTATGATTTAATGATTAGAGAGTAAGTGATAATCCGAATGCCCATGTACGGGTGAGAGGATATGCGTTACCATAGCCGTTGTAACCGCCGCCGATTGTTTCGGGATCAAACAACTTTGAGAGCTTGGTGTGCGTCCAAAGGTTGTCGACCGATACGTAAAGACGTAGATTCTGAACGAAGAACTTGCGACTCAACTCCTGAGGAATGGTGTAGCCTACCTGGAGGTTCTTCAGACGGATGTAGGATGCATCCTGAAGATAGCGGGTCTGAGTCTGTTGGTTCTTGGTGTCGTCGAATATAGGACGAGGATAATAGGCATCGGTATTGGCCGGGATTATGCGGTCGGGAAGACCTATGTCTTCGGAACGGTAGTAGTCCTGATGCTCTCCGAGAGCAGCTGACCACCATTGGTCGCCGTAAACACCCCAGAAGATAGGAGTACCGGCAAAGAAGTCACGCTTGCCTACGCCCTGGAAGAATGCGCGGATGTCAAAGCCCTTGTAGCTTGCGTTAAGGTCGATACCGTAGAACAGACGGGGAGTTGAGTTACCGATAACCTTCAAGTCGCCGTGGTCATCAAGAGTTTCGGCACCACGGGTTATACCGGGATTTCCGTCAAGGTCGGCATACATTATATCGCCTTCAGCCCATTTGCTGCCTATTGCAGTTTGTCCGCCAACAGCTTCAAGATGGGCGTCCATCTCGGCTTGACTCTTGGCAATACCTACGGTTTCAAATCCCCATATTTCGTTGATTTCACGGCCGTTATTATATTTCCATATAGACTGAGTTGCATTGCCGGGATAATGGCGGATATAGGTGCGTGCGTCAGAGAGGTTGAATGATACTCCGTAATTGAGGCCGAATGAGGTGCGGTCGCGCCATGCGAGGGTAAGTTCCCATCCGTTGGTCTTGAGGTCGCAGTTGTTGGCCGAGGGAGGATTAAGACCGAGAGTTGCGGGCAGCTGTACTGCGGGACCCACCATGTCGTCGGTGTAGCGGATGAAGGCGTCGAATGTACCTGTGAGTCGGTTGTTGAACAAGCCCCAGTCAAGAGCTATGTTCCATGTGCGCACCTTTTCCCAGGTAAGGGCCGAGCTTACAAGGCCGTTTACCCAAGTGGTAGCCGGACGCTTGCCGTTGATGAGCCATGACCCGTTGGCCTGGCCGATTGACATTGTGCGGTAGGTAGGATACCACACCTTGGTATTCTGGTTGGCGAGGCTACCGTAGGATGCACGGAGCTTCAGGAGGTTGCAGTAGGGAGTGAAGTCACGCCAGAACTCCTCCTGGGCGATGTTCCAACCGAGAGAGAATGAAGGAGCCCATGTCCAGCGACGGCCTGAGCGGAAACGTGATGAACCGTCGTAGCGGATATTGCCTTCAATAAGGTAACGACCCTTGTAGTCGTAGTTGACACGGCCGAAGAAGCCCATAATAGACCATTGGTTGCGATAACCGCCTATGTCGGGATTACGTTCTTTACCGTTGCCTTGCAGGCCGGTGATAAGGTCAAGTTCGGGGAGCTCCTCGTCCTGAAGGCCATAACCGCGAGCCCAGAATGAAGATTGACGCATCTCTTCGGACTGGAAACCGAGCATAACCTTGAAGTTGTGGTTCTCGTTCATTGTCCAGCTGTAGTCGCTGTAGATGTTCCAGTTCATATAGTTGTTCTTAATCAAGCTCTGGTAGAGGCTTGAAGTGCCGTTGGTGTTGTCGATGTCGCCGTTAACCTTGTGATTGTAGTAAGGAAGATTGGTCTGGCGTACTTCGTCGTTGTCGGTAGAGTAGTTGAACTCAACGTGGGTAAACCAATTCTTGATGGGTTCGATAATTACTGCGGCCTGCTGATAGAGTTGATCACGCTGTTTGGTGCGAATTCCACCGAGAGCAAGCTGCATAGCAGGTGTGTCGGCGTTGGAGTTGAAGTAGTAGCCGTTTTCGTCATAAACGGGGAGATTGGGCCATGTCTGGCGACCAATCATTTCATAAAATCCGTTTCCGAATCGATTGGGACGATCGGTATCGGTGCGAACAAAGCGTGCGCTGTAGTTGAATGTCACCCAAGAGGCGAGCTTTGCCGAGAATTTGCCGGCTGCGTTGTAGCGCTTCTGCCCGTCGTGACCGTGACGGAGCATACCGTTATAGTCGAGGTAGCCGATTGACGCGAAATAGTTGACATTGCCATTACCGCCGCTTACGCTTGCATTGTGCTCTTGCGAGAAGACATTGTCACGGTATAGTTCGGAGTACCAGTCGGTATTGGCGTAAGCTGCTGTGAACGGGTCGCCTGCAGGCTTTCCCCATACTTCGCCATTAGTGGGAAGGCCACCCATATTGCTGCCGCCCATTTTCTGGAAGTCAAGCATTTTTTGCATTACTTCATCGGAATAGATGACACCTTTGTTGGCATTTTTGTTGGCTTGATTGTAGTAGTTGGCAAAGTCGTAGCTGTTCATGCTCGACGGCATGCCGATGGGCGATGCCCAGCGGAAGCTGTTGCTGTAGTTTACGACAACTTTGCCTTCCGAACCCTTCTTGGTGGTAATCATGATTACACCGAAGGCAGCGCGGCTACCGTAGATTGAAGAAGATGCCGCATCCTTAAGAACCGAAATGGTTTCGATGTCCTGGGGATTGACGGTGTTGATGTCGCCTTCCATACCGTCGATGAGCACGAGCGGCTCTCCGCTTGAACCTTCGCCGATTGTTCCGACACCACGAATGTTGATTGACATGTTGGTTTCAACATCACCTGCATTACGTGTGAGCTGAAGACCGGGGATAAGACCTTGCAGGGCTTCGGTTGCGTTCTTTACCGGGCGGGCTGCGATGTCCTTGGATGTGGCTACGCCCACAGCACCGGTAAGGTTTACTTTCTTCTGAGTACCGAATCCCACTACGACAACATCGTCAAGTACATGGGAGTCCTCTTTGAGGGTTGTTTCAACGCCTTCACCGGCCTTGAAAACTGCAGTTTCACATCCCACGAAGGAGATTTCGAGTTCCGCACCGGGGCGCACCTTTAAGGTGTAGTTACCGTCGAGGTCGGTGGCGCAAGCATTGCTTGGATTGCCTTTTTCTCGTACAGTGGCTCCGAGTACCGGATCGCCGAATGAATCAAACACTGTGCCCGTGGCTGTTACCAGGGATTGCTGTGTGTCGGTCGCCGTTTGGGGCTGACCCGCCGCATTTACGTGGGGAGCTCCTGTTACGAGAGCCATTCCCAACAATGTGGCCACAAGAATTCTGTTGAATGTCATTTGGTAATTTAAGGAATTAATTTGACCTGATATTTAAGGATAACTTAAACTTTCGTTTGTTTTGGGGGCATTAGAACCTGGTTGATTAGGCCTTTAATGCTGATTGGTTTTGTAGCGATGCAAATTTACGTTAAAAAATACCCCCCCCCCAAAAAAATTTTAACACAAATTAACCAAATTAACGTGAATAAGTGCTTGATTTTTACAATTAGGCCTCTCGCGTGGTGGATACACGTTTGGGTATATTCTGGGTTAGCTGCCCAATAACCTCACCCGCTCATGCTATGTATTAAAAAAAATTAGAAAAAATTTGGAGATGTGAAATAAAGGATATACCTTTGCGGTGTGGTAGTGATGTATATGACTACACTACTACATTACGCTGAACTTATAAACATTAATTATATAGCAATATGAAAAAGTTATTTTTGACATTAGCAGTGATTGTAGCATCGATGAGCTGCAACGCACAATTGTTATGGAAAGTTTCAGGCAACGGAGTAAAGGGCGATTCCTATCTCTTCGGCACTCACCACGTGGCACCCGTCGACATGCTCGACAAGACCCCCGGCTTTAATGACGCTTTGAAAGGAGTCGATGCCGTTTACGGTGAAATCGACATGGCTCTCATGGTATCGCCCGAGGCCCAGCAGTCGATTTTGTCGCTGGCCATGGCACCTGCCGACAGTACTCTCAACAAGCTTTACACCACTGAGCAGTATGACTCGATAAATGCCGTGTTGAAGAAATATACCAGCGGCATGGCTACGCTTGACCAACTCAATATGCTTAAGCCCTCGATGGTTGCCACTCAGATAGCAATGTTCCAAAACATGGTGGCTTTCCCCGGCTTCAACGCTTCGCAGCAGCTCGACCAGACGGTACAGCTGAAGGCCAAGGAACTTGGCAAGGCCATCAAGGACTTTGAAACAGTTGAATTCCAGATGAATCTGCTGTTTGGCGACCCCATCGCCGACCAAGCCGAGGGACTTCTCAAGGCAGCACGTACCGATGAAGAGGCCATAGGCCATGTTAAAGAATTGGCACGCGCCTACACCGAAGGCGATCTTGCCGCTATAGAGAAGGTGATGTTTGCCCCTGAAATAGGCATGGACGAGGAAACTGCAAAGCACATGCTCTATGACCGCAACGACAACTGGATCAAGACCATCAAGGATGCCGTGGGCCACGAATCGATAATGGTAGCCGTGGGTATAGGTCATCTCGTGGGCGAGCGCGGACTCATCAAGCAGCTTCAGGATGCCGGTTACACCGTGACTCCGGTTAAATAAATGACATTACAGCTTCATACTTACAATTCATACTTACACTTGTAGTTAAAAAATCACATTACATGTTAGAACTGAGAAGGCTTAAATTTGCTTACCGCAAGGGTGCCGAGGCGTTGACCAACGCCTCGGCCTCGATTGGCGGGGGTGTCTATCTGCTCCTTGGAGAGAACGGAGCCGGAAAGACGACATTGCTGCACCTGATGGCCGGATTGCTCTATCCCGGCAGTGGTGAGTGTTTGCTCAACGGCGACCCGATAGCGGCGCGACGCCCTTCCGACATGCAGCGGATATTTTTCCTTGGCGACAACATGCCGTTTCCGGGGCGCACGATCGACGAGTTTGTGAAGATGCACGCTCAATTTTTCCCGACCTTTGACCCTCAGCTGCTTGCCGACATACTTGGCCGTTTTGGTATAAACCCGGCGGAGCGCCTTGACGGCATGTCGCTCGGAACGCGCAAGAAGGCACAGCTTGCCTATGCTCTTTCGCTGCGCACACAGGTGCTCCTTCTCGACGAACCGGCCAACGGGCTCGACATATCGTCGAAGAAACTGTTGCAGGAGATAATCGTAGAGAACATCACCGAGGAGCAGACGATAATCGTGTCGACCCACACCGTGTGGGATTTCAAGAACCTATTTGACGGGCTTTTGGTGCTGAATCACGGACAACTCCTCGTGGCGTCGACTGTCGACGAGATTCTCGGCCGCATTGCCTTTGTGAGCGCTTCGGAGCCGCCGGTGGGTGCGCTCTACATCGAGCGTGTTGCCGGACGATTCAACGCCATCGTGAAAAATGACGGCGACACCGATACCGACATCGACTATGTGCTGCTCTACTCGGCGTTGATGAACGCCGACGCGCGTGACAATATTGTAAAACTTCTAAATGATTAACCGAGATGGACGCTAAATGTGATTGCATGGATTCGTTTTCATGGAGAAGGGTAGGCCGCGTGGCCCGCTTCTATTTTCCTTATATAAAGAAGCAGCTGATAATCTATCCCGCTTTTTCGATTTTGGGGATGGTGATTGTGATACTATCGGAAAGAGTAGCAGGACTGGGCTATGGATTGTTCCTGGCTGTTAACGGGGCATTGTCGATGATGCTTGTGTTTGCGCCCACGATATTTGCGTCACGCAACGGACTTGATGTTGAAACCGTGCTGCCGGCTACCGGTGCCGAAAAGTCGACATTCATCATAGGCTATGTATGCATTGTGGTTCCTATACTTCTCTATCTTCCCGTTTTTTGGGGCATGCCATGTGACATGCTTAAGGATAATGCCGACATAGCGCGTGTTTTGGCGTTACGTAGCAGTCTTTCCGCTTCTACCTACGGGTTTACAATTATCGAAAACCTGTTTCCGATATCGGTGTGCCTCTATGTTGTCATGAAGCGCACAACCAACCGCATACTGCTTGGTATGGTTTGGTCGGTTGTTGCACTTATATCGATGAGTTTCGTAGGAGGCATCTACGGTATGGTTATGGCCATTTACGGACGATTCTGGGAAAAAAGCAGCAGCGATGTCGAAAGCGTCATGAAGCTGGTGACTGAAGGTATGGAATCTTTCTTCATAGTACTTGGGGTTATATTGCTTATTTGTAGTATCTTTGTACTATATCGCACCCATAAGGTGATAAGCAATCGTCAAATATAACAGTCAATGGACTTCAAGAACAATAAACCGATATATAAGCAGATAATTGACTACTGTTTCGGCAACATCATGTCGGGAGAGTGGGCTGTCGACGGGCGAGTTCCTTCGATAAAGGAACTTTCGGTTGAGCTTGCTGTCAATAACCGCACTGTTATAAAGGCTTACGAGTATATGCAGATGAAGGAGATAATCTATGTGAAGCGCGGCTTGGGTTACTTTGTGTCGCCCGACGCGCGTGACATAATCGTCGAGGAGCGTCGTGACGAGTTTTTCCATGACACGCTCGACGATGTGTTCAGGGAAATGGATATACTCGGAATCTCAATCGACGATGTGGTGAAGCACTACCGCGATCACATCACTTCGTGACGGTAATCGTAGGTGTTGCGCAGCTGCTCAAACTTCTCGGGATTTTCCTTCAACGACAAAGTGTCGGCTGCCGGAGTGTAGCTCTCGGCTATGGCTTCCAATGTAACGCTCTCGGCTGCGCCGGGAGCGACTTTTTCGTGCATCACAACTTGGGGGAGGTTGAAGTGGGCAGTGAGCGCGTTTACCGCCATGGTGGTAGCGCGTATTTTGCCTTCGCGTGAATATCCCGCTATGTGGGGGGTGGCTATGAGAGCTTTTTCAAGGAGAGGGCGTGATATTGTCGGCTCGTTTTCCCAGCAGTCGATGGCTGCGGCACCTATCGCGCCGCTGTCGAGTGCGTCGATCAGCGATTGGGTATCGGTCACGGGACCTCGCGAGGAGTTTATGACAAGCGGCTTGCGGCCAAGCTCAGCTGTGAAGGAGCCGTCGAGCAGGTGGAAGGTGGGGTGCGCTCCCTGTCGGGCCATGGGTGTGTGAAATGTTATCACATCGGCCAGGCGTGCTATGGATGCCATGTCGGTGAACATCGCGTCGCCTTCGCGCTCGGCTCTCGGAGGGTCGCAGAGCAGAACCTTCATTCCCAACTGCCGTGCCCATCGCTTCACGATTGAGCCTACGTGGCCCACGCCCACTATGCCTATGGTGAGCGACGACAGGGGGCGGCGGTCATCGACTGCCTTACGCCACATGGCGATGGAGCCGAACACGTATTGCGCTACGGCGGGAGCGTTACATCCCGGAGCGTTGGCCACGGTTATGCCGTTGGCCTTGCAGTAGTCTAGGTCGATGTGGTCGGTGCCTATGGTGGCGGTGGCTATGAACTTGCACGCGGTGCCGTCGAGCAGCCGGGCGTCACATCGTGTGCGTGTGCGCGTTATCAGCGCGTCGGCGTCACGTAACGCTTCGTTGGTGATTTCGTCGGGCGACAGGTAGGTCACGTTGTCGACAATGGGCTCAAGCAGCCCCTTGATGAAGGGTATCTTGTTTTCGATTATGACTTTCATATAGATATGCTCCAGATGTAGAGCGCGGTGTAGGCTCCTATTATACAGAGGATGGGAATGTAACTGCGCAGCTGGTTGTTAAACCTGAAGAAGTGGCCTATCTGCAGGGCCGAGCAGCAGTTAAGTATGGGCAGATAGATTATGAGATTGTTGTAGTCGACGAAAATGAGCACAGCCGTAATCAGCGACACTACGAGCCAGAACCCGTTGTAGGCGCGTGTGCGGGCGTTGTAACGGTAGATTCGCATGAGGTTCAGTGTGCCGAACCCGAATCCGAGGAACAGCGTCACGCCCGTGTAGACGATAATCTGTGCAAGCTCGCGTCCTTCAAGGGCGTTGAACAGACTCACAAACTCGGGTAGCGTGAAGTTGGACGGCGATATGATGCCGAATCCCCACAGAATCCAATAGGGCGTTACGATGCCGATAGTGGCCGCCATCAGTCCGCGCATTGTGAACGAGCGCATCTGCAGGCATCCCACCAGGAAGGCCACAATGTATATGGCATAGGCGTAACTTGTCAGCGAGCCTATGCTGATGAGGAAGAAAGTGAGGAATATGCGGCGCGTGAGATCGGGATTCTGGAAGGTTGAGAAGAGTGGTATTATGGCAAAGAGTAATATCGCACACATGACGGTGCCGTCGTAGAACTGTCCCATGATGGAGGGGAGTCCCCCCTGCATTATCATGAACATGCCCACAAACAGGTGTGACATTGTGCGCAGCACGTTGAATCGCCTGTTCATGTAGGAGAGGAGCAGGGCGAGCAGCACATTGACGGCGATTCCGGCCCACAGCGAGGCGTAACGGTCGGTGATCCATTCGTTGGCCGATGGAAGTCCGAATCCGTTGTTACCCGTTATGTAGACGATGTCGCCGTTGCGATAGGCAATAATGGTGCCGATGACGGCTGCGGCCATCATCAGCATCATGCCATAGCGTGAGTGCAGATATCGTGTGATTTCCTGCTCCTTCACAGCCTGTAGTGATTATTTCTGTTGCAGGACCATAAGGTCGCGGCCTATGTCGCGACGGAAGTAACGGCCGTCGAAGTCGATGAGCGCGATTGAGGCGTAGCTGTTGGCAAGCGCGTCAGCTATGCTGTCGCCGTAGGAGCTTACCGAAAGTACTCGTCCGCCCGATGTCACTACATTGCCCTCGGCGTCACGCTTGGTGCCGGCGTGGAACACGGTGCTTTGCGTCACCTTGTCGAGGCCGCTGATGAGCTTGCCCTTTTCGTAGCTTCCGGGGTATCCGCCCGACACCATCATCACGGTCACCGCCGTGCGCGGGTCCTGACGGAGCTCAAGGTCGCCGAGGTTGCCTCGGGCGGCTGCCTGCATCAGCTCGACGAGGTCGCTGTCGATGCGCAGCATTACGGCTTCGGTTTCGGGGTCGCCCATGCGCACGTTGTACTCGATTACCATAGGTTCGCCCTCAACGTTGATGAGGCCGAGGAATATGAATCCGCGATAGGTGATGCCTTCCGATGCAAGTCCCTTGACTGTGGGCTCGATTATGCGTGTGCGCACCTTCTCCATGAATGAGTCGTCGGCAAACGGTACGGGGCTCACTGCGCCCATTCCGCCGGTGTTGAGTCCGGTGTCGCCTTCGCCAATGCGCTTGTAGTCCTTGGCTACGGGGAGCACGCGGTAGTCGTTGCCGTCGGTTAGCACGAATACCGAACATTCGATGCCCGAGAGGAACTCCTCGATTACCACTGTAGCCGATGATGCTCCGAACATTCCCGAAAGCATCTCCTTAAGCGACTCGCGGGCCTCCTCGATGGTGGGGAGTATGAGCACACCCTTTCCTGCGGCCAGTCCGTTGGCTTTGAGCACGTAGGGCGGCTTCAGCTCTTCAAGGAAGCGGTATCCCTCCTCGATGTTGTCGGCAGTGAAGCTGCGGTAGTGTGCGGTGGGGATGTTGTGACGCACCATGAACTGCTTTGCGAAGTCCTTGCTGCCTTCAAGCGCGGCACCTGTGCGGCTTGGGCCTACGACAAGTATGTCGCTGTCGGCAAATCGGTCGTAGATGCCCTTTACAAGCGGGTCTTCGTTGCCTACGACAATCATCTTGATGCCGTTGTCGGTTACAAACTTATCGATTGCGTCGAAGTCGGTAGGCGACATGTCGACATTGGTACCATACTGGGTAGTGCCTCCGTTTCCGGGGGCTATGTATAACTTGCCGAGAAGCGGGCTTTGGCTTATTTTCCATGCGAGAGCCGATTCACGGCCTCCCGAACCAAGAAGCAGAATGTCGATGGGTTGCTGCATATTCACGGGTTGTTAAATGGGTTACTGCGTTATTTGTTTTCGTTGGATGATGAGTCGTTGTTTTCGTCGTTGCGCTTCCATCCGCGACGGCGCATTACGGGAAGGGTGGGCTTGCGTCCGAGGATTGACTTCAGCGCCTTTTCGTTGCGGCGTATTGCCAGCGGGTTTTCCGAAGGTTCCTGAGTCGGCTCCTCTTCGGGCTTGTTTGACGGATATTTCTTGCGGCCGAGCGGTTTCGGCTTATATTTTTCCTTGAGTGCGTTGTGCTTCTCGCCGCGCTTTTCGGGACGGTCGCCTTTCTTGCCTCCGAATCCTTTGCGGCGTGCGTTGTTGCGCCATTCGTCGTCGGTGAGGCGGCGTTTGGGCTTGTTCTCCTTGGGCGTGGGGTTGCTCTCGGGATCCTTCAGCGAATGACCTTCGCGACGGAAGCTCTTGTAGTCGCCCTCGAAGATGATGTATTCGCGGAGCTCACACTCGAGCGAACCGTTAAGCAGGGGCATCTTCAATGAGGGGGCCAGTCCTATGCGACGGAAATACTCGTCCTGATATCCGATAATCCAGGCGTGGTAGCCCTTGAACACGTTTTTGAGCTTGTTGCCTATCATCTCGTAGAGGCCGTCCATGTCGTTGACCGAGATGCGCTCGCCGTAGGGGGGATTGGTTACGAGCACTCCGTCGGCGGGAGCCTCGGTCCACTGCGACAGGGGCTTTATGCTGAGGTTGATGTAGCGTCCCACGCCGGCCTGCTTGATGTTTTGCTCGGCGATGGCGATTGCCTTGGGCGATATGTCGCTTCCGTAGATCTTGTAGTCGAATGTGCGCTCCTGCGAATCGTCGTTGTAGAGGCTTTCAAATAGTTCTTCGTCGAAGTCCTTCCACTGCTCGAATGCAAAGCGCTTGCGATAGACTCCGGGATTGATGTTGGCGGCGATGAGGGCGGCTTCGATAAGGAATGTGCCCGATCCGCACATGGGGTCGACGAGCGGACACTCGCCTTTCCATCCGCTCTTGAGCAGAATGCCGGCGGCCAGCACTTCGTTGATGGGTGCCTCGGTCTGTGCCACGCGATAGCCGCGCTTGTGCAGTGACTCGCCCGATGAGTCGAGCGACAGCGTGACGCGGTTGCCGTCGATGTGCACGTTTATCATCACATCGGCATCCTGCAGGCGCACGCCGGGACGCTTGTCGGCACCGAAACGGTCCTTGAAGAAGTCGACGATGCCGTCCTTGACGCGGTAGGTGACATAACGCGAGTGAGTGAACTGCTCGGAGTTGACAACTGAATCAATGGAGAATGTCTTGTCGATTGATAGCACCGAAGTCCAGTCAAACTCCTTTGTCATCTCATAGAGCGCGTCGGGGTCCGATGCCGTGAATTTGTAGATGGGCTTCAGGATGCGCAGGGCGGTGCGGCAGCACAGGTTGGCCTTGTAGAGAGTGGCGAGGTCGCCTTCAAACGCTACCATGCGGCGTCCGGGCTGTACGTTCAGGGCGCCGATTCCGCGAAGCTCGTCGGCCAGGATCTCTTCCAGTCCTTGGAAGGTCTTTGCTACCATTTCAAATTTTTCAGTATTCATCACTGCTTGATTCTTAAAACGTTGTTGGCTTTTGCTTGAATGAGTCGTTCTCCCGGGGCTACATTCTGGGTTACCCAGATGTTACCTCCTATGATGGCGTTGTCGCCTATTGTTATGCGTCCCAGGATGGAGGCGTTGGAGTATATGATTACGTTGTTTCCTATGATGGGGTGACGCGGTATTCCCTTGATGGGGTTGCCGTCGGGGTCCATGTCAAAGCTCTTAGCTCCGAGCGTCACACCCTGATACAGCTTGACATTGTTTCCGAGGATGGCGGTAGCGCCGATTACCACGCCGGTTCCGTGGTCGATGGTGAAGCCTTCGCCAATGGTGGCTGCGGGGTGTATGTCGATACCCGTTTCGCTATGGGCCTGCTCGCTTATCATGCGGGGTATTATAGGCACATCGAGCTTTATCAGCTCATGGGCTATGCGGTAGTTGCAGATGGCGCGTATGCCGGGATAGCAATATATCACCTCCTGGGTGGAGGTTGCAGCAGGGTCGCCTCGGTGGGTGGCGTAGACATCGGTGTTGAGGAGCCGGCGCAGATTGGGGAGCTGCTTGATGAACTCGGCCGCTTTTTCGGCTGCCTTGTGCTCCATCTCGTCGTAATCGGGAGCTGTGTCGGTGCATATATCCATCGACAATCCGGCGTGAATCTGTTCAACGAGCAGGTGGTAGAGCTTTTCGGCCCACAATCCGGTGAAGTAAGTCACATTGTTGCGCGTTACATCGCTGTCGCCGAAGAATCCGGGAAAAATCAGGGCTCGCGAAAGGTAGATGATTTCCTTGACCGCCTGCTGTGAGGGAAGCGGTTGGCCCTGCCACTGCGAGGGGCAGATGTTGGTCAGGTTGTCGGTGTCCGACAGTCGCCTGACAGTGTCGCGAAGCGTTGCTTCATGTTGCTGATTCAATCCCATCGTTGTACTTGTGAATGCCGGCATATAGTGCTCCCCGGCCTATTCGTTGCAAAATTAGCCAAAAATCCCCATATTCACAATTGTGACACTCTTATTTACTCATTTTCATCCTTTTCGGATGTTGCTTCATTATCGCCCGGACGGAAGAGCGAGAAATTTACCGATCCGTAGGTGCGGTGGTCGAAGAATCCGGGAAGCGACGAGAAGTCGTAGGCCTTGGAGTGCTCGACTATTACGATGGTGTCGGGCGACAGCATCCGTGAGCCGAGTATGCGTGTGGGTACCTCGCCGAAGTTGGGCAGGTCGTAAGGGGGGTCGGCGAAGATTATGTCGAATTTGGTTGAGCAACTCTCGATAAACTTGAATGCGTCACCTTTAATGAGGTTGAGGTTCTTGCAGTTGAGCTGCTGCGCCACCTGCTTGATGAACTTGTATTGAGTGGCGGCTTTTTCAACCGATGTCACTTCGGCGCATCCGCGTGAAAGGAACTCAAATGTTATGGCGCCCGTTCCGGCAAACAGGTCGAGAGCCTTCAATCCGTCGAAGTCGACCATGTTTTCAAGCACGTTGAATATGTTTTCACGCGCAAAGTCGGTGGTGGGGCGTGCTGAAATGTTGGTGGGCACGTCAAATCGGCGACGGCCGAATTTTCCTCTTATTATTCGCATAGCGGCAGTATTATTAAGTCAAACGGAGCTTTTTCCCATTGCTCGTCGTCCTTGGGCACGTAGGCGGGCGGAACCACCGGCATTACATATCCGAGGAATTTGCGCAGAATGGGGGTGATTTCATCGCGCAACGCTTCATCGCCGGCTATAAGGTGCTCGTTGCCGGCAGGGTCGAGGTCGAGCATTTCTCGACAGGCCATGATGTAGTAGACGGCATCCATGATGTCACGGAACCGGAATGTGTTGGCCATGCGCAACGAGTCATTGCCCAGCACAATGATGTCCATCGCGTCGCGGCGCAGGTTGACATACATCTTGCCGGCGTTGTCAATGCGGTTCTTGTCGAAGAAGTAGCGGCATTGCGGCGACAGGTTGTGCCTTATCGCGGGATTGTTGAACGTGCGACGCATAAAAGCCGTTATGTCGCTGTCGACCGACATGACAATTGTAGCTCCTATATGCGTCATGTCGTCTACAATCACTTCGCCCGAGGCGGCTTCCTCGCCTATGGCCTTTATGAGCAGTGACTGAGTCATGTCACTGTCGACGGCGATGATGTCGTCGGGTACTATCGCAAACCGAGGTGTGTCGATCAATATGTCAATCTGCAGGAAGTCGCTCAGCAGCACGGGATTGTCGTAGACCACCTCCTCGAGCGATTTCATCAGCGATGCCGATGACGATTCGAGCGGCAGGCGGCGGTAGATTGCCGATGCTGTGTCATCGGGATTGTAGGCGAGGGCATGAAGCGAGTCGTGTCCGAGCCGCAGGGCCAGCCGACTGCTTCGGGGCTCTTTTATGGTTTCCTTGTCAAGAACGCATATTCCCATATCTGACAGTCGGTTAGCGGCGCAGATTGCGCAGATTGTTCTGGTTGTTCATGTTGCCTATGTTGCTCGAGCCGTTGGGGTTGCCGGGACCGAAGAAGTTGGTGTCGTCGTAGTAGCCGTCCTCATCTTCATCGCGGTTGCGGTTGTCGTTCTCGTCCTCGACAAATGTTCCGTCGGGATTGCGACGGCGTTTCTTCTCCTTGGGCTTGTTCTTCTTTATCTCCTGAGGCTTCTGAAGGTCGATGGGAGTTTCATATATGTCCCAGCTTTGCTCGACATCCCAGTTCTTTTTCAGGACTATCTTCTTGGGATAGTAATATACCTCCTCGGGCTGTATGGAGTCGAGAAGATTGCCGGTATCATACTCGCCGTTGCCGTTGCGGTCGATATATAGTCGGGCGTAGTAGGTGCCGGGTTGCAGATAGGGAAATTCCGCAACACCGTCCTTCAGCGGAGCTATTGCAACGGGATTGTCGTCGGAGCCGAGCACCTCGACAATGGCCGAGTCACGCACACCGGTGACATTGAATGCGAGCAGCGAGTAGTCCTCCAGGGCACGGGCGGTGAACTCATGCTTGAACGGCTTGTTCCACTCGTTGTAGATGCCTACTATTGATGCCGAGTCGGCTGAGAATCGGTATCTTACGCCGGGTTCCCACTTGTACTCCACTTTGTAGCGCATGGTGTTGAATGGGTCGACCCTCACGAGTTCCGGCACGGCAAGGGTGTCGAATATCGTGTCGCGTATCATTTCAAGATGCAGTCCTTCGGGAATGATGGTGTCGAGGGGCTGGTTCACCTCAAATATTATAGGCAGGTATATCTCCTGGGTGTTGCTTGTCTTTGCCGATATGTTCAGGAAGGTGAGCTGAGGGCCGACGATGGAGTCGCTGTTCTCCTCGTCGTCTTTTTTCTTCTTTACCTTCTTTTCCTTGGTTTTGTTGGCTTTGGGTTCGCGATATAGCACCCTTATCGTGTCGTTGCCCCACGACAGCTGTTGCAATGTGTCGGTGCGCAGGAAGTGCAGTGCAAGCATCATTGTGTCCTGGGCCATAAGGGCTGTGTCGGTTATGAAGTATTCGAGTGTGTCGCGAGTCATACCCGTGTTTAGTATCGCAAGCTCGTCGATGCGCTTTCCTGCTGCCGGGCCGTTGAGCAGAGTGATAGTGGGGAATGTGTCGCTCGGAGCCGCGAGGTTGAGCAGAAGGCGACGGCGGTCGGGACGGGTGTAGTCCTTGAGGTATTGCGCCTTATATCCTTCGTTGAACCATGTGAGCAGGATGTCGTTGGGGAAGTAGTTGGTGCCCGGATGGGTGACGATGGAGTCGCGGCCGTCGAGCGTTATGAGTGTGTCGCTGACAGTAGTGGGTTCGGCGTAGGGTGACACTGTCACATCGTAGAACGCCACATCCTCGGAGCGATCCCAATGGTAGTCGCGGTTGATGTCGTTGAGCGCATAAATGCGGTAGTCACCGGGCTTAAGGCCTCTTATTATGAACTGGCCGAGCTGGTTGGTGCGTCCGATGCGTTCAAGCGGCAGTGTAGTTATTGCGGTGTCGGAGAGGTTGCTGTAGACACCCACGAGCATATTCTGCGCAGGCTCAAGAGTGCGAGCCTCGAAAACCATACCGGCTATTCGCAACGAGTCGATCGAGTCGCCGGTCGAGAAGTCGATTGCAAATCCGTCGAGCGTGTTGCCCTCGTTCAGGTCCTTTATCGCGTCGGAAAAGTCGATGGTATAGGTGGTATTGTCCAGCATAGAGTCACGCAATTCGGCCGTGACACGTTTGCCGTTTGCCGTAATCGACGGGATGTTCTTCTGAGGAGGCGACACTACGACCTTGTTCATCACATCCTCCACTTGCACATTCTCGTTAAAGTCGATGGTGATGTGATTCTTCTTGAAGTTAACAGAGCCGATAGCGGGGTTGCTCTGTACGTAAACCGGCGGGTCGACATCGTATTCGCCTCCGGTAGGACGGCCCATTGAAGCGCATGCGGCGAGGATAAACGCTGCAACCGCTGCCAATATCAGCCTCATATATGTAACATCGTTTAATTTCATGTTGACAAAGATACGAATAAGTCGAGTGCAATGCCAAATTTATTTGGCCATTGCCGAGCGTGAGTATCTAAGAAGTATTCAAAGATACGAATAAGTCGAGTGCAAAAGCAAAATTTATTTTGATTTTGCCGAGCGAGAGTATCTAAGATGCAATCAAAGATACGCAAAAAATAAATTGTGGCACATTTTTAGTTGATGATTTATAAAAAAGCATTATCTTTGTGGTCGCAAATCGCGCTCGGGGTGTAGCACAGTTGGCAGCGCGCCACGTTCGGGACGTGGAGGTCGGAAGTTCGAGTCTTCTCACCCCGACATTCAGGACTACCTGACATTCAGGTGGCCCTGAATTTTTTTATACCCTCCGTTCATGAATGCGAAAAGGGGCGCCGCTGCAGAGGTAAGCGGCGCCCCTTTATAATTATGAGGGATGGAAAATGTAGAGGACTACAGTTTTACCGATGTGGCATTGCCGTCGTAGCTTACGGTGCGCGTCACTTTGAGGGCCGCGGTGTCACCTGATTCGGTGTCGGGGTTTACGATGACGATGTTGAAGTTGCGATTGTTGAGCATTCCGGGATATGAACCGTTGCGTTGACCGATGTGCAGAGTGCGGGTAGCGTCGTCCCAGCGGAAAGGAATTTCAGCAAACATACCCTTCTCGTAGTCGTAGCTTTCGCCGTCGTCCTCGTAGAGGATGAACTCACCGTCGTCGCCGGGATATACGCGCAGCTCAAGGTTGTCCCAAGGCTTTTCGGTAGTGTACTGCACCGCAGGGCCAAACGGGATGATGCTGCCACTCTTTACATATACCGGCATGCGGTCGATTGGGGCGAGGCACTGCACATTCTTGCCGCCGTCGCTCACCTCGTTGCTCCAGAAGTTATACCACTTGCTGCCTTCGGGCAGATAAACGTTGACGGGCGCTGCCGCCTTGGTTATGTCGGGGTATATGGCATGGCCGTTCTTGTCGGCGTCAAGATAGGTGTAGAGAGGATCGGTGACGGGCTTTACGAGAAGCGCCTTGCCAAACATATACTGGTCGTCGAGCGTAATCGCCTTGCGGTCGGCGGGGAAGTCCATTACGAGCGGACGCATCATTGTGCCCGAACGCTGCACCACATCGCCTGCGAGGCTGTAGATGTAGGGCATGAGGCGGTAACGAAGCTCGATGGCTTTCTTCTGGGCGTCAAATGCCCAGTCGCCGGGATTGCCGAAGTTGTAGAGTTCGCTCACCATAGGCGACGAGCAGTGGTTGCGCATCATGGGCATGAAGCATCCCCACTGCATCCAGCGCACTTGGAGTTCCTGCATGGCAGGGCTCTTGGGATCATTTTTGTAGTCCCAGCCGAAGAATCCGCCTATGTCGGTGTTCCAGAACGGGATTCCGCAGATAACATAGTTCAGTCCTGAAGGAATCTGGTTTTTCATCACGTTCCAGTTGGAAACCACATCGCCGCTCCAGCTGAATGTGCCGTAGTGCTGCAGGCCGAATGTTCCGCAGCGCGTCATCTGCACCGAGCGGCGGTTGTTGCCCTTCATTTTGCGCTGATGTTCGTATATTCCCTTGTTGGTCATCAATGCGAATGCATTCTTGACACTGCGCCACGAGCCGTCGTGGGTCATGTAGTCGGCATCGCCCGGAGCCTCGAAGTGGTCGGGCTCGGTGGAGTCGGTCCACCATGCGTCGATGCCCATCTTGTAGAGGTTGGTGAGATATTTCCAGTAGATGTCACGCGCCTTGGGGTTGAACGGGTCGTAGGGACGCACACCGCGGTTGCGCGGCCATGTTTCAAACGGCAACAGCGCGCCTATCTTGTCGAGCTCGCGGTATTGGTCGGTCCACGGGCCGAAATTGGCCCAGATGGATATCATCAGCTTCGAGTTGTTGTCGTGAACGTAGCTCACCATCTCTTCGGGCGACTTTATACGCGGGTCGGGATACACAGCGTTGGGGTCTTCGTCGTTGGGCAGGTAACGCATCCATTTGGCATCGCCCATCTTGTTGATGTAGTGAGGATTGACAAATTTCATCGCGTTCCAGTTGGAGTCGCAGCCCCAGTATTGCCAGTCCTGAACCATTCCGTCGAGCGGAATCTCGAGGGCGCGGTAACGGTCGAGCACATCACAGAGTTCGTCGCTGCTCTTGTAGCGTTCGCGGCACTGCCAGTGTCCCAGTGTCCAGATGGGGAACATGGTAGCTTCGCCGGTAAGCGAGCGTATGCCGGCAATGACGCCGTCCTGAGTGCCGTCGCGATAGATGAAGTAGTAGTCGATCGAGGGTGCTACCTCCGAGGTGAACGATGCAATGTTGTCAATGTCGGTAAACCGTGAGTCGCCGGCATTGTCCCAGTACAGTCCGTAGCCTTTGTCGGATGTGAAGTAGGGTATCGTGATGTTGGTGTTGCCACACCACATCCTTACATCCTGACCGCGCTGGTTGAGAACCGGAGATTGGCGTTGACCGAGTCCGAATATCACCTCGGCTGAGTCAAGATTGTAGGACTGGCTCACTTTGAACCGTCCTTCATCGACTTTGTTGACGCAGGGAGCGTGGCTCGATGCGCTTTCACTCAGCAGTAGATTGCCTTTGGAGTCGGAGAAGCGCACATTACCGTCGGCTCCTATTGAGGCTGTCAGGGACGACGACTTCAATGTCACGCCGTTGGCCTTGCGCTCAGTGCCGAGCGTCACGCTCTCAGGCTGCATGATTACCGAGTAGCTCTTCTTGTCGGGAGCCGTTGCGCCCGGATATTTGCTTACTCTTACGATTGAAGGTGAATAGAATGTGACACGGGTGGTCCACTGCCCGTCGGGGGTGACGGTGGCTCCTCCATTGTCCACACTCACGCTTTGAGCCGTGAGTGTGGATGAGATGGATAGGATTGCCAGACCTAAAACTAAATTTTTTATCATAGAAAATGGATATATGGTTGGTTGACATTAATATCCGGGGTTCTGGTGCAGCTTGCTGTTGGTGAGCAGCACCTTGTTGGGTATCGGGTAGAGGTTCTTGTCGGCGTTGCTCTTGTCGTGGGAGAACCATGACTTGGTAGTGAACGCGTTGAAGCGTACCATGTCCTGACGGCGACGGCCTTCCTGACAGAATTCCCATCCGAGCTCGTCGAGGAAGCGGCCGTAGGTTATGTCGGCACCGCCCTCCGACGAGGTGGCATACTCGTCGCGGCGACCGTAGTCATAGACGCTGCCGCCCTTGAGCTGCTCGTCGGTCACGACTGCCTTCTCGGGGTTGTTGGGGAATGCGCGTGAGCGCACCATTGTCACGAGCTCGCCTGCGCCCGGCTTGCCGTCACGCATCAATGCCTCGGCCTTCATCATGAGAATGTCGGCGTAACGGAAGAGAGGGAAGTCGTTGCTGAGGCGGTTGGTGATTCCGTGGGCATACTCAAACTTGCCCCAGCGGAAACCGTCGTCGACATCCGATGCGTCGATTGAGGGAACATCCACTTCATATATGAGAGGATTGCCGTCGGAGCTGCGCAGGAGGATGTTGCCCGATGCGTCATATTGCTGTCCCTGGATGTACCACTCGGCAAGACGCTTGTCGTCGGGGTCGAAGCTCTTGATGAACTGAGGAATTGCGCATACACCACCCCAAGGACGGTCGGTGAAGCCGTAGGTGGCCTGGTTCTCGGGTGCGAGAGTGTAGAGGTGGAAGTCAAATGCATTCCAGTCGGTCACGTAGATTTCATCGAACGGAAGGGCAAATATTATCTCCTTTGAATTTTCGTTGGCGGTGACAAATGGGGCGTTGATGTCGGATTCAAGACCGTAGTCGCCGGTGGCCTTGGCATGTTCGATGACAGCGTTGCAGTGGGTCACACATTCGTTCCACATGGCCTGTCCGGTCCACACTTCGGCGTTGAGATACATCTTGGCAAGCAGGGTGTGGGCGGCCCACTTGTTGAAACGTGCGTAATAGTATCCGCGTGCCTGGTCGGAGAGGAGGGGAAGATTGTCGTTAACCTCCTTCACGATGAAGTCAAACACCTGCTTGCGGGTTGACTGTTCGGGCAGCTCCACATCCTTGAAGTCGGTGATGATGGGCACATTGCCGTAGAGGTCGATGAGCACGTAATAGTAGGATGCGCGAAGCACTTTCAGCTCGGCAATAAGACGCTCGCGTGCATCGCCCTGAATGTCGATGACATTGTCCTCGATCTGCGACAGCACACGGTTGCAGGCAGTGACACCGTTGAACGTGCGCTCCCAGCCGTTGAGCACGCCTTCATCCTCGGTGGTCCATGTGTGCTGATGCCAGCGCTTGTAGATGTATCCGTCGACCCATCCTATACCGAGTCGGGCCGGAATGACATCCTGGTCGGCCGACAGCTCCTGCGACCTTACGACACCTTGCCACAGCAGCATTGTCTGTCGCCATGGGATGTAGGCGGCGTTGACCACGTAACTTATATCGGCTTCGGTTTTGGGTTCATATTGCGATGACACGATTGAGCCGTAGCTCTCGTCCTTTAGTTCGGTGCATGATGCCGATGCAAGCAGCAGAGCCGCCATGCCAAATGCTTTGAATATATTATGTTTTTTCATCGTTGTATTCATTTATCAGGTTAGAAACTTACGTTGACTCCGAATGTGAACGAGCGTACCTGCGGATAACGGTCGCGGGTGTCGTAGCCGGGGGTGAGTCCGTCGGTCGACACTTCGGGGTCGATGCCCTTGTAGTGGGTGAATGTGAAGGCGTTGAGCACCGAGCCGTAGAGTCGCAGCGACTGGATGTACTTGCCTATCTTGCCGAATGTGTAGCCGAGCGTTATGTTGTCGATTTTCCAGTAGTCGCCGTCCTCGATGTAGTAGCTGTTGAACTCGGGCTCTACCTCCTTGCTTAGAGGCACTTTGCCGAACACGGGGTCAAACACTGTCTTCAGTCGGTTCTCGAAGCGGCTGTTTTTGGTGTTCTCGTAGTTGAGGCGGGCACCGTTGATAACCTGGAATCCGAATGCGCCGCGCATTGTCACGTTGAGGTCCCAGCGGCGATAGCGCAGGGTGTTGTTCCATCCGGCATACCATTTGGGTAGACCGTTGCCTATCACGTGCTTGTCCTCGGGAGCGTGGGTGAAGTCCTTGTAATTGACGAGCTCGCCGTTGCGGTCCTCGTAGATCCATCGTCCTTCATCGTCGACATCCACTACCTTGAATCCGTAGAAGTTACCGATGCTCTCGCCTACCTGCACACGGTGTGACGAGGTCACCTGACCCGAATATTCGGCTGTACCGGTGTCGAAGAAGTCATATTCGGTCTTGAACACGCTGCCCGAGAGGCTCTTCAGCTTGTTGGAGTTGATCGAGAAGCTTGCCGAGGTGGTCCACTCGAAGTCACGCATCTGTACCGGAACCACGTTTACGAGCACCTCGACACCACGGTTTTCCATTGTGCCGCCGTTGGCTGTTGTGACATTATACAAATTTGGAGGAGTTGGCACCGAGTAATCGTAGATGAGGCCGTCGATGCGACGGTTGTAGAAGTCGATTGAACCGTTGATGCGGCTGTTCCACGACATGAAGTCGATACCTACGTTGAACTCTTTCTTCTCTTCCCACTTAAGGTCGGGGTTTGGGTTTGATGCCGGAACGATGGTCTGGATCCACTGTCCGTCGAGGTAGGCGTAGGAGCCGTAGCGCAACATTGCCACTCCGAGGAATGACGCACGCGGCTGTGAGCCTGTGACACCGTAACCCACACGGAGCTTCAGGTCGTCGAATATGTTCTGGTCCTGCATGAACTTCTCCTGGGTTATGCGCCATCCGAGTGATACCGACGGGAATAGACCCCATGCGTTGTCGGTTCCCCACAGCTGGCTTGCGCCTTCGTAGCGCAGGGCGGCCATGAGCAGGTATTTGTTGTCGTAGGAGTAGGTGGCGCGGCCGAAGAAGCCGATGAGGTTGGTGAGCGACTTGGAGGAGCCAACATTGGCTTTTCCGTCCTTAAGAGCCGAACCGATGCCGATGTTGTGCCATCCGCCGAAGTAGTCGTCCTGGAATCCCCAGTTATCCACCCAGATGTTTTCGTAATTGTTTTCGTTATAGCTGTAACCACCGAGTATGGTGAACTTGTTGCGTCCTATCGATGCGTCATATTGAGCTGTGAGTTCGAGAAGCTTCTCGACCGAGATCGACGAGCCTACCGATGACCATCCTTTGTAGCCGTCGCGACGGGCCGATATGTGGTTGAGCGTTTCGCTGTAACCACGGTTCATCACGAATCGGTTGTAGGAGTAGTTGGCCTGAAGGGTGAGGTCGCGTATGGGGTTGTAGGTGATGCCGGCGTTATAGCGCAGCTGGGTGTTCTTTACATCGCCGTCGGCCTCGGTGAGAAGTGCCACGGGATTTTCATACTCAAACTTGCTGAGGTTCTCGTACCATGAGCCGTCCTCGTTGCGCACGGGCTCGGTGGGGTTGCGTCGGGTTGCCTGGCTGTAGGCCACGCCGCGGAAACTGCCGCCGCTGACGGTCGATTCGCGCCAGTCGGAGCGGCCGAGAAGTCCGAAACGCAGACGCACTTTATCGTCAAAGAGTCGCTGCGTCACCTCGATGCGTGCGCGGAAATTCTCAAAATTGGAGCGCTTCATGATACCTTGGCGCGAAGCATAGTTCACGTTGGCTATATAGTTGGCGCGTGATGTTCCTCCCGATAGCGAAAGGTTGTGCACATGGCTCACCGGGGTGCGGGTTATCTCGTCGACCCAGTCGGTGTCGTAGCCTTGGTCATAGTCGGGATATAGCTGAGCAAACTCCGATGCATTTAGCATGTCGTGCTTCTTGGAGATGTGTGATGTGCTGATGTAGCCGCTGTAGTCGACTCTTAGAATTTCGGAGCCGCGTGCCTGCTTGGTGGTGATCAGGATTACGCCGTTGGTGCCTCGTGTACCGTAGATGGCTGCCGCCGATCCGTCCTTGAGCACGTCGATGCTCTCGACATCCTCGGGTGCCACGGTGTTGAAGTCGCCGGGTATTCCGTCAATTAGAATAAGAGGTGCTGTGTTGGCGCCGCCGATTGTGCTTGTACCGCGCAGGCGAATCTGGGTGTTGCCTGTAGGGTCACCTGAGGGATTGGTGATTGCAAGTCCTGCGACTTTGCCTTGAATGAGCTGACCCACATCCTTTACGGCGCCTTTGACGAAGTTTTCCGACTTGACGCTGGCGACTGAGCTTGTTACATCGCCTTTACGCTGCGTGCCGTATCCGATTACGACAACTTCGTCAAGATTCTGTGAATCTTCAATCATCTTAATGGTCAGTTCTTCAGTCGATTTTAGTGTTACAGTCTGTGGGATGTAGCCTATATAACTGACTTGTAGCTGTTTACCCTCGAGGGGGGGGGGTAGCGTAATAGAGAACCGGCCGTCGATGTCGGTCGAGGTTCCTATTGACATTCCTTTTACCATTACGGTAACTCCGGGAAGCGGTTCGCCCGATTGCGAATCCACTACGTTTCCATGGATGCTTTGTTGAGCGTAGGATGATAATGTAAGGCTCAATAAAAGCAAAAGTTGAAACAATTTTTTCATGTAAGACAATTTTAGGTTAATGAAAAATGATTGGTTCAACAAAATTATAAAAGAGGCCCGTCACCGTGACAACACGGATGTTGAATAAAAGGATATGGATGTTGATTTATTGTTGACTCTTGGCGACGCGTTGAGCGTATTCGCTTGGCTTACAGCCGTATTCTTCCACGAAGCATCGGCTCATGTGACTTGTTGAGCTGAAGCCTGTGCGGTCGGCTATTTCGGCCATTGAGAGTCGTCCTTCCTCGACCATTGCGGCAGCATGATTGAGGCGGATGCTGCGTATGAATGAGCTGGGCGACTTGTCGAGCAGGAATGTCATCTTCTTGTATAATCCCGTGCGTTCCATGCACAGCTCCTCGCTCAGTTGCTTTACCGAAAAGCCTCTCACTCCTATGTTGGCCTCGACAAGGTTTATGGCCTTCGCTATGAACTCCCTGTCCTGCGTCGAAATTGCCGGCTCGGCTTCCTCATTGCTTTGGGTGGTGCATGCCTGGTCGGGATCCCGGCTGTTGTCGGCCGCCCTGTCGGCTTGTCCGCGCTCGTAAAAGTCACATCGCTCGATGAGATTGTGGATGCGCATCAACAGCATCTCTTCGCGATGCTTGCGCTTCAGCCTGTTGCGCGTAATGTGCTGATATATGGCAAATGACGCTACAATCAACGCTATTGCTACAAGGATGTAAACGATTATGGCACCGCGTGTTAACCACCACGGGGGAGTGATGACAAATTGCAGTGAGTTTACGGGAGCGTCGTCAAGTGTCGACGCGTCGGTGGCGGCGGCAACCTGCACTGTGTATCGGCCCGGAGGCTGATTCATGAATTTCAGGTGCATGAATCCGTTGCGGTCGACGATGCCGTTGTCGTCCGACGCCGAATAGACGGTCCACGGCGCGTCGTTGTCGATGTCGGTGAGGATGCGCACCTTGAATGTTGTCAGCATTGGCCGCGCATAGTTGAGCGACGCTATGTCGAGCGAAAGGTTGTTGTCGTTAAACGGCAACGTGACGGTGGCACCGGGATGAATGTCGATGCGCCGGTTGTCGGCTGTGAACCGGGTGAACACGGGATTGAACGTGTCGGGCTCCACCGACATCGAATCGGGATGGAATACGGTCCACCCGTTCTGACCCTGGAATACGAGAAAACCGTTGTCGAGCCGCCTGGCCCGCTGCGGTATATATTCGTTGGAAAGAGCACCGTCATATATGTCAAAGCTGCGCACGGTGAATCCTCCGTCACTCTCGGGCCTCACCGACGATATTCCGTAGGCCGTTCCCGCCCACATTGTGCCGTCGGCGGCCTCGACAAGCGACTTCACGTTGTTGTTGACGAGTCCGTTTTCGGTGTAGAGGATTACGCTGTCGCCGGTGTTGCGTGTCACTTTCAGTCCGTCGGAAGTCGCGCTCCACAGCCATCCCCGCGAGTCGGTGATTGTGTCGTTGATTCTCAATGCCGTGCCGTGTCGTTCTCCGAAGCTGAATGTCGCGGGCAGCATTTCAGGCCGTTCCTCCGAAGAGTGCATCCTGAATCTCAGCGGGTGGGAGTAGAGCAATCCCGAATGATAGGTGCCTATCCACACTCCGCCGTGGTTGTCGATGAATATAGTGTTGAAATTGTCGGCTTTTATAGGACCGCCTGGAGTCTTTATCTCTTCAATCAGCCTTGGCGAGAGCGAATGTCGGGCGAAATGCCACAGGCCGCCCTGGCTCGTTATCAATATGTCGCCGAGCGGAGTCACGGCAAGAGTGTGCAATATATAAGGAGTGCGCATTATTTCGCGCCACGACAGGGTGCGCGGGTCAAACTGCAGCAGTATCGAATTGCCGAAATTGGTGCGTATCTGATAGATTTTTCCGTCGGGAGAGTACTTTACGAGCGATGAGCCCCTGAACTTCCCGGCGATGTCGTCGCCGTAGGCTCGCGATTCAAACAGGGTGGCCGATGTGTTGCGGTTGATGCCGCGCACCAGTCCGGTGCTGTAAAACAGCATCACCGTGTCGCCCGTCACCTCCAGGTCCTGAAGGTTGCCGCTATCCTTTATCAACGGCAGATGACGCTGACGCTCCACATCCCACAGCCCGGCGGAGTCAACAAGCCAGATGTCGCTCATGCGGTCGAGAAAGAGGTCGTTGACGCGCCCTCCCGAGGGCTTCATCGTCGTGAACATCCCCTCAAGGTCGTTGACATAACCCATGCGGTTTACATCGAGGCACTGCATGTTGTGACGCTCCTTTATCCAGAGCCGGTTGTCGCGTCCCGCATACACGTGATAGGCGCCGTCGTAATCGGCAAGCCTGTACATGCTTGAGTCAACGTAGTGAACATAGTCGAATCCCCCGCCGTTGTAGATGTTGACATTCCCCGAAGTGGTCACGGCCATGCGTCCGTCATGCAGCTGCAGCAGATGAAGCACTTCGTTGTCGCTAAGTCCGTCACGAGCGGCAATGCGTGTAAACACAAGGTCGTCGACCCTGATCGAAGCACTTGAGGTGACGATGACGGCAAGAAGCGTGATGATTGCGGCTATCAAGCGGTGGTAGCGTTTCATGATGTTGCAAAATTATTCATTTTTTGGAATAAAAAACTTCAAAATGTCATGAAAAAATATTTTGTCATCCAAAGTGGCGTTTTTGTGTTGAATGTCATTTTTATTAATTAACTTTGCATCAACTATTAGTATACGGTAACTTAAAAATATTGCATAGAGATGAATCACGTGTCAAATCGCGTTCAATCGCTTGCACCGTCGCAGACACTTGCGATGTCGCAGAAGAGCAATGAGCTTAAGGCTCAGGGTGTGGATGTAATAAATCTTTCGGTAGGAGAACCCGACTTCAACACTCCCGAGCACATAAAGGAGGCCGCCAAGCGCGCCGTCGACGAGAACTACACTTTCTACACTCCCGTGCCGGGTTACATGACCTTGCGCAAGGCTATTTCAGAGAAGTTGAAGAAGGAGAACGGCGTGGATTTCGCTCCCGAGCAGATTGTGGTTTCGGGCGGTGCAAAGCAGTCGCTGTGCAATGTGGTGCTGTCGGTGATCAATCCCGGCGACGAAGTTATCATTCCCACTCCGGCTTGGGTGAGCTACGTTGAGATGGTGCATCTCGCCGAGGGCAAGAACGTGCTTGTTCCCGCCACTATCGAGCAGGATTTCAAGATCACTCCCGAGCAGTTGCGTGCCGCTTTGACCGAGCGCACCCGCCTCATTATCTTCTGCTCGCCCTCCAACCCCACCGGCAGCGTATACAGCCGCGAGGAGCTCGCCGAGCTCGTGAAGGTGCTTGCCGACTATCCCGACGTGCTTGTGCTCGCCGACGAGATATATGAGCACATCAACTTCACCGGAAGCTTCACCTCGCTTGCCTCGTTCCCCGAAATCGCCGACCGCGTGTGCATCGTCAACGGCGTGTCAAAGGCTTATGCCATGACCGGATGGCGCATCGGATTCCTTGCCGCTCCGCTGTGGCTGGCACGTGCCACCAACAAGCTCCAGAGCCAGTACACCTCAGGTGCCTCCTCAATAGCACAGAAGGCTGCCGAGGCTGCCTACACCGGCTCGCAGGAGTGTGTCGAGGAGATGCGCAAGGCATTTGAACGCCGCCGCGACCTTGTTGTGGGACTCGCACGCACCATCCCCGGCTGGAAGGTCAACAATCCCCAGGGAGCCTTCTACCTCTTCCCCGAGGTGTCGAGCTACTTCGGCAAGCGTTACGGCGACACGGTGATCAACAACGACTCCGACCTCGCAATGTATCTGCTCGAGGAGGGACACGTGGCCACAGTTGCCGGCTCGGCATTCTGCACTCCAGGCTACATACGCCTCAGCTACGCTACCAGCGACGACAACATCCGTGAAGCCATGCGTCGCATCGAGGCTGCTCTTGCCAAGCTCGTGTGATGCCGGGTCGTTAAACCAAATTTACAAGTATATAAGCAATAACTACAGGATATCTTAATGAAGCCTATCGAGGGTAAATCGGACTGTGTGGTGATTATTCCCACCTACAATGAGCGTGAAAACGCCGCCGCCATCATCGAGGCGGTCATGAACCAGCCTCACGAAATGGATGTGCTCGTGGTTGATGACGGTTCGCCCGACGGCACCGCCGCCATTGTGCGAGGTAAGATGGAGGAGTATCCCGGACGAGTGCATCTGCTTGAACGAAGCGGAAAGCTCGGACTCGGCACCGCCTACATCACCGGGTTCAAGTGGGCCATCGAGCGCAAGTATGAATACATATTCGAGATGGACGCCGACTTTTCCCACAACCCCGACGACCTCATGGCTCTATACAAGGCATGTGCCGAAGGTGGTGCCGATGTGGCCATCGGTTCCCGTTACGTGACGGGGGTGAATGTGGTCAACTGGCCCATGGGGCGCGTGCTCATGTCCTACTACGCATCCAAGTATGTGCGCATAGTGACCGGAATGCCCATCCGCGACACCACCGCGGGATTTGTGTGCTATCGCCGCCGCGTGCTCGAAACAATCAGGCTCGACGATGTGCGCTTCAAGGGCTATGCTTTCCAGATTGAGATGAAGTTCACCGCCTACAAGTGCCGGTTCAAGATTGTCGAGGTGCCCATCGTGTTTGTCAACCGGGTGCTCGGCGAGAGCAAGATGAGTTCGGGCATATTCTCGGAAGCGGTGTTTGGAGTGGTGCGCCTCAAGGTGTGGAGCTGGTTTCACAAGTATCCCGATTGCAGTAAAAAATAGTCAGATATCCCCGTGAACGATACTATCATCTACAATGCCCTGCTGATCAACGAGGGCGAGAAATTCAAGGGTTACGTGGTGACCGACGGCCCGGTCATAGCCCGCGTGGGGCGTGGTGACGCGTCTGCCGATCTCATTGCAGCCTGCCGCGAGGCTGTCGACGCCCGAGGCTCCTATCTGCTTCCCGGAGTGATCGACGACCAGGTGCACTTCCGTGACCCCGGACTGGTGCATAAGGGCGACATTGCCACCGAGTCGATTGCCGCAGTGGCGGGAGGTGTGACATCGTTCATGGACATGCCCAATACCAAGCCGCCAACCGTGACCCAGAAGGCGCTTCGCGAGAAGCTGCAGCATGCGTCGGAGGTGTCGGCTGCCAACTACTCATTCTTCATCGGAGCTACCAACGACAACATGCGCGAGCTCCTTGAGTGTGACTATAAAATCACTCCCGGCGTGAAGCTGTTTCTGGGTTCGTCGACAGGCAACATGCTCGTCGACGAGGAGTCGACGCTCGACCGCATATTCAGCGAGGTGCCGGCCATAATAGCCGTGCACTCCGAGGACGAGGCAACCATACGCGCCAATCGTCAGCGTTACGAAAGCGAGTGTGGAGGCAGCGTGCCGGTTGAGATGCATCCGCTCATCCGCAGCCGTGAGGCTTGCGTGCTGTCGACACGAAGGGCCATCGAGCGCGCCGAGCGATGCAACACGAGGCTTCATGTGCTGCATGTGTCGACCGCCGACGAAGTAGCCATGTTTTCCGATGCACCGCTACCCGAGAAGCGCATAACGGCCGAGGTGTGTGTGCACCACCTTTGGTTCTGCGACGAGGACTATGCCCGGCTTGGGTCGAGGATAAAGATGAATCCCGCGGTCAAGAGCCGTGCCGACCGCGATGCTCTCCGTCAGGGATTGCGCGACGGCCGCATCGACATCGTGGCCACCGACCATGCTCCGCATCTGCCTGCCGAGAAGGAGGGCGATGCCCTCACTGCCGCTTCAGGTGCGCCTATGGTGCAGTTCTCGCTTCCCGTGATGCTGGAGCTTGCCGACATGGGAGTGTTTACCCATCAGCTCGTGGTCGACAAGATGTGTCACGCGCCCGCAAGATTGTATGACATCATGGGGCGAGGCTTCATCCGCGAGGGTTACATGGCCGACTTGGTGCTGGTGAAGCCCGGCGAGGCCTACACGGTGACCGACGACATGGTGCTGAGCCGATGCGGCTGGACGCCTCTTGCAGGTACAACTCTCCACAATCGCGTTACCGATACATGGGTAAACGGGCATCGGGCGTGCCGTGACGGAAAAGTCGACGACACTGTGCGAGGCACGGAATTGCGATACGGCGGTAAACAACTTGAAAACTAACGAAACAAGAGGGGCGGCCTTGCAAGGTCGCCCCTCGTCACTATTAGAATAAGATTAAGGCTTCGTTCCCCAATATTTGTTATCGCTCGGGCAGTTCCTCTCCCCATTTGGGAAGATTCTCCTTCCAGTCGGGATTATTTGCAATATACTCTTTTTTCATTTCGCTAACTTCAGCCCATGATGGGATATTGGTAAATCCGTAACCCTCCTGTTGCTGCAATATTTGGCCATGAAAGTTGTCGAATCTAATAAGGTTCCGAAGAAGTAATCGATAAAAAGACAAATGTAGGTTAAATAAATCGTGAGGATTATTTGCCATGTAAAATATTTAACCGTAAATTTGCGAACCAAGCCACTTGAGCGTCAAAATCAATGACAATCAAGTGCTTTTTATCGATAATAGGCCAAAAAACTAAGTGAAATCATAATAAGCGTCATGTTAGAGAAAACCAATGTAAAGACTCTTGACAAAGTAGTCGTGAGATTTTCCGGCGATTCCGGCGACGGAATGCAGCTTGCCGGCAATATCTTCACTAATGTGTCGGCCGGAGTCGGAAACCAAGTTTCGACTTTCCCCGACTATCCGGCAGAAATCCGCGCCCCGCAAGGTTCGCTTGGCGGAGTATCGGGATTTCAGGTTCATATAGGAACAAATGTACACACACCGGGCGACAAGGCCGATGTTCTTATTGCCATGAATCCCGCTGCCTTGAAGCAGAATGTCAAGCACCTCAAGCCCGGAGGTGTAGTGATTGTCGACATCGACTCATTCAAGGAAGCCGACCTGAAAAAGGCTCTTTTTGAAACAGCCGACCCCTTCAAGGAACTTAACCTTAACGCACAGGTGGTTGAGGTGCCTGTCACCTCGATGACCAAGGCCGCACTTGCCGAATCGGGACTTGACAACAAGTCGGTGTTGAAGTGCCGCAACATATTTGCTCTCGGCCTCGTGTGCTGGTTGTTTGACCGTCCGCTGGAGGCTGCCATGCATCATCTTAAGAATAAGTTTGCCCGCAAGCCCGCCATTTACGAGGCCAATGCCAAGGTAATCCAGGCCGGCTACGACTACGGGTCCAACATACACGCCTCGGTGTCGACCTACCGCATCGAGTCGGAGGACATTCGTCCGGGACACTATACCGACATCAACGGCAACACCGCCACTGCATGGGGATTGATAATGGCCGCCGAGAAGTCGGGCCGTCCGCTCTTCCTCGGAAGCTACCCCATCACTCCCGCCACCGACATTCTTCATGAGCTTGCCAAGCGCAAGGATCTCGGCGTGAAGGCCGTGCAGATGGAGGACGAGATTGCCGGAGTTTGCTCGGCTATCGGAGCGTCATTTGCCGGAAACCTCGGCGTCACTTCAACTTCGGGCCCCGGCCTTGCATTGAAGAGCGAGGGTATAGGTCTTGCCGTTATGGCCGAGCTGCCGTTGGTGGTAATCGATGTACAGCGCGGAGGCCCCTCGACCGGACTTCCCACCAAGACCGAGCAGACCGACCTTATGCAGGCCCTCTACGGTCGCAACGGCGAGTCGCCCCTGGTGGTAGTGGCTCCCGCATCGCCCACCGACTGTTTCACCATGGCCTTTGAGGCTTCGCGCATAGCGATTGAGCACATGACTCCCGTGATTCTGCTATCCGATGCATTCATCGGCAACGGCTCGTCGGCATGGCGCATCCCCGACGATGACGAATATCCCGCCATCAAGCCCCATTACGTGCCCGAGGAGCTGCGCGCCACATGGCGTGCCTATCAGCGCGACGAGGAGAGCAATGTGCGCTACTGGGCAATTCCCGGAACCGAAGGCCTCACCCACCGCCTCGGCGGCCTTGAGAAGGACTTTGTGACCGGTGCCATATCGACCGACCCCGCCAACCATGAGAAGATGGTGTATGTGCGCAAGGCCAAGATTGAGAAGATTGCCAATGACATTCCCGAGCTCGAAGTGCTGTGTGACGCCGATGCCGACACGTTGCTCGTGGGCTGGGGTGGTACCTACGGACACCTCTACACCGCAGCTCAGGAGCTGTGCAAGGAGGGCCGCAAGGTGGCGTTTGCCCATTTCCGCTACATAAGCCCGCTGCCCCGCAAAACCCGCGAAGTGCTTTCGCGCTACAAGAAGGTGATATGCGCCGAATTGAACACGGGACAGTTTGCCGACTATCTGCAGAGCAAGTTTGCCGGACTTGAGGTTAAGCGCATCAACAAGGTTCAGGGTCAGCCCTTCCTGGTGCAGGAGGTCGTTGACGGCGTTAAAAAATTTATGGACGAAAAGTAAAAAGTTACGACTATGGATTGCATAAAATATACAGCAGCTGACTATAAGAGCGACCAATCGGTGCGCTGGTGCCCCGGATGTGGTGACCATGCCATACTCAACGTGCTCCACAAGGCTATGGCCGAAATAGGCGTGGCTCCCCACAACACAGCCGTGATTTCAGGCATCGGGTGCAGCTCGCGCCTCCCTTACTACATGAACACCTACGGATTCCACACCATCCACGGCCGTGCTGCCGCAGTGGCTACGGGATTCAAGGTGGCCAATCCGGCAATGACCGTGTGGCAGATTTCGGGTGACGGCGACGGCCTTGCCATAGGCGGAAACCACTTCATCCATGCAGTGCGTCGAAATGTCGACATCAACCTGCTGTTGTTCAACAATAAGATCTACGGCTTGACCAAGGGTCAGTATTCACCCACAAGCGCACGCGGATTTGTGAGCAAGTCATCGCCCTACGGCACTACCGAGGATCCGTTTATCCCGGCCGAACTCGTGTTTGGCGCCCGTGGCAACTTCTTCGGCCGCTCGATCGATGTCGACCTGCCCATCGCCCAGGAGGTGATGGTGGCCGCCGCCCGTCACCGTGGCACTTCGGTTGTAGAGATGCTTCAGAACTGCGTGATATTCAACAACGGCATACACAACTACATCAGCGACCGCGAGTTCCGTGCCGAGCGCACAATTCATCTGCGTCACGGCGAGAAGATGCTCTTCGGCAAGAACATGGAGAAGGGACTTGTGCGCGACGGATTCCTGCTGAAGGCTGTCGAGCTGGGCAAGGACGGATACACGATCGACGATGTGCTCGTTCACGACGCTCACACTCCGAGCAACTTCCTCCACCAGCAGCTTGCCATGATGGACGGCTACGACTTGCCGCTTGCTGTGGGCGTGATCCGCGATGTGGAGAGCCCCGTCTACAACGAGGAGATTGACATGCAGATCGAGCAGGTGCGCGCCAAGAAGGGATTTGACCGGTTGCGCGACATGATTCTCGCAGGCGAAACCTGGGAGGTCAAGTAAGCCACCCGATCGGTGTTACGATAAAAAGCGAAGCGCGATTGTGTATCCCACACAGTCGCGCTTCTTTCGTTGTTAGTGGAGGCGTCTTCGGCCTGTTGTATTAATCTCTATAGAGGCCGTTCCCAATTTTCAGTGTCCTCCACCCGATTACTCAATTCAGTGCATTAAAAGCTATTCTCTTTATTTATATGTTATCTTTGTTTCGGTATGGTGGTCTATAGCATCGCCGTCAGCGGCAGGTTCATCTGGGGCAGCTTGTCGCGGCGTATCATTACGTTGACCGCGCCGTTGTCCTTTCCGTCGGGACGGAATATGTAGGTCACCGTTATCTGCTCGCCGTTGGTTATTGTGGCGCTGTACATCGTTTCGCGCTTGTTGAAGTAGTAGGTAAACGACACCTGGTTGCTGTCGCTCGATATGATTGCCTTATCGGCCTGCTCTTCATCGTCCATGAACGCATCCTTAAGCCGTTGCGCGAGGGCTTTGCTGTTGATGGTGTAGGTGCGCACGGTCTTTTCGATTTTGTGGTTCTTGGGATTGCGCGTGGTTACCGAGTTCACTATCACCGACTTGTCCTTGGCTATTGCGTTTATTGCCGACTGGATGTTTTTCTGGGCCGAAATTTCGACCGAACATGCCACTGCGAATACCACTGCGAGCAGCAGGCTCTTGATGATGCTTGATGAGTTCATTGCTTGGAGTCTATTTGATTGATTAATTTATTATTGTCTGCCTTTTTGTTCTATTTCGTTCTCGGCCTGCTGGAGGTTGCGGTAGGTTTCGAGAGCCTTGCGCTCCACATCGTCGGCATGGGCGATGGTGGCCTCTATCTCGGGCATTATCTCGTTGATGTTGCTGTTGACCGTGTTGCCCACTTTCACGTAGCTGCCGTCGTAGATGCTCGTCGAGGATGTGCTGTCGGTGAACAGCGCTATTCCCACGCTCACCATCACAGCCACCATGGCTGCGGCGGCTATGCTCCACCTCACGAGCCTTATGCGTATGATGCGGCTCTGTCGGCGGTTCTCCTCTATGAGCCGGCGGGGATCCTCCTCCATCTTGCCGTCATACCACGCAAACATCGGGGCGTACTCTTGCAGCGACTGAGGCACATCCTCATTCTTGAAAAAGTCATATAGCGCCTGCTCTTCGGCGTTGCTTGTTTCACCGTCAAGAAACTTTTCGATGTAGTTCCTTACGTTTTTCTTTGTTATAATAGTAGTGTTCATCGTTCAATTGGGCATGAATTGTTGTTTTATTCTTTTTCTTGCTCTCGACAGGTTGACGCGCACGGCTCCGGGATTGCTTCCCGTTATTGCGGCTATCTCTTCGACCTCGAAGCCTTCGACATGCTTCATCCTCAGTATCGATTGCTGGAGGTCGGGCAGTGCCGATATTGCGTCGAATATCTCCTTGAGGCTCTCCTCCCGGATGATTTTCATTTCAGTTGATTCGTCGCCTTTTACATCGTATAGCTCGTCGATGTCGACCACTCCTGCTCGGCGGCTTCTTATGCAGCTTATTGCAAGATGCCGCGTGATGACCGAGGCCAGTGATTCTACGCTTCGGTAGTCTTCGAGTCGGTCACGCAGAAACCATAGCTTCAGCAGCGTGTCCTGTACCACATCTTCGGCATCGTCACCGTTGTTGAGGTACCGGATGGCGAGCTGCAGAAGTTGCGGACGCATACGTGTTATTCGGCTTTCAAACTCTTTCCGTTCCATATTCACCTATATGACGCAAAGATATCAATATTGTCCTAAATAATTTTTGAGTGCTACTCAACGTGCAGAGGCATCAGCCT